>SFHU01000028.1 GCA_004555535.1 Clostridiales bacterium
CCTGCGGCTGCCGCCAAGAGGGAAATAGATGTAATTGGTCAGGAAACGGGAGAGCGTGATATGCCAGCGCTGCCAGAACTCGCGGATGGAGAGACTCTTGTAGGGGGAGTTGAAGTTGATCGGGATGCGAATGTTGAACATGAGGCCGATGCCGGTCGCCATGTCGCAGTAGCCGGAAAAATCGAAGTAGAGCTGGAGCGTGTAGCCGACGGCGACGAACCATGCCTCCGCCGTATTGAGCGAGGCGGCGGCGCCAAAGCCCGCGTCGACCGCGGCGGCGAAGGTATCGGCGACGACAACCTTCTTGAACAGGCCCAGCGCGAAGGCGTAAAGGCCCGGCGCGAAGTTGTCAAAGTTGAAGCGGCGGTTTTTGGGATCGGCGAACTGCGGCACGATCTCGCTGTGCAGCACGATGGGGCCGGCGATCAGCTGGGGGAAGAACGTGACGAACAGCGCGTAATCGAGGATGTTGTAGCGCGGCACTGTGCGCCTGTAGCTGTCGATGACATAGGAGAGCTGCTGGAAGGTGAAAAACGAGATGCCCAGCGGCAGCGCGACGTGGTTGAGCGCGAAGGAGAAGCCGAACGCGCCGTTCAGGTTTTCGCAGAAGAAGTCGTGATACTTGAAGTAGAAGAGCACGCCGAGGTTGGCCGCCAGGCCCAGCAGCATCAGCGGCAGGCGCACGGCCTTGCGCGAGGCGGCGAGCATGCCCTGGCTGAGCGCATAGTTGACCAGGATGCTCAGCACGATGATGGGCACATAGCGCGGGTTGTTGTAGCCGTAGAAGACGAACGAGGCGAGCACGAGGAACGCCTTGTTCACCGGGAAGCGCTCCGGCAGGCGGCCCAGCAGGAAATAGACGATCAGCGTCACGGGCAGAAAGGCCAGCATGAAGATGTAGGAATTGAAGAGCATGGGGCGTATTCTCCTTGATTGCAGTGTGAACCGGACGGATCAGTAGACAAAGGTGTCGGGCCAGCTGCCCGCCTGAACGATCTGGTCGACGAGCGCGCAGAGCAGGCCGTCGTTTTCCTGCGCCTGGGCCAGGCCGGTCACGCGGTGCTCGTTACGGCTGATGGCCTCAGCCATTTCGCCGTTGATCTGCGGGCCGTAGTGCCCGGCGTCGATGTACAGGTCGAGATTGGTGATGATGTCGGCGCAGGCCTGGAAGTCGTAGATCTGCACGTTGTCATAGCCCAGCAGGATATCGATCAGCGCTTCCTTCTGATTGAGGTGGTAGTGGAGCGTCCCCCAGGAGTAGAACTCATACCAGCGCGCGAGCGAATAGGGCGGGAAGAAGATGATGAATTCCGTCTCGGGATGGGCCTCGATGATGGACAGGATGTTGTGCTCGACGTTGAGCTTGGAGGCCTGGGAGAGCACGGGCGTCTGCGTGCGCGCGTCCCCCTGCTCCACGGGCGTGCTGCTGAACGTGATCCCGGCGAGCGCGGCCTGCGCGCCGTAGGTGTATACGTCGGGGTCGCCCCAGGTGTACATCGTGTCGCGCTGGTTTTCGTCGTGGGTGCCCAGCGTGCGCAGGCAGGCGGGAATGTAGCGCGCCAGCACGCTCTGGTTGAACCAGTACTGCACGTCGTTGAAGAGATTGCCGTCGTAGAGATAGTCCGGCATCTCGCACTTGGGCTGCGTGTAGAAATAGGTCAGCGCCTCGACGTCCAGGCCGTAGAGCACGCGGCGCACGTCGTGCGTGCCGAAGGCCATGTCCATCATCTGCCTGTGGTTGTAGGGCGTTCCGGCGTTGACGCAGAGCTTGACGAACCGGCCGCCGAGCAGGCTGTCCAGCTGGCTCGGGCGGAAGTTCTCCGTCATGGAGGATCCAATGACGACGCTGTCGTACTCGTAGCTCTTGGCGATGCCGGCGTTGGAGTAGATCTGCGTGCCGTTGGCAATCGGCGGGGTGAAGACCGTCGCCTGATGATAGATCTCAAACGGATCGATCAGCACGACCGCGCCGACAATCAGGGAAAGTGCGCCGAGGAGAAGCGTCAGCGCGAGACAGGTCCATTGCTTTCTGTTCACGGATGATGGTCCTTTCGGAGAAACTGGCGCCAGGGCGCCGCCGGAGCAGGAGACCTGTCCGGAATAATCCATTCTTTATTATACACGATCATGCAGGGCTTTGCAAGAAAACCCGAAGCCGTTCGGGCTTCGGGTGAAGGATACTAGCCTACGCTGTCGGGCAGGGGGCCCCGGGGCGTCGGCTCCGGCGTCATCAGCAGGATGGGGGTCGGCGCGGCTGTCGGCTCGGGGGTCGGCTCCAGTGCCGGCGTCAGCTCCGGCGCGGGGGTTAGCTCCGGCGTCGGATCGACGGCGGCGGAAAAGAGCAGGCTCTGCGTCTGCTTGCCTGCGGCGCCGTCGACGCTCAGGCCGTGGTCCCGCTGGAAGGCCTTGACCGCCTCGATCGTCCCGCCGTAGTAGCCGCCGGTGACGCTGCCGTGATAGTAGCCCAGCTCGGTCAGACGCATCTGCACCATGTAGACGTCCTCGCCGGTCTTGCCCCGGGAGAGCGTGCGATAGCTCTGCGGCCAGTTTTCGGGGCTGTACACCGGCGTGGGCGTCGGCTCGGGCAGCGGGTTTTCGCGCAGCGTGGCCACATTGAGCGTGGGCTTGAGGGTCATTGTGTATTCGGGATCGTAGTCGCCCTCGTAGACGGTGATGATCGTGCCGGCCTTGCAGTTGTCGTAGATCCATTTGGCGTCGGAGACGAGCAGGCGCACGCAGCCGTGCGACGCGGGCGTGCCCAGCGCCTCGAAGGACTTGACGGAGAGCGTCGTCTCGTCCGCCGCGGCGTAGAGCACGGAGTGGAAGGAGTTGGCGGAATCGATGCGCGTCAGGTACTGCGCGTGGGAATCCCAGGTGGGGAAGTAGCCCCAGCGCGCGCGCTTGCTGGGCATGACCGTCGTGCCCAGCGGCGTCGGGTTGCTCGCCGTGCCCGTCGAGCAGATCATCTTGCGCACGAGCACCGTGTATTCGCCGTTTTCATCGTAGGTGTAGGCGCGGGTGATCTGGTTGGCGACGTCCACCATCAGCGTGTACTGCGGGGGCACGGGCGTGGGCGAGGGGCGCGGCGTTGCGCTCGCGGGCACGGCATCGGCGGAGAAGAGCAGCTCCTGCGTCTCGCGCCCGGCAACGCCGTCGACGCTCAGGCCGTTGTGGGCCTGAAAGGCCTTGACGGCGGCCTGCGTCACCGAATAAAACCCGCCGGAGACGCGCGCCTCATAGAAGCCCAGCTCCAGCAGGCGGCTCTGCAGCGCCTCGACCAGCGCGCCGGAATCGCCGTACTGCAGCTTGCGCTTGTAGACGAAGTCGTTTTCCGCCTGCGCCGTGCCCTCCGGGGCGGGGGTGGGCGGCGCGGGGAAGGGCGTCTGCTGCGCGTCAGGCGCCGGCGTGGGGGTCAGCGGCGAAAAGCCGATGGCGCCGTCGTCGCCCAGGATGACCACGCCGTTTTCGTCCTCCCAGAGGATGGTCTCCGGAAGGCCGGACGCGGGGAGCGCCAGCAGGCTGAGCAGCAAGATGAGGGAAAAGATGCGTTTCATGGGGAACCTCCTGTGCTTTGTTCATGATAGCACAGATGCAGGGAAGACGCAAGCCAGAGGAGGTGGAGCTGTTTCAGAGCAGGATGCGAAGCGGCCTGCGATTGAAATGGGTCAGATTGGCAAAGCGGGTTCTCCGGATTGAGCCGGGAAACAAAAAGCCCCGGCCTTCGTTTGAAGGCCGGGACGGCGCGATCTAAATAGGTTATTTCTCCGTGTCGACCTCGGTCGGCTGCGGGATGACGATCTTGAGCTCCACCTCGGTGCCGTTGCGGTCCACCTTCATGGTGACAGTGTCGCCCGGGGTCTGCTGCGCCTTGATGGCGTTGAGGGAATCCGCGTCGGTGACGGTCTCGCCGGCGAACTCGACGATGATGTCGCCCTTCTGGACGCCGGCGCGCTCAGCCGCGCTCATCGAGGAGACCTCGTTGACGTAGACGCCCACCGGCATGGAGTAGCGCTTGGAGAGCTCCTCGGTGACGTTCTGGATCGTGATGCCCAGCATGATCTGGCTGCCCTTGGTCTGCGCCTGGACGGACTCCGGATCGTTGATCATCTGCGCGACGAGCTCCTTGACGTTGTTGACCGGGATGGCGTAGCCGATGCCCTCGATGGACACGGACGAGGACTTCGCGTAGACGACGCCGACCACGTTGCCGTATTCGTCAAACAGCGCGCCGCCGGAGTTGCCGGGGTTGATCGCCGCGTCCGTCTGAATGGCGTTGATCGTGACGTCGTCGATGGTCAGCTCCTGCTCGGTCGCGGAGATGATGCCCGCGGTCACGGAGCCGTGAACCTTGCCCATCGGGTTGCCGATGACGACCGCCGGCTCGCCCAGCTCCAGGCCGTCGCTGTCGCCGAAGGAGGCGGCGTTCAGGCCGGTCGCGTCGATCTTGAGCACGGCGATGTCGTGGCTCTCGGAGGAGCCGATCAGCGTCGCCTCGTAGGTGGTCTCCTCGCCGTCCTCGTCCTCGGGCATCACGTAGACCGTGATCTTGTCCGCGCCGGAGATGACGTGGTTGTTGGTCAGAATGTAGCCGTCCTCAGAGAGGATGATGCCGGAACCTGCGCCGGTCTGCGTGTATTCGCGGGAGCCGCCGCGGTTGCCGTTGCCATAGCCATAGCCGTAGCCATAGCCGAACATGCCGAACGGATAGTAGTTGTCATAGCCGTTTTCCACCACCTTGGTCTCGGTCTCGATGGCGACCACGGAGGTGCGGCAGTCCTTGGCGATCTCGCGGACGGAGAGCGGCTCGCCGGACTCACCATTTTCGATCAGCGTGAACTTGGATTCTGCGGCCTGGGCCGTGACGGCCAGGCACGCCGTGACGAGCAGGGCGAAAGCCGCGGTCAGCGCGACCAGACGGCGGAAACGACGGGAAGTACGCATAGAAGTCATGCTCCTTTCGATGAAATCGTGCTTTTGTTGCAGCGAATAGCGATGGTTTGAGTCACCCTTGTTTTCAGGTGATGCCCATAGTATACGCAGGGGCTTTGAAGAGAAGATGATGGATTTTGGAAGAAATCGTTGAAGAATGTGAAAAATATGTGAAAACGGCGCAGAAGTCAATCGATTGCTGCAAAGCCAAGCGCCAGCAGGTCAAACCCGGCGCGCATCAGCGGCGGCTGGCGTACAAGGCGCACACCGTTGATCATGACGCCCACGCCCGCGCCGCGCTCGGGATCCGCGAAGAGCTCGGCGCACATGCCATAGGCGACGCCCTGATGCCCGACGGGCGAAAAGCCGGGGAACACGTCCGGCAGAAAGGCCGTGTTCAGCCCGCGGCCCGCCTGCTCGATGCCGCCCAGGCCGTCCTGGCAGGTACGCATTAGCGTAAGCAGCTCAGGGGGAAGCACGCCCAGGCCGTCCCGCGAGGCGAGCAGGCGGATGAGCGCTGCCATGGCGCTGCTGTCGAGGATGAGCCGCCCCGCGGCGATCAGATAGTCCCGCTCGGGACAGAAGGGCTCCGGAGGCCGGGCGGCGAGCGCGGCGGCGTCATAGGCCCTTCGGGGCAGCAGCAGACGCACGCGGTAGCCGTCGGCGAGGTCGCCGGCGGGCGCGATGCGCCGGGGATCATAGCTGGCGCGGATGCCGAGCGGGGCGAAGACACGCGATTGCATGAGGTCGTCAAACGGCATCCCGGCGGCGAGCTCCATCGCCACGCCCGCGGCGCCCGCGCCGAGGTTGCTGTAATGGAACGCCGCGCCGGGGCGGGCAGGAAGCCAGTTTTCGGGGGCCTCGAGCAGCTCGCGCAGCGTGCAGCCGCTCTGCATGCCGCGCGTGCCGTAGGCGCCCTCGTCGCGCAGGCCGCTGGTGTGCGTGAGCAGCATGCGCAGCGTCACGGGCACATCCGGCGCATGCGGGGAGCGGACGCGGTAGCCCAGCAGCGCGGAGAGGTCGCCGTCCAGATCGAGCAGGCCGTCCGCGCACAGCGAAAGCGCGCCGAAGGTCATCACGAGCTTGGAGATGGAGGCGACGCGAAAGCAGGTCTTTGGCGTCACGGACCGGCGGGGATGCAGCCGCGCGCTGCCGAAGCAGAGCGCCTCCGTGCCGCCGCCAGGCGGGCAGAGCACGAGCGACGCGCCGACCGCGCCGTTTTTTTGCAGGATGCGCCGGGCGGCGGCTTCCACGGCGGCACGGCTCTTCGGGGTCAGCGCGCCGTCCGGGCGGCGGGAGAGCGGCGGCAGACGGCCGGAAATCTGCGCGGCGCGGCTTTTCAGGGCCAAAAGCTGCGCACAAGAGGCGTTTTTCATGGAAGAATCCTCCGTTTCTCCGGCGGTCTTACTATGAAAGTCCTTCCGTAAAGCTTCGGCCTCGGCCGCAAGGCAACGGGACTTTCATCACTTGGTCGGTAATGCAATCGGCATCATGCCGATTTATTCTGTAAATCCTTCTGCAAAGCTCCAGCCTCGACCACAAGGCGACGGGATTTGTGACATTTCGTCGGGAATGCAACCGGCATCATGCCGGTTTCGCCGGAAGGCAGCTTCATTGTAAGCACGCGGGACGCGGCTGTCAACCGGTTTTTGTGCCGTCAGCCTTTTCGGGGCGGGGGAGAATGCCCCGGGTCAGCGCAAGCGCAAGCAGGAGGGAGAGCACGTCGCTGACGCTCTGGCAGAGGATGAGCCCCGTTTCCCCGAAGCGTCGGGGGAGGAGCAGCAGCAACGGGATGAGCACGAAGCCCTGACGGCTGGTCGCCACGAGCGCGGCGCGCACGGTCAGCCCGAGGGACTGCGTCAGCATGTTGAAAAGCACGACAGCCCCCTGCGCGAAGAGCACGACGCTCTGCGCCCGCAGCACGCGCGCGCCGAAGGCGGCGGCCTCCGGCGGCGCGCCAAAGCGCGAAAGCAGCGCCCCGGCGAAGGGAAAGAGCAGCGCCCCGAGCATCAGCAGCGCAATCACCACCGCGCGCAGGCAGAAGAAAAAGCCCTCGCGGACGCGATCCATCCGCCCGGCCCCGGCGCAGACGCCGCAGACGGGCTGAAAGCCCTGCCCGAAACCGATCACGGCGGAGGAGACGAGCGACAGCGCACGCACGGCCAGGCCCATGCCGCCCAGCGCGGCCCCGCCCAGCGCAGACGCCTCCCGGTTGAACAGCACGCCGGAGACGCTCATCAGCCCCTGGCGCAGCAGCGTCGGCAGGCCGTAGCGCAGCATCTGCAAAAGCACGCGCGGCGCGGGGCGCGCAAGGGGCAGCCGGAAGCGCAGCGCGCAGCAAGCGAGCAGCAGCAGCGTCAGGGCCTCGCGGGCGATCATCGCGATGCCGATGCCCGTCAGGTCCCAGCCGAGGCGCAGCACCAACACCGCTTCGAGCGCCGCGCCCAGCGCCGCCCCGGCCGCAAAGGCGGCGCCGTAGGCGCCCGCGTGGCCCCGGGCGCGCAGCAGGCTGCTGAGCACGAGGCTCAGGCAGAGCAGCGGCGCGCTCAGCAGCAGATAGCGCACGTAGAGGGCGGCCTGCGCCGCAGACTCTGGCCCGGCCCCGAGCAGGCGCAGCAGCGGGGCAGGGAGCAGCAGCCCCAGCGCGGAGAGCGCGGCGCTCAGCGCGAGGGCGAGCAGCAGGGAGAGCGCGGCGGCATGGGCGCTCAGCGTCTCCTCCCCGCGGCCGATGGCCTGGCTCATGAGCGCGCCCGCACCCATGCCCAGCGTGAAGCCGAGCGTCTGGTACAGCGTCAGCAGCGGAAAGCCGACTGCGGCGGCATCTGTCGCCCCGCTGCCCAGGCGGCTGAGCATCAGCGCATCGAGCAGCGTGCCCAGGCCGGAGGCGAGCATCGCGGCCAGGCTGGGCAGGGAGAGGCGGACGATCCGCGCGCGCACGTCGCCGTGCAGCAGCGCCTGCGCGCCGGCCTGGGCCATGGGCAATCCCCTCCTCTCCGGGACGCGGAGGAAGACTCCGCCGAAAAAAGATTTGACACGGCGGCGCGCTTGTCGTATCATGAGCGTGTTTGGAAAAGGACAGATGGGCGCGTGCTGCGCGCCTCAGGATGCGCCGCGCGGGCCGGTTTTATCCGCGAAAGCCCCGTGCGGCTTAAAGGGGGAAAAGGCTATGTTTATCGGCGCATTGGAGGCGGGCGGCACCAAAATGGTCTGCTCGATCGGCAACCCTCAGGGCAGCGTGCTGCAGCGCGCGAGCTTCCCGACGGCCTCGCCCGAGGTGACCATCCCGCAGATCGTCGATTTTATCGGCAAGTTTGATGTGGCGGCGCTGGGCATCGGCTCCTTTGGCCCGCTGGATCTGAATCCGGACTCGCCGGACTACGGCAGCATCACCAACACGCCCAAGACGGAGTGGCAGGGCTATCCGCTGCTGCGCGAGCTGAGCGCGCGCCTGGGCGTCCCCGCCGCCATCGACACGGATGTCAACGCCGCCGCGCTGGCGGAATACACGATGGGCGCGGGCAAGGGCCTCTCCAGCCTGCTGTATATGACCGTGGGCACGGGCATCGGCGGCGGCCTCGTGCTGGACGGCAAGGTCGTGCACGGGCTTGTGCACCCGGAGATCGGCCACATGTTCCTCGCCCCGCGGGAGGAGGACACCATGCCCGACGGCATCTGTCCCTTCCACAGCCACTGTCTGGAGGGCCTGGCCAGCGGCCCGGCGATAGAAAAGCGCTGGGGCCTCTCCGCCAAGCTGATGACGGAGGATCATCCCGCCTGGGCGCTGGAGGCGGACTATCTGGCGCAGATGTGCGCGAACATGATCGTCGCTGTTTCCCCGGAGATCATCGTGCTGGGCGGCGGCGTCATGCAGCAGGCGCATCTCTTTCCGCGCATCCGCAAGAGGACGCTGGAGCTGCTGGGCGGTTATGTCGCCTCGCCCCGGCTGACGCCGGAGGGCATCGACGGCTATATTGTGCCGCCGGCGCTGGGCATCAATTCGGGCGTCGCGGGCGCGCTGCTGCTGGGCGCGCGGGCGCTGGAGGCGCGCGACTGACCCGGAAATGAAAATTGAAAGTTAAGGATATGAAAAATGCGGATTTGAAGGATCCGCATTTTTTTGTCGTTGATTTTCTTCACAAAAATCAGCCCGGAACGGGAAACGCCGAAGAACCTGAATTTCAGAGTTGAAAGCCCTTGATTTTTTCCTGCATTTGTTTTACAATAGTTCATATCATTTTCATGAGATCATTGAGATTTCATGTCCCCGACGCGGAGGTGCGCATGAGTTCCAAGTTCCTGATGTACGTCGTCAAGCGCTTTCTGATGGCGCTGCTCACCATCTTCCTGGTCATCGCGATCACATTTTTCGTGATGCACGCGATCCCAGCCAGCCCGTTCAGCTCCGAAAAGGCCAAGAGCGACGCGACCATCGCGGCGCTGGAGGCGAAATACGGCTTTGACAAACCCGTGCCCGTGCAGTTCCTCAACTACCTCAAGAACATCCTGCACGGCGATTTCGGCCTGTCGACCAAGTGGATCGGCTCGACGGTGAGCGATCTGATCATGGGCGGCTTCTCCTATTCGGCGCAGCTGGGCCTGGGCGCGGCGGCGCTGGCGATTGTATGCGGCGTCATATTGGGCGCGCTGGCCGCGCTGTGCAGGGGAAGGATGCTCGACAAGATCATCCAGGTCGTGACGACAGGGCTGGTCTCGATGCCCTCCTTCGTCATCGCGACGCTGCTGCTGATCATCTTCGCGCTCAAGCTCAAGGTGCTGCCGACGATGGCCAACCAGGAGGGCGGCATGATCCTGCCAACGCTCTCGCTCTCCCTCTATCCGATGGCGTACATCACGCGTCTGGAGCGCTCGAGCATGCTCGACGTGCTGGGCCAGGATTACATCCGCACGGCGCGCGCGAAGGGCCTGCGCAACAACAAGGTCATCTTCAAGCACGCGCTCAAGAATGCGCTCGGCCCGGTCGTCACCTACGCCGGCCCGATGATGGCGAGCATCCTGACGGGCAGCATGGTCGTGGAGAATATCTTTTCCGTCCCGGGCCTGGGCCGTCTGTTCGTCAACAGCATGCTGCGAACCGACTACATGATGATCATGGGCGTGACGATCTTCCTCGCCGTGATGATCGTGACCATGAACTTTTTGGCGGATGTCATCTACAAGCTGCTTGACCCGCGC
Organism: Clostridiales bacterium; assembly: GCA_004555535.1. GTDB lineage: Bacteria > Bacillota > Clostridia > Christensenellales > Aristaeellaceae > Ventricola. The sequence continues at coordinate 10,123 of SFHU01000028.1, forward strand.
ATCGACCTGTCCTGAGGAGAACTGAGATGGAAAACGAAAAGAAGCTCAAGAAGAATCCGCTGAGCCTTCAGCTCGACCCGAACCTCTTTGACCGGGCGAGCGACGAGGAGAAGGAGCAGATAGTCACGCGGCGCGAGTCCGTCTCCTTCATGAAGGACGCGATGCGCCGCCTGGCGAAGAATAAGATGGCGATGGCGTGCCTCTTCGTCCTGATCATCATCACGCTGATCGCGATCTTCGTGCCGATGATCTATCCCTACAACTACACGCAGCAGGACGTCACCGGCAAGTATCTGCAGCCCTTCGAGTATTCGAAGAAGGAAATGGCGCGCATCAATGCCGGCGAAAAGGTCTTCCCCCACATCATGGGCACGGATAACCTCGGCCGCGACTACTGCATCCGCGTGATCTACGGCACGCGCATCTCGCTGCTGGTCGGCTTCATCTCCGCGCTGATCGTCGTATGCATCGGCATCATCTACGGCTCGATATCGGGCTATTTCGGCGGGCGGGTCGACCTGATCATGATGCGCATTGTCGATATTATCTATTCCCTGCCGGACGTGCTGATCGTCATCCTGCTCTCCGTGGCGATCAAGGATGTGATCAGCAACTCCAAGAACGAGCTGGTCGTCAAGCTCGGCGCGGGCATGATCTCGATCTTCATCGTCTTCGGCCTGCTCTACTGGGTCGGCATGGCGCGCCAGGTGCGCGGCCAGATCCTCTCCATCAAGGAGCAGGAATACGTGCTCGCCGCCCGCGCGATGGGCGCATCCCCTGCGCACATCATCCGCAAGCACATGATCCCCAACTGCGTCTCCGTCATCATCATCACGGCGGCGATGCAGATCCCCAGCGCGATCTTCACCGAGTCCTTCCTCTCGTTTGTGGGCATGGGCGTCTCGATGCCGATGCCCTCGCTGGGAAGCCTCGCCTCCGACGCGCGCGGCGGTCTGGTTTCCTATCCCTATATGCTGCTTTTCCCGGCGCTGTCGATCTTCCTGATCGTGCTTTCGTTCAACCTGCTGGGCAACGGTCTGCGCGACGCGTTCGACCCGAAGCTGCGCTCGTAAGGCAAGGAGGAGACAGATTATGGCAATGCTAGAAGTCAGGGATTTGCACACCTCCTTCTTCACCCCCTCGGGCGAGGTCAAGGCGGTCAACGGCATCTCCTTCAACCTGGACAGCGGCAAGGTTCTGGGCATCGTCGGCGAGTCCGGCTCGGGCAAGTCGGTGACGGCCTATTCGATTCTTCAGATTCTGACGCATCCCGGCAGGATCGTCGGCGGCAGCATCAAGTTCAAGGGCCAGGAGCTCGTCGGCGCGAGCGACGAGACGATGCGCAAGATCCGCGGCAACAAGATCTCGATCATCTTCCAGGACCCGATGACGAGCCTCAACCCGGTGTACACCATCGGCAACCAGCTCGTCGAGGCGATCACGCTGCACACCGACCGCAACGGCGAGCAGGCGAAGGCCCGCGCCGTGGAGATGCTCCAGCTGGTGGGCATCAACGAGCCGGAGAAGCGCCTCAAGCAGTATCCCTTTGAGCTCTCCGGCGGCATGCGTCAGAGGGTCATGATCGCGATGGCGCTGGCCTGCGAGCCGGATATCCTCATCGCGGATGAGCCGACCACCGCGCTGGACGTGACGATTCAGGCGCAGATTCTCGAGCTGATGCAGGACCTGCAGAAGAAGCTCGGCATGGCGATCATCATGATCACGCACGACCTGGGCGTCATCGCGAGCCTGTGCGACGAGGTCATCGTCATGTATGCCGGCAGCATCTGCGAGCGCGGCACGGCGGACGAGATCTTCTATCACGCGGCGCACGAGTACACCAAGGGCCTGCTGCGCTCGATTCCCAACATCGACAGCGACGACAAGACGCGGCTGGTGCCCATCAGCGGCACGCCGATTGACCTGCTGAACATGCCCAAGGGCTGCGCCTTCGCGCCCCGCTGCGAGCGGGCGATGAAGGTCTGCCTCACGGGGCGCGCCAAGGAGGTGCCCGTCGGGCGCGACCACCTGTGCGCCTGCTGGATGAACGTGAAGGACGGCATGGAGCGCGGCGTCGTGCGTACGGACGAGCGCGGCGAAATCACCGCGATCGACCTGGAGGGCACGCTTGAGGCGGCCAAGGAAGGAGCGGCACAGTGAGCGAAGTGAGAAACGCGGCGAATGCGCCGCTTGTCGAGGTCAAAAACCTCAAGCTGTATTTCCCGATTTCCTCGGGCTTTCTCAAGACCGCGATGCTCAAGGCCGTGGACGACGTGTCCTTCACGATCGGCCGGGGCGAGACGCTCGGTCTGGTCGGCGAATCCGGCTGCGGCAAGACGACCGTCGGCCGCACGCTGCTGCATCTGTACACGCCGACCGCCGGCGAGGTCATCTTCGACGGCAAGCGCGTGGACAAGACGACGATCAAGGAATTCCGCCGCCGCGCGCAGATGGTCTTCCAGGATCCGTATTCCTCGCTGAACCCGCGCATGACGGTCGGCGATATCGTCGCCGAGCCGATTGACGTGCACAAGCTCTGCAAGACGAAGAAGGAGCGCAATGAGCGCGTGCGTGAGCTGCTGGATACCGTCGGCATCTCCAGCGAGCAGGCGACCCGCTACGCGCACGAGTTCTCCGGCGGCCAGCGCCAGCGCATCGGCATCGCCCGCGCGCTCGCCTCGAATCCGGAGTTCATCGTCTGCGACGAGCCGGTCTCCGCGCTGGACGTCTCCATTCAGGCGCAGGTCGTCAACATGCTCGAGGATCTGCAGCATCAGATGGGCCTGTCCTATCTGTTCATCGCGCACGACCTGAGCGTTGTCAAGCACATCTCCAACCGCATCGCGGTCATGTACCTGGGGCACATCGTGGAGATGGCGGAATCCAACGAGCTGCATCGCCACCCGGTGCATCCCTACACGATCTCGCTGCTCTCCGCCGTGCCGATTCCCGATCCGAACCGCGCGCGGGAGAGCAAGCGCATCGTCCTGGAGGGCGACGTGCCCAGCCCGATGCGCCTGCCCAGCGGCTGCCCGTTCCGCACGCGCTGCTCCCGCGCTACGGCGAAATGCGCCGAGTGCCGCCCGGAGCTGCGCGAGGTCGCGCCGGGCCATGTCGCCGCCTGCCATAACCTGTGACAGACGCTTCCCCTCTGCCTGATTGAACCGTCGAAGACGTTTCAATACATTCCCTGGAATCCTAATTATCAAAGGAGGAATATCCAATGAAAAAGCTTCTTGCTCTCGTGCTCGCGCTTGCCATGGTGATGGCGCTGGGCATGACCGCGCTGGCTGACGGCGAGATCGTCTCCGTGATGTACGGCGGCGGCACGCCGGAGACGATGGACCCGGCCCTCAACTCCGCGTCCAGCGGCTCCAACCTGATCCGTCTGGCTTTCGCTGGCCTGATGGGCACCCGCGTCACCGATGGCGTTGTCACCAAAGAGCCGGAGCTCGCCGAGAGCTACACCGTCTCTGAAGATGGCACCGTCTACACCTTCACCCTGCGCGAGGGCCTCAAGTGGTCCGACGGCAGCGACTTCTATGCCAGCGACGTCGTCAAGAGCTGGAACCGTGCGGCTGATGAGAAGCTCGGCGCGTCCTACGGCTTCCTGTTCGACGTCATCGACGGCTACGGCACCGGCAGCCTGAACGTCGTCGCCGACGACGCGGCCCGCACCCTGACCGTCACCCTGAACGCGCCCTGCGCGTACTTCCTCGAGCTGTGCGGCTTCACCACCTTCTGCCCGGTCAAGACCGAGCTGGCGGATGACGAGGGCGCCTGGGCGGTCAACCCGGAGACCTACATCGGCACCGGTCCCTTCCGCGTGACCAGCTTCAAGGTTGACGACGTCGTCACCTACGAGAAGAACCCCTACTACTGGAATGCGGATGCGGTTCGTCTGGGCGGTATCAACGCGTATCTCTCCGAGGACAGCGTCGCGATCCTGGCCGCCTATGAGGCGGATACCATCTCCCTGGCGCAGACCATCGATCCGGCTGAGTTTGATCGCCTGAATACGCAGTATCCGGGCGAGCTGACCATGTATGATCAGATCGGCACCTATTACGTCCTCTTCAACGTCCACAAGGATCTCTCTCCGGAGGGCAAGACCTTCACGCAGGCGGAAAACGCCAAGGCGCGCTATGCGCTGGGCCTGATGGTCAACCGTCAGGATCTGGTCGACTATGTCACCATGGGCGGTCAGGTTCCGGCGACCGGCTTCTACCCGATCGGCCTGGGCGACGGCAACACCGAGGTGAGCCGCGGCGAGGGTTCCATCTACAGCACTTGGTACACCGGTACCGCGACCTACTCCGCTGAGTACCCGACCTACACCGAGGATCAGGTCGAGGGCATCAAGATCCTGATGGATCTGGGCTACAGCTACACCGGCAGCCTCGAGACCGGCGACATCAAGTTCACCGACGTGCCGGGCTTCGAGTTCTCCTTCAACCAGAACGCGACCAACTCCGCGATCGTGCAGTATGTCCAGGAGTGCTGGAACCTGATCGGCGTCAACGCGACGATCAACACCGAGGCGTGGGCGACCCTGCAGACCAAGCTCAAGGCTGGCGATGCCGAGGCGTCCCGTATGGGCTGGGTTGCGGACTTCAACGACTGCGTCAACTTCCTGGAGATCTTCATCAGCAACTCCGGCAACAACTATCCGCGTCTTGGCCAGTCTGTGGGCGACTACACCCGCTACACCGAGAACACCAAGAGCGCCGGCCTGGATGCCTGCTGGGGCCCGAACAACGATCAGAGCTGGGCGGATTGCTATGATGCGCTTGTCGCTCAGATCAAGAACGCGACGGATGTTGAAGAGCGCGCCAAGCTCTGCGCCGAGGCTGAGGACGTCCTGATGGCGACCGGCGCTGTCGCTCCGCTCTACTACTACACCAACCCGACGATGGTCAAGTCGAACGTCAAGAATCTCGCGATTCTGCCGACCGGCGACATCGTCTGGAACTACGCGTACATCGAGAACTGATCTTCTCAAGGCAAAAGAGAGCTCCCTTCCGTCCGGAGGGGAGCTCCTTTTTGTGGGCATGAATCTGTTTGCCTGGTGCGGCTTTCATGGCTTTCGGTGGATTACAGCCCCAGCAGCAGCGTCCTGAGCACGGGGATTCGCCGCAGCAGCGCGGCAAGCGGCGGGAGCAGCAGCGCCTCAAGCACGAGCAGCGCCGGATAGATCACAATCGCCGGGGCATGCAGCGCGCGGTCGAGCGCGAGCGCGCACAGCAGCATCAGCGGCAGGTGCAGCACATAATAGGCAAAGCCGTTTTGGCGCATGTGCCGCGTGAAGCACGTCTCGCGGTTGGCCCAGCGGCCAAACCCGGCGAACACGGCGAGCGTCCCGATCCAGGCGCAGGAGCAGGCGAGCGGGGAACGCAGGACGCTCATGGTGCAATAGCTCTCGCCGTAGTGCAAGGCGGCAAACGCGGCGCACAGCACCACCGCCGCGGCGACCAGCGCGGGCGCGGCCCTCACAAGCAGCGTCTGTACGCGCTCGTGACAGAGCACCTCATGCCCCAGCAGGAAGCAGAGGATGTAGATGCCGTTGCGGTAGACCTCCATCACCGGCGTGTTGAGCACCTGCGCGCTCAAAAAGACGGCCGCCGTCAGCAGGAGCAGGGCGGGAAGCCCTGCGCGCTCGCCCAGACGGCCGAGCGCGTCGCGGCGGTCGAGCCGGCGCAGGAGCAGCACGGCCAGGTCGCACAGGAACAGCTCATGCAGGAACCAGAGCGGCCCGATGCCGGTCAGGCAAAGCACGATATAGCGGACGAAGCCGGGCATGGGCGCGTCGCCGAAGAGCGCCGGCTGGTATTGCAGCGTGACAAAGCCGCCGATCCAGCCGACCAGGAAGATGCCGGCGATGGAGGGAAGCAGCACGCGGCGCAGCTTTGCGCGCAGGAAGGCCTTGCCGCCCTTGCGCTCGAGCGCATAGCGCGCGCCGGCGCCCGCGATGGCGAAGAGCGCGGTCATGAACCAGGGATAGACGAAGGCGAGCAGTGTGTCAAACGCCGGGATACCCGCGATGTCGACGTTGCGGATGACGCCGACGCTGTTGAGCAGGTAGAATGCGTGATAGACGATCACCAGCAGCACGAGGCTGCCGCGCGCGTTGTCGAGGAACGGCTTTCTCATGGCGTCTCCTCCTTCTCCCGCAGGACGCCGCGGATGGCCTCCGCCAGCGCCAACAGGTCGCCCTCGCGAATCAGCGCGAGGCCCTGCGCCTCATCCCCCATGACGACGAGCGTGTCGCCCGGCTGGATGCCGAAGACCCGGCGCGCCTTTTGCGGGATGACGATCTGCCCCTTGTCGCCGACGCGCACGACGCCGAAGAGATGCTTGCCCCGCGGCGGGATGGGAAGGCCCATCATCGGCGGGGCGCTGACCAGATCGTCCAGAGAGACGCCGTAGAGCTCGGCCAGCAGGCGGCTGCGCTCCACATCCGGCAGCGTTTCGCCGGTTTCCCACTTGGCCAGCGCCTGTCGCGAGACGCCGACGCGTTCGGCGGCCTGCTCCTGCGTCAGGCGCGACAGGCGGCGCAGGGCCAGCAGGTTTTCGCTGAATGTACTCACTTTTCTCACTCCTGTCAGGTTTTGTTACATTGTAGCAGAAACATGCGGCGCTGAACAGCAAGCGAAGATGGCAATTGGGGGCAAAAAAAGTGCGTTTTCGTTGCGCGGGGAAGCGAACGAAAACGCACAGAAAGGATATCGACGAGGTTCATCATTCACCGGATGCTTCCGGGGCGATTATTCACCCTCCATGAGCAGCTGGACGGCCTGCGTCGGGAGCGCCTGCAGCAGCCGCTCCATGCGCTCCGTCAGCGCTTCATCGGCCTGAGTCATCAGCGCGTCCATCTCGTCGGAGGAGACGGTCTCCAGCGCGAGCGCATGGAGCGCGGCGACGGCCCCGGCATCGAACGGGCGCGTGTACAGGCGCATCCGGTAACCGCAGGAGTCAATGCCCTCGTCCGGCATGGAGACGGCATAGACCAGCTCGCTGACCGGGCCGTCGGCCGTGGGCTGGGTCTGCTGGGTCACGGAGAAGCTGGCGGGGATCACGAGGCTGCCCGCATACGTTTCCATCGTACCGGAGACAGCCTGCGTCTCGCCGCCTTCAGCGGTCTGCTGCAGCGCGCCGTCCATCGTCATGACGACGTTCAGAGTGTCATCGCCGTCCGCGATGCTGTAGGTGTAGGCGTAGTCGACGATCAGGCCGCTCTGTCCGTCCTCGGTCGTGACAGGCGTCGTCGAGGATTCGGCCTGGGCCGCGGCGATGATCTCGCCATCCATATAGAGCTCCATGCCGAAGAGCAGGTTGACCTCCTCAGGATGCTCTTCGCCGGGGGTGAGGTTCATGGCAAAGGCGACGCCGTCCGTGTAATAACGCTCCTCGTCGAGCAGCAGCGCATCGCCCCAGATGCAGAAGGCGTTTTCCGTGCTGCCCGGCTCCACGCACAGGTCGATGGTGAAGGCCTCCTCGCCGGTTTCGTCCTCACCGTACAGGGTCAGGTAGACGAAATTGCCCGCCTCATCCAGTCCATAGAGCAGCGTCAGGTATTCCTCGGAATCACGGAGCTCAGGGGCGGCGCCGCGGAGCGCTGCGCAGAGCCCGTCGGTGTCCGTTTCAAGGGAGGCGAGCAGCTCGTCAAGGATCGGGGCGAGAGCCTCATCTGCTTCGAGCTGGGCGGCTAGCGCCTCAAGCAGCGCGGCGAGATCGGCGTCCGTGCAGCCGATGACCAGCTCCTGCGCGACGGCGGGATAGTCGCCCTCGGCGGGCACGTCCTCGCGCAGCTCCATCGGCAGACCGGCGACGAAGTCCGACAGAATCTGTCCGTAGGGCTCAAGCAGCGCGCCAAGCGGCTCGAGCGTGGCGAGCTTCTGTTCGGCGGGAAGCGAGGCAAACCCCATGATTGCGGTGATTTCCTCGTCGCTCAGGCCGCAGAGGGCGAGCAGGGTCTCCCATTTCGCCGTGACAATCTGCCCCTCGATGAGGTTGCTCTGAAGCGCTGCGCCCTCGCCGGTCAGGCTGAGCGCGGCAGTCAGATCGACCGGCTCGGGCTCAGCGTCATAGGAGGCGGCCAGCTCGAGCCGCAGCCCATCGTCGATCCGGCAGACGCCGGCGGTGAGCGTCACGGCGTCAAGCACCTGAGCGATCGCATCCAGCTGAGCGCGCGCCTCGGGATCGTCGGTGATCCCGTCGGCGAAGGCGGCAAAGGCCTCAAGGTCGAGCAGAATGGCGTCGCCGGCCTCATAGGCCTGCGAGAAGAGCGAAGAAGTGATCTCGCCCGGAACGTATGGCGTCTCCTCGGCCAGCGCTGCGCAGAGCGTCCATGCGAGGCAGAGGAAGAGGAGCAGCGCGAGAAACATCCTTTTCATGCGGTATCCTCCTTGTATTGAGCTTTGATTCCATTATATCGGATACAGCGGAGCACGTCAACGGATCAGAGGGCAGTTGGGATATATTCCGATGGATCCATAACTGTTTTGAGGCGCATCGTCTGCAGAAATGGGCTGCAGACCGCCGGATGGCGCGTGCCCCGGGGTGTGGGCGCAAAAAGCGTTGTGTTAATTTTATAGAGATACCTTGACAGGCGAGGTATCTTGATGTATACTCTATGTCGTCGGAGGTGATGAGATGCTCAATTCATCGGATATCCTTCGCGGCTATACGGACACGATCATCCTCGCGCAGCTCGCGGGCGGCGACAGCTACGGCTACGTCATCAGCAAGAACGTGCAGGAGATCAGCCGCGGCGAGCTTTCGCTCAAGGAGGCGACGCTGTATACCACGTTCCGAAGGCTGGAGGGCGCGGGGGTCATTGAGTCGTATTGGGGAAACGAAAACGCGGGCGCGCGCAGGCGGTATTACCATCTGACGGACGCGGGCCGCATGCTGTATGAGGAAAATCTCGAGGATTGGCGCAGATACCGCGCCGTGATTTCGAAGCTGGTCGGATTGGAGGAGGAGCATAATGATGAACAAACGGATTCGCATCATGATTGATGAGATCTTTGCCGAGATGAAGATGACCCCGGAAAACCTCGCGCTGCGCGACGAGCTGATGGCCAATGCGCAGGCGCGCTACGAGGATGCCGTGGCGCAGGGCAAGACGGAGGAGGAGGCCTTCGCGGAGGTCGCCTCGTCGCTGGGCGACGTGCAGTCGCTGCTCGGCGAGATGAACGCTGCGCCGGAGGAGGCGCCCGAACAGACTCAGACCGAGGAGGAGCCCGAGGAGGAGCCCGAGGAGGAGCCGGAGGAGGAGCCCGAGAAAGAGCCCGAGGAAGAGCCTGAGGAGAAGTCGGAGCAGGCCAACGAGCCCTTCGATTTGGAGAGCACGCTCAACAGGGCGTTTGCCGCGCTGGGCGACTTTGGCCGCAGCGTGATACCCCAGGCGAAGAAGCTCGTCGACGACGTCGACCACGCGACGGGCGGCATGATCCGCGATGTGGGCCGCGCGGTCAACCGCGGTATGCGCGACGCGCAGAGGGCGGCCGGCGAGGCCATCGACCGCCGGAACCGCGCCGCGGAGGACGACGCGCAGACGGCGGACTGGACGCCGGTGCCCGAGGCCCCGAAGGCGGAGAGCCGCAGCGCGGAATCCCTTCGCAGCGAGGCGGCGGATCTTCGCGCGCAGGCGGCGCTCAAGCAGGCCGCCGGCGACGCAGAGAACGCGCGGGCGATGATCGAACAGGCCGAGGCGCTGGAGGGCCAGGCAGACGCCGCCTCCCGGGCAGAGGCCGCCGCGCAGGAGGCCGCGATGGAGGAGGCCAGGCGTCTGGCCGGGCAGGCAGCCGACATGCCGGAGAGGGAGCCGGAGCAGGCCGACGAGGGCAGCTTTGCGCAGACCGTGGAGGATATCGCCCGCGACGCGAAGAAGCTCGCGGACGACACCGTGGACAGCTTCACCCGCGAGGCGGAAAAGCTCGCCGAGGAGGCGAGGAAGCTGGCCGGCGAGGGCGAGAGCGTCCGCCGCAGCGCCCAAGAGCCCGCGACGCCGGTGGAGAACATGTGCCTGACCCGGCGATTCCCGGTGGCGGGCCTGCGCAGCATCGACATTCAGCTCGACGCGGACGATGTGCTCATCGAGCCGGCGGACGATCTGGAGATCGAGGTGCGCTGGGAGGCCGAAAAGGCGCTGAGCGTGCCCGATGTGCGGATGGAGTCGCACGCGCTCATCATCCGCCGGTCCAACCCGGACGTCTTCAAGACGTTCTTCTCGGTCTTCAAGAAGGACGGCGGGCAGATCACCGTGCGCGTGCCGCGCGGCTACGCGGCGGACTACAACGTGAAGACCACCTCGGGCGACATCGTGATGCGCGATGTCGACGCGGACGACGTGACCGTCGGCTCGACCTCGGGCAACGTGCGCGTGGAGCCTGAAGCAGCCGTGCGCGCCCACACGATCAGCGTGAACACGGTCTCCGGCAACGCGACCGTCAGCGCCCGGGCGGAGGAGATCGACGTGAACACGGTCTCCGGCAGGCAGTTCGTCTCCTGCGACGCGGGCAAGGCGGACATCAACGCCGTCTCCGGCAGCGTCCATCTGGAGGGCGCCTGCGACGAGTGGGAGGCCAACAGCGTCTCCGGCGAGATCGAGCTGCTCTGTACGCTCGTACCCGCCCGCAAGATCGAGCTGAGCACCATCTCCGGCGGCGTCCGCGTGGCGCTTCCGGCGGACATCCGCGGCTTTGTCGCCGATGTGAGCGGAATGAGCGGCAGCATTGTCAACGAATTCGGCCCCAACCGCTACGGCACCTGCGCGCTGCCCATCCACATGGACACGATGAGCGGCAGGCTGACCATCACGCGGCTGTGAGCCCGACCAAAAGGAGCTGAAAGGAATGGAACAGGTCAAGCAACTGCTGGATATCATCTTTGGCAGCCGGCTGGTCGTCTCGGGCAAGGGGCGCACGTTTGCGAAGCTGCCGGTGTGGGTGGCCGTGCTGGGCGGCCTGTGCAGCCTGCACCTCGTCGTGGTGACGGTGCTGCTGATGGTGGCCTTCGGCATGCGCGCCGAGGTCGTCAAGGCGTAAGGAGGGAAAACCATGGATTTTGAAGCCATTAAGGAGAATCTGATGTCGGCATTCCGCCAGCTGCTCGTGCTGCGGCTGATCGTCAGCTCGCCCAATGAGAAGGTCGCCGATCTGCCCGCACTCTATGTCCTCATCGCCGTGCTGATCGCGCCCTGGGTCTGTCTGGCGCTGCTGGTGCTGGGCTTCCTGGGCCGCTACAGCGCGAGGTTTGAAAAGGACGCCGCGAGGGTTTGAGCGGCAGGCCGGGAGCCGGTTTCCCGATTGAGTCATGACCATGGGCGGTCCGCAATGGAGCGGGCCGCTCTTTTTGAGCTATAGGAAATTGCGTCAAAGCATCGTGCGGCGAGCGCTGGGAGACATCGCATGATGGAGCTGTTCGGAAGCGGGAGCGGGTGCGGCCCGCTTTTTGCGTGCGCAGAGGCGCCGCTTCGTGCGGCAGGCCTGCAAAAAACGCCAAATTCCCCCCGAACAAAGCCCTTCTGCGCGCCGTCTATAAGTCCTGGACATGGAAATGCCGGACAAAGATGGAAAAGCCTGCAACTTTTTCTTTCTTCGTGCCGTCTACAGGATAGAAGCCCCGATGCGCAGCGCCCCGCGGAGGGCGGCAGGGGCAAAAAGGAGGCAACACGATGAGAAGACTTATGATGGTGCTGGCGGCGATGCTGCTGCTGACCGTGGCGGCGCTGGCGCAGGAGATCCCTGAGAGCGACATCTCGACCCCGCGCGAGGGGTTTGCCGTCGTCGCGCCGCAGGATGCAGGCGGCATGGCGCCCCTTTGCGCGGATCCGGCAGGGACGGACGTGCTGATGAGCTACCTCGCCGGGACGCCCGTGACGGTGCTGGACGTCGGCGAAGGCGACATGGCGCATGTGAAGATCGGCGAGGACGTTGGCGGACAGAGCGTATGGCTGGAGGGCTACATGCGCTCGGAGCTGCTGCGCTACGGCGTGCGCGCGGCGAGAACCGTGCCGCGCAGCACGTTCTCCTTCAGCGCGCCCTGGGAGACCGAACTGCTGGAGGCGCCGCAGGAGGGCGCGCGGGCCGTGTGGCGCCTGAACTGGGAGGAATCGGCGTTCGCCGCCGGCGTCAGCCCCGAGGGCTGGCTGCACGTCCTCTGGCCGCTGGGCGGACGCCACGACATTGGCGGCTTCATGCGCAGCGAGGGAATCGGCCTGGGCGAGGCGCAGACGTGGAGCGCGTGGGCTGTCCCGCCGATTGCCGGCGAAAGGACGGAGGCGGAGATCCGCGAGCGCGCCATTCAGGAGACGATCACCCATGCGCAGGAGCTGGGCCTCGACGCGGGCGAGGCCCATTATGACGCGCTCGATGCGATGGTTTTTGACATCCGCCTGACCTACGATAGCGTGACGGACGAGGCCACCTGGATGGTCTGGATCGACCGGGAGATGAAGGCGGACACCAACGTCAGCACCTGTCTGTTCGACGCGCAGGGCAATCTGCTGCGCATCGAGCATTCCAACGGATGAGGAGGGGAATGGACATGGGGAGGAGAATCGCGCTGCTGCTCACGCTGCTGCTGGCGCTCGCGTCGTGCGCCCGCGCCGCGCAGAGCGACCTGACGACCCCGCGCACGGGCTTTGCCGTCGCCGCGCCGGCGCAGGAGGATGGGCGGGTCGCGCTGTATGACCGGCCCGACCCGGCGTCGGACGTGCTGATGGCGTATTACAGCGGCGCGCCGCTGACCGTGCTGAGCCTGGAGAAGGCCGACATGGTGAAGGTGCAGAGCGGCGTGCAGGGCGCGTCCATCATGGGCTACATGCGCGAGGGAGACCTTCGCTACGGCCTGGAGGCGATGCGGGTGGTGCCGCAGGCATACATGTCCATCGAGCTGGTTCGGGATGTCGACATCTACGCCTATCCGGACGGGATGGCGGAGAAAATCGGGCACCTTGCCGCGGGCGAGACGGTGCTGACCTGCGGGCAGAATGATGGCCAATGGGTGCAGCTCTTCGGCCTGCCGAGGGCGGTGCGCGGAGATTGGGACGGCATCCCGTCCGAAAGCGGCTTCGTCGAGATGATGACCGGGCGCGGCAAGGGCGCCTGGCAGGCGCCCTCCGTGAAGCAATGGGTGTTGCCGCTTGAGGGAGAGCTGAGCTATGAGCAGGCAATCGACCGCGCCATCGAGCTGATCCTCGCGGACGACGGCGCGCTGCCGAAGATCCCGCCGGAGGAGCGGAGCCGCGAGGCGCTGCTTTCCTACATGTGGGACGTGCGCCTGGAGTACTACCGCAGCACCGGCCAGGCGTTTTACTCGATCTACCTGCAATCGGCAGACGACTACGAGCACTCCGCGAACATCCGGATGGAGCCGGACGGCACGCTGATCGATATGGAAAGCGGCAACGGCTGAGCCGCGTCAGGGCGTTGTCCCCGCGCGCGAAGGGGCTTTACAGCGCGGCGGGAGTTGTGCTATCCTTAACGAAAACGACGCGAAGGAAGGCACGGACATGGAGGCACTCTTTGGCAAAAAGAAGCGCGCGCCCGGCGGGGCGCTGGTGCTCTATACGACGCGGCACGGCGCGACGCAGCGCTACGCGGAGCGGATCGCCGAGCCGCTGGACGCGCTGATCAAGGACGCGGCATACATGAGCGGGGAGAAGGCGAAGAGCTACGACGCCATCGTCGTCGGCTGCTGCGTCTACGAGGGCCGGATACAGGGCCTGGATTTCCTCAAACGCAATGCGGAGGCGCTCGCGGGCAAGCGGCTCGTGCTCTATGTCGTCGGGATCGAGGATCCGGCGCAGGAGGAGGTGCGCCGCGGCCTCAAGGCGCAGCTGCGCGAGGCGCTGGGCGATGCGGCGGAGGCAATTCCGACGTTCTTCCTGCGCGGGGCGATCCGCTGGCGCAGTCTCGGCGTGCTCGAGCAGGTGAAGATGCGCGGCTGGATGAAGGCCATCCGCGAGAAGGCACAGCGCACACAGACCGAGGACATGCTGCTGGAGGCGGAGGGTGGCGCGATCGATTTTTCGGACGAGGCGGATCTTGTGCCCATCGTCCACGCGGCGCGCTTTGGCGCGGAGGGGGAAGCATGAAAAAACCGAACATTCCGCCGCTGCCGCGCTGGGCGGAGCCGCTTGCCGCGTTTGTGCCCGGCGATGCGCGAGAGGCGGAGGAGCAGCGCGTGATGCTGGAGACGATCGCGCGCCTGGGCGACGCTGTGCTGACGCGGGAGAGCGCGCTCGCGCACATGACGGCCTCCTCGATCATCGTCAGCCCGGACAGGCGGCGCACGCTCATGGCCTTCCACAGGATCTATCAAAGCTGGGCCTGGACGGGCGGTCATGCCGACGGCGAGACGGACCTCGAGCAGACGGCCCGGCGCGAGGCCGCCGAGGAGACGGGCATCCGCGCGCTCCGGCGGCTGGGGGACGGCATCGCCTCGATGGAGATCCTGCCGGTCTGGGCGCACGTGCGCCGGGGGCGGGAGGTGGGCAGCCATCTGCACCTGAACGTCTCCTATCTCTTTGAGGCGGACGATACGCTGCCGCTTCGCACGGCGCCGGACGAGAACAGCGCCGTGGGCTGGATTGAGGTCGCGCGGCTGTCGGAATTCGTCAGCGAGCCGCCGATGCTGCCCGTTTACCGCAGGCTGCTTGACAGGGCGAACAATTGTTAAATACTTACAAACAATATCCGAATCCCCTTGATGGAGTGTCACGAATTGTTTATACTGTGGGTACAGAAAGGAGAAAAGCAGAAATCGCCTCAGTGTCTGAGAGGCCATTTTCAAAGGTTTAAGGAGGCTGCATTATGATCATTCGTTTTGTGATGAAAGATGCGCACGTCCCCGCTGCCGTTCAGGAAACCATGAACAAGCGCGTACATCAGCGCATGGACGCCTACTTCAAGGATGAAGCCGAGGATGCAACGGTCATCACCGTGCGCATCACCGAGCAGAAAAACACCTACAAGGTCGAAATGACGATGCCCTATCTGGGCCACACGCTGAGAACCGAGAACCAGGAGCGGGAGATTTCGCTGCCCGCGCTGGATAAGGGTATAGATGTGCTGGAGCGCCAGATGAAGAAGCTCCGCACGCGGCTGGGACGCGACCTTCGCAAGAAGCCGGCCATCGCCGAGGACGCATCAGCGCCCGAGCTGCCCGAGGAGGAGCCGAGCGAGAAGGTTGTGCGCGTGAAGCGCTACGCCGCCAAGCCGATGAGCGTCGAGGACGCCATTCTCGAGATGAACCTTCTGGGCCATTCGTTCTACATGTTCAGCAACATTGAAACCGGCATGGCCGCCACAGTGTATCGCCGCAAGGACGGCGACTGCGGCCTCATCGAGCTGGAAAGCCTCTGAGCACGCGAGAAGCGGTCTTGCCTCCACACGGATGACAGGAACCGATGACATAAAGCGCCCGGCAGGGCCGGGGAACAGAAAGGGTGAGTTCCGATGCAGAAGGTGACGAAGATTGCAATCGCAGTTGTTGTGGTTGCGCTGATCGCCGTGATCGGATTGATTGTTGTGAACAGCCGCTTAGACGGGCAGACGCCCGCGGCGGAGGCGACGGCGCAGCCTACGGACGAGAACGGGCAGGCGAACGGGACCGAGCCGGAGGACGCGGACCAGGCGGGCAAAGAGGCGCAGGATGAAGCGCAGGGTACGATGTACGAGGGCGCGCTGGCCGGTCTGACCGAGGAGGAAATCGCCGCGCTCGCGTTGGCTGAGGAGGAAGCCGACGTCGATGGAATCGGCGGAGAAGACGCCGTGGATTGATCCCGATCCGGCCGCCGGGCCGTGATCTGACGCGCGCAGCGGCGTGCGTGGCACAAAACAGAATCCGATGCGGGAGCCGCTTCTTCAGGACGGCTCCCGTTTTTTGCCCGCGCGCCATGAGGCAGACGGCCCGTTTGCGCGCAAAGAGACAGGATCAAACGAAATTTTGCAGAAATTTGAAAAACCCGTTGACAAATGCCCCACTTTCGTGTATTATATATCTCGTCGCCGTGCTCGACACAAAACAGCGATGCGGCGGTGCCAGCTAGGGAGCATAGCTCAGCTGGGAGAGCATCTGCCTTACAAGCAGAGGGTCACAGGTTCGAGCCCTGTTGTTCCCACCAATTCAATATGGCGCGGTAGTTCAGTCGGTTAGAATGCCAGCCTGTCACGCTGGAGGTCGAGGGTTCGAGCCCCTTCCGCGTCGCCATTTATGCCTTGGTAGCTCAGTCGGTAGAGCAGGAGACTGAAAATCTCCGTGTCGGTGGTTCGATTCCGCCCCAAGGCACCATTCTGCGGTAGTAGCTCAGTGGTAGAGTGCCACCTTGCCAAGGTGGATGTCGCGAGTCCGAATCTCGTCTACCGCTCCAAACCGGCGCCATAGCCAAGTGGTAAGGCAAAGCTCTGCAAAAGCTTCATTCTCCAGTTCGAGTCTGGATGGCGCCTCCACCTGGAAACTCAGACATTGTAAAGTGTCTGGGTTTTATTTTTGCGTTTTTTGGGGATGAATGCAGAAAGCGGAAGGCGGGCCGCTGCGGTTCATCTGCCTTTGGTTTTGCACTCCTCTGGGCAGAAAACAGCAGAAGCGTACACGGTGCTGCGGATGATCCGTACACGGCGTATGCTTTTGCTTGTATCGTTTGAGGCCCGGACGCAGTGCTGATGAGTTCGCCCAATCAATGACACGGACATCCCCATTGCCATGGAATCGGGCAAAGCAAACACCCGCAGGCAGGGCGGGCGGCGAGCAATTCGTCGGGCGCCCGGCTTGCGGGCTTTTTGCGTGTTCTGAAAAAACGTGTGTTCCGGGCTGGCGGGCGTATCCCTGCGGCGGGAGGGGACGGTCAGGCTTCCGGCGTCCCATTTGGCGCAATGAAGTGCTTTTGCCTGTACGTCCGCGGCGAGACGCCGTATATCTCCTTGAACGCGCGGGAAAAGTGAAGCTGGTTGGCATACCCGACCATGATGCTGATGCTTCCGATAGACAGCTTGGTTTCCTTGAGCAGCTGCTGCGCTTTGGCCATGCGGTAGACCATCAGGAAGCGTTGGGGCGACGCGCCCATGGTGTCGCGGAAGATGCGCCCGAAATAGCTGCGATCCAGCCCGCAGAAGGCGGAGATGTCCTCCACGGAGATATCCTCCTGGTAATGCTGCTCGATGAAGGAGAGCGCCTCCTTCATGTAGAAATCGCGCAGGCGCTTGCCGCTGCCCGTCTCCCGATAGCCGCTGCCGCGCACCAGCAGATCCAGAAAGATGAAGCCCTGTCCAATCAGATGCATGGCGGAATCGGTGTTGTGGTCGATGATGGTCATCATCTGGCTTTGCAAAAGCGCCCCGGCCTCCCGGGTCACGGGATGGTATACCGGCTGGCGTGCGCTCAGCCCGGCCTGCGTCAGGCAGCCGGGGACGGACAGCCCGTCAAACTCAATCCAGGCGTATTCCCATGGAAACGCCTCATCAGCGGTGTAGGTGGTCACCTCATTTGGGGTGATGAGAAAGCCTGCGCCGCTTTCGATTTCATACTGTGTGTCGTTGGCGCGAAGGACGCCCTTGCCGGAGATGACATAGTGAAACAGATAGTGATTGCGGATATGCGGCCCGAAGGCGTGCAGAGGCTCGCAGCGCTCCCAGCCAAACTGATACAGATTCAGATCGACAAAGCGCTCATCCTGAAAAACGCTGAACTTGAGCTTGTTGCTGCTCACCATCTTGGGCATGATTTCCACGTCCTTTCCCCATCCATCGAGAGCAATTATATACCGGAATGCGACCTGATTTCGAGGGATTTTGACCAATTCAGACAAACTGGGATA
>SFHU01000029.1 GCA_004555535.1 Clostridiales bacterium
GCAGCGAAAAAACCGACGGTTTGTCCAGATATGAAGTGGAAAAACCGTCGGTCGGTTTTGAGTGGGGCGGGAAAATGGGACAAAAACCCCGGGGTTTGCGTTGACAATGTAATAAACCCGTGTATAATGAAAGTGTCTTGCCGCGCTTGCGCGGCGAACTGCCGACGATGCACAATCAGAACGAAAGAAGGAATGGCTATGCAGACTCATTATCATATGACGGTCGCGGGGTGCGAGCGCGACCTCCCCATCTGCCCGCTCAACGACAAGCTCTCCATCGGCGCGTTCGTCATCTTTGGCGACTGCGAGCTGACGCAGGCCTGCGCTGCCGAGCTGCTCAAGAAGGCTCCTGCGTTTGACTACATCATCACGGCGGAGAGCAAGGGCATTCCGCTGGCCTACGAGATGGCCCGTCAGTGCGGCGCGAAGAAGTGGCTCCTTGCGCGCAAGGGCGCGAAGCTGTACATGCGCAACGTCTTTGGCGTGGAGGTGCGCTCCATTACCACCGACCATGTCCAGAAGCTGTATCTGGATGGCGAGGACGCGGAGCTTATGCGCGGCAAGCGCATCCTGATCGTGGACGATGTGATTTCGACCGGCGAATCCCTGGCGGCGCTTGAAAAGCTCGTCACGGAGGCGGGCGGAGAGATCTGCGGCCGCATGGCGATTCTGGCGGAGGGCGACGCGCAGGAGCGCGGGGACATCATTTTTCTGGAGAAGCTCCCGCTCTTCACGCCGGACGGCACGCCGATCGAGTGATTTTCCTGCGGAATCCCGGCTCGCCTGACGCGGACGGGTTTCCCGCGCAATCAAAAAGAGCAGGCCCTGCGCCTGTGCACAGACAGCCCCGCGGCGCATAAGCTGAAGCAGAACGTCGAAAGGGGCTGTTTTTCATGGAGAATTCAAGCAACCAGACGATGCAGACTTCGGACGTGGATCTGATCAATCAGCCGGCAATTGAGACGGTCGATTCGGCATGCACATCCGGGGAAACATACCGCGTGCAGCGCGGCGACAGCTTTTACCTGATCGCCCGGAAATACGGCATCAGCGTGCGCGCGCTGATGAACGCCAACCCGAACATCGTCGCCAACAGGCTCTTTGTCGGCGACATCCTCTGCATCCCCGTCGGGGAGGGGCGCTCCTGTCCGGTCGGCTCGTCGGCGTATACCGTGCAGCCGGGGCAGAGCGTCGTCGATGTGATGCTCGCCTCCAACGTCTCCATGCGCGCGCTCAGGGAATACAATGAGGATATCCGTCTGACCGCGCTGCGCCCGGGCGATGTGCTCTGCGTGCCACCGGGAGGGGACCGGGGCCTCTGCGAGGGCGGCGGGCCGGTGTACAGGATGCAGGAGGGGGACACCCTCGACGAGCTGGCGGAGCTCAACGGCACGAGCGTGGAGCAGCTGCTGCGGCTCAATCCCAACCTGCTGCCCAGCGATTTTGTGGCTGGGCAGGTCATCTGCCTGCCGACGAGGCGCAGGCCGATCACAGCGGACAGCGAGGCGACCTGACCGCGAAAAGCGGGCCGCCCGTTCGTCAGCAGGGAGAGCTTTCAGGGCATTGCGAAGGAAAAAGACAAAAAAGAGGGACGTTCGCTCAAGTGCGGATGTCCCTCTTTTTTGTCTTTGTTTTCAGCGCTTCTTGCTTTTGAACACGGCGAAGTCGATCTTGTTTTCCTTGTGCTGGATCAGCCGGACGATGTTGGCCTTGTGCCGCCAGATCGCCAGCGCGCCGATGACGACGATGGAAATCCAGATGACCGGGTTGTACGGCGTCGTCAGGATGACGAGGAGCGGCAGTGTGATCGCCGCGCCGATGGAGCCGACGGAGACGTAGTGCGTCACCAGGAAAAGGATGAGGAAGACCGCAAAGGCGGAAAGCGTCTGCGCCGGGAAGACGATCAGCAGGCAGCCAAAGCTCGTCGCGATACCCTTGCCGCCCTTGAAGCCAAAGAAGATGGGAAAGTTGTGGCCGAGAATCGCGCCGAACGCGCCCAGAATCTCGCCGGTCTGACCGCCAACGAGCGCCTTGCCGATCAGCACGGCGATGATGCCCTTGAGCATGTCGCAGGCGAGCGTCAGCGCCGCCATGCCCTTGCCCATGACGCGGAGCATGTTGGTCGTTCCCGCGTTGCCGCTGCCGTGCTGGCGGATATCCGTATGGCCAAAGAGGCGTGAGAGCAGCACGCCGCTGGAGATGCTGCCCAGGAGATAGCCGACAACGAGCGTGATCACAGCGTAGAGCATCGATCATTCCTCCTTTTGATTCTTCTGGCGCAGGATGAAGCGGATGGGCGTTCCCTCAAAGCCGAAGGATTTGCGGAACTGGTTTTCCAGGTAGCGCTGATAGGCGAAGTGCATCAGCTTTTCGTCGTTGACGAAGAAGACGAAGGTCGGCGGGCAGGTGCTCTGCTGCGTCGCATAGTAGATCTTGAGACGGCGGCCGCCGGAAACGGGCGGCTGCAGCGCGGCGGTCGCGTCGCCGAGCACGTCGTTGAGCAGGCCGGTCGTGATGCGGCGGGAGGTCTGCTCGTAGGCGTCCTTGACCGACGAGAGCACGTTGGCGACGCGCTGGCCCGTCAGCGCAGAGATGAAGACGACGGGCGCATAGTCCATGAACTTGAGGTCCTCGGTCACGCGCTTGCGGAAGGTTTCCATCGTGTTCGTGTCCTTCTCGATCGCGTCCCACTTGTTCACGACGATGATGGCGGCCTTGCCCTCTTCGTGGACATAGCCGGCGACCTTGGTGTCCTGCTCGGTGACGCCGTCCTCGGCGTTGATGACGATCAGCGCGACGTCGCAGCGGCGAACGGCTGCCAGCGCGCGCACGATGCTGTATCGCTCGATGGATTCCTCCTCGATGGCGCGCTTGCGGCGGATGCCGGCGGTGTCGATGATGTTGAAGCGCTGGCCGTCGCGCACAAAGGCCGTGTCGATCGCGTCCCGCGTGGTGCCGGCGATGTCGGAGACCATGGAGCGCTCCTGGCCGAGGATGCGGTTGACCAGGCTCGACTTGCCGACGTTCGGCCTGCCAACGACGGCGATGTTGATCGTGTGCTCCTCCTCCTCGGACAGGGCGGCCTCCTCGGGGAAGTGCGCGACGACCTCGTCAAGCAGATCGCCCAGGCCCAGCATGTTCGTGGACGAGATGGCGAACGGCTCGCCCAGACCCAGGGCGTAGAAGTCGTAGATGGTGTCGGTCATCTCCGGGAAATCGACCTTGTTGACGACCAGAATGACGGGCTTTCCGCTGCGGCGCAGCATCGTTGCGACGTCCTCGTCGTTGGCGGTCAAGCCGGCACGGCCATCGGTGAAGAAGAGGATGACGTCGCAGGTGTCGATGGCGACCTCCGCCTGGCGGCGCATCTGCTTGAGCAGGATGTCGTCCGTGCGCGGCTCGATGCCGCCGGTGTCGATGAGCGTGAATTTGTGATTGAGCCATTCGCAGTCCGCGTAGATGCGGTCGCGCGTCACGCCGGGCGTATCCTCGACGATGGAGATGCGCTTGCCCGCGATCTTGTTGAAGAACGTGGATTTGCCGACGTTCGGCCTGCCGACGACGGCGACAAGGGGCTTGGACATGGGTGTTAACCTCCGTTTCCGCGCAGGGCATAGAGCAGTTCCGCACCGTCGTCCGGGACGGGGGTGATGCGGATGCCCAAAGCCTCCTGCGCCTGAGCCAAAGTCATGTCGTCGAGGAAGATATCCTCTCCCTCGCGAAGCATACTTTCTGTGATGAGAATTTCGTCCGCCTCCTCGCCGCGCAGCTGAGCGACGAGATCCTGCCCGGTGATCAGGCCGGAGACGGTGACCGTTTCGCCGAAGAAGCGGTTGAGAATGGGCTTGACGCGCACGCTCACGCCCGCGATGGGATGCGCTCCGATCAGCTCGCGCATGAATGGCGCGACCGACGTGCCCGTGGCCATGATGACGCGGCGAGGGACAGCGTCCGCGTCGTCCGGGTCGAGCCGAAGCGCCGTCTCGAATTCATCCCGGAGACGGGCAAGCAGGCCGACGCCGTTTTCAAACTGCGGGTAATCCTCATAGCTGTCCGGATTGGGCAGCGGATGGCCGGCAATCTGGTAGAACTCGTCCGAGGGGAAGACGAAGCGAGTGCCAAACGCGGGGAGCATTTTCTGCTGAAAAGCCTCGGCCTGCCGGATGACCTGCTCCGCTTCCTCGCGCGTATAGGGGCGAAGGGGATAGAGATGCTCGCGATAGCGCGTCAGCCCGACGGGCACCAGCGCAACCGTCAGCGCGTAGGGCGCCAGCGACGCGAGATCAGAGAGCGTGCGCTCCAGCTCCGGCCCGTCGTTGATCTGCGGGCAGAGTACAACCTGGCAGTGGAAGCTCATGCGGTTGTTCGCGAAGCGGCGCAGGTGCTCCATGATCCGGTCGGCGTGAATGTGGTGGAGCATCCTCTTGCGCAGCTCGCCGTTGGTCGTGTGCACGGAGATGTACAGCGGACTGGCATGGCGCTCGATGATCCTGTCCATCTCGACGGAGGGCAGGTTGGTCAGCGTCACAAAGTTGCCCGCCATCAGGGAGAGTCGCCAGTCGTCGTCGCGGACGTAGAGGCTGGGGCGCATGCCCGGCGGCATCTGCTCGATGAAGCAGAACATGCAGTGGTTGGCGCAGGTCTTGGGACAGCTCATCAGCGAGGATTCGAGCGTCAGCCCGAGGGATTCCTCGGTGAGCTTATGAATGTGCACGGTGCGCCGCGCGCCGTCCTCGCCCTCGAGCAGCAGCTCAAGCGAGGGGCGCGCCGTCAGAAACTGATAATCGACCAGATCGAGCACGGGCGTGCCGCTGATGGAGAGGAGCGTCTCCCCCTCGCGGATGCCGCTGCGCGCGGCGAGCGAACCGGGGAACACGCTGACAATGCGCTGGGGCATGGACGCGACACACCTTCTTTCTCAAATTAACCCAAGATATTATGGCCGATTTGGGGAAGAAAGTCAAGCGGTTTTGAGGAATCCCGTGAATGGATCAGGGGAGAAAGCACATGCAAAAGCCGCCGCGCGGCATAAACCGCTGCGGCGGCCGGTTGGGGCTGCGCAAGGCGCAAAGGCATTGATCAGGATTTGTCCTCCGGCTTTTTTCCGAGCAGGCCGCCCGTGATCTCGCTG
Source organism: Clostridiales bacterium (assembly GCA_004555535.1). Taxonomy (GTDB): domain Bacteria; phylum Bacillota; class Clostridia; order Christensenellales; family Aristaeellaceae; genus Ventricola. The sequence continues at coordinate 5,132 of SFHU01000029.1, forward strand.
ACGCCGCGGCCAAGCTTGGTGCCCATGGCCTTGCCGCCGCCCGTCTGCGCGAGGGCGAAGATGAGCACGCCGGCGACCACCGCGACGATCATCCAGATGACGCCCTTGGAGACGCCCTTGCCGCTTGGCGTCTGCGCGCCGCCGGTATCCTTGGCGCTGCCGGTCTGCGCGCCGTAGAGCGCCGTGCTCATGACCTGCGCCATCATGTCCGTCGAATTGAGCACGCGATCCTTGCTGATCGTGTGCGTGCCGAACTCCAGCAGGATGGCGTTGGGCGAGAGATCCTGGTTGTAATTGCCCTTGCCGATGAAGATATCCTTGACCAGGCCGGGGTATTCCTCGTCCGCGACGGCCTTGATCTGCTTGGCGAAGTCGCGGTTAACCTCGCTGTTCTGGTTGCTGCGGCCGACCAGCAGGCGAACGCGCGAGGTGTTTTCCCCGTCGATGGTGCAGGCGTATTCGCTTTCATCCGGGATGCCGTCGCGGTGGATGTCGATGATTGCGTCCGGCTGCTGCTGAAGCAGTCGCTCGGCGGTCTGCCGGCTGCGGCGATAGGCGCCGGAATCGTGCGGCAGGTGGGTCGATTCATCCAGAATGACGTCGATGCCCTGGGCCTGCAGGGCGTCGCGGAATTCGCGCGCGACGTCGTAGATGCCGCCCTGGCCCTCGATGCTCTCGGTGCCGTCCGAGGGGACATAGCTTTCGTCGCTGTGGGTGACATACATCGCGATCAGCTTCTGGTCACCGCCCGTGTTGGTCGTTGCCGCGGCGGCAGAGGCGGCGAAGACGGCCTGCGCCTCGCCCGTCCTGAGCCAGGAGACGTCCGGCATGGTCTCCTCGCCGATGCGCTCGGCGACGGCCTGCGTGCCGTTGACGGAGACGACGCGGTAGAGGATGTTGTCGGCACTGATGTATTCGTCGCCTTCGCTGATGCTGCCGCAGACGGAGAAGAGCGCGTTGCCGGAGGGATCGACCGCCGTGAAGACGGTCTGCCCGTCGTCAGAAAGCTCAAACGCCGCTTCGCTCTCGGCCATGGCGCCGGAGGCGCAGTAGGCGTACAGCGTCAGCGCGAGCAGGAAGGAGAGCGCGAGACAGAGCAGCTTGTTTTTCATGCCCGGTGGCCTCCCCGGATGGCGCCGTCCTCGTTCGGTGCGCTCGCTCTGCCCGTCTGAATGCGCTCAACAATCTCCCCGATCAGCTCGCACAGCAGCACGGCCAGCACGCCGGAGAGCACGGCTGCGTCGAGCGCGCCCGCGCTGCCCAGATGCACGGTCTGGCTGATGCCGCGTGACCAGTTGACGACGCCGACCAGGATGTCGCATAGGATGACGCCCAAGATGCCCGCGACGAACGCGCTGCGCCGGGAACGCCCCAGCAGCCAGGCGATGAGGCCACCCGCCGCGCCGTAGAGGAGCATCGGGTCAAAGGGCATCGCCGTCGGATCCGCCGGGAAATAGACGCTGATCGCGTAGACGGCGGCCACCGTCAGCAAGGAGGCGATCAGGCAGCGGATGCGCTCCTTGGCGGTTCCGGCGCTTAAAAACAGCCAAAGGCAGACGCCGAGCGGAACGACCGCGCCGCCCAGATTGAGCGTCACGACGCCCAGGTTCAGATCCGGCAGCCAGCCCCCGATAAAGATCGCCGCGACGCAGACGAGCGCCTGCCTGTCCGTCAGCGCCATGCGGTCAAGCACCCGCTGCAGCACGCCGAAGAGGATCAGCAGCGCGATGACGAGAAGAAGAATCATGCCGATGGACATGGAATCCCCCGCTTTCTTTGCTTTGAAATCGGCCTTATTGTGGGCACGGCTGCGGCGGTTTATCCTATTTGCGGCAGGGAATCTTTCGATGGGAAGGATTGCAAAAAACAGGAAAATCCATTATAATGTCATGCTGTACGACCACAAGGAGGGCTTCATCATGGCGAAAACGTATTCCGCGAGTATGCTCAAGGTGCTCGAGGGGCTCGACGCGGTTCGCATGCGTCCGGGCATGTACATCGGCTCGACGGGCTCGCGCGGCTTGCACCACCTGCTCTGGGAGATCGTGGACAACGCGATCGACGAGGTGGCCAACGGCTATGCCACGAGCATCCGCGTGGAGCTTCACAAGGACGGGAGCGCGTCGGTCGAGGACGACGGGCGCGGCGTTCCGGTCGATATCCATCCCGAGCTGGGCATCACCGGCGTGGAGGTTATCTACACCAAGCTCCACGCTGGGGGAAAATTCGATCATCAGAACTACAATTACTCCGGCGGCCTGCACGGCGTGGGCGCGTCGGTGGTCAATGCGCTCTCGAAGTGGCTGGTCGTGGACAGCTGCACCGGCGGCGGCCATTACAGGATGCGCTTTGAGAGCAACTACGATGAAAAGGAAAGAAAGGTCATGTCGGGTCGCCCTGTGACGCCGCTCGAGCGCGTCGCCGCGACGCGCCGCCATGGCACGCGCGTCACCTTCCTGCCGGACGACACCGTCTTTGAGGAGACGCGCTTCAACGCCGATACCGTCCGCCGCCACCTGCGCGAGCTGGCCTATCTCAACAAGGGCCTTGAGATCACCTTCATCGACGAGCGAGAGAAGGACGCGGACAAGCAGAAGACCGTCTACATGTACGAAGGCGGCCTGGCGGACTACGTCAAATACATCAACCGCGACAAGACGCCGCTGTATGACAGTGTCCTCATGCTCGAGGGCATGCAGGACGACGTGCGCATCTGCCTGGCGATTCAGCATACGGACGACTACGCCGAGAGCATCTTTTCCTATGTCAACAACATCCCGACAGCCGAGGGCGGCACGCATGAGATGGGCTTCAAGGCGGGCTTCACACGCGCGATGAACGACTATGCCCGCAAGTGCGGCGCGCTCAAGGAGAAGGACAACAACCTCATGGGCGAGGACTACCGCGAGGGGATCACGGCGGTGCTGGCGACGTTCGTGCGCAATCCGCAGTTCGAGGGCCAGACGAAGGGCAAGCTCGGCAACACGGAGGTGCGCCCGGCGGTGGAGAACTTCGTCTACGCGCGCATGACCGAATTCCTTGAGAACCTCAAGAATCAGGACATCGCGCAGGGCATGGTCGAAAAGGCTCTGCGCGCCTGCAAGGTGCGCGAGGCCGCGAGAAAGGCCAAGGAGGTCGCCCGCGCGAAAAACCAGCTGGAGGCCGCGCCGCTGGTGGGCAAGCTCTCCGCCTGCACGGGCAGAAAGCCCGAGGAAAACGAGATGTTCATCGTCGAGGGCGATTCCGCAGGCGGCTCCGCCAAGCAGGGCCGCGACCGCCGCTTCCAGGCGATTCTCCCGATCCGCGGCAAGCCGCTCAACGTCGAAAAAAAGCGCATCGACCAGGTGCTTGCCAACGACGAGTTCCGTTCGATCATCACGGCGCTGGGCACGGGCATCGGCGAGGACTTTGACATCAAGAGCCTCAAGTATTACAAGGTCATCATCCTCTCGGATGCTGACCAGGACGGCGCGCACATCCGCGCGATTCTGCTGACGTTCTTCTATCGCTACATGCGCCAGCTGATCACGGACGGGCACGTCTATATCGGCATGCCGCCGCTCTACCGCGTCGCCAAGGGCGAGAAGATCGTCTACGCCTACGACGACAAGGAGCTCTCCAGGGTCACGGCGCAAATCGGTCGGGGCTATACGATTCAGCGCTACAAGGGCTTGGGCGAGATGGATCCGCCGCAGCTCTGGGAGACGACGATGAACCCCGAAAACCGCCAGCTCATGCAGGTGACGCTGGAGGATGTGGCCGAGGCGGAGCGCCTGGTCACGCTGCTGATGGGCGACAAGGTCGAGCCGAGGCGGGACTATATCACGACCTACGCGGATTTCAACAAGGTTGACACATTCCTTGCGCGAGAAGGGAAGGCGAAATAATGGCACGCAGAAAGGTCGGCGGCGGCGAACCGCCGAAGACGCAGGGGCCGCGTCACGAGATCATCCAGCGGCCGATGGACGAGGTCATGCACATCAGCATGATCCCGTATGCGGAGCATGTCATTCTCGAGCGCGCGCTGCCGCGCGTGGAGGACGGCCTCAAGCCCGTGCAGCGGCGCATCCTCTTCACGCTCCATGAGCTGGGCGTGACGCCGGACAAGCCGCATAAGAAATGCGCCCGCATCGTCGGCGACTGCCTGGGCAAGTATCATCCGCACGGCGACAGCTCCGTCTATGACGCGATGGTGCGCATGGCGCAGCCCTACAGCCTTCGCGCGCTGTTGGTCGACGGCCACGGCAACTTCGGCTCCATCGACGGCGACAGCGCCGCCGCCATGCGTTATACCGAGGCGCGCATGGCGCCTCTGGCGCTGGAGATGCTGCGTGACATCGACAAGGACACGGTACCCTTCAGCTTTAACTTCGACGACACGCTCAAGGAGCCGGAAATGCTCCCCGCGCGCTACCCGAATCTGCTGGTCAACGGCGCCTCGGGCATCGCGGTCGGCCTTGCGACGAACATCCCGACGCACAACCTGCGCGAGGCCATCGACGCGGCCATCCTGGTGATGGACCATCCGGACGCCACCCTGAAGGACATCATGCAGGTCATGCCCGCGCCGGACTTTCCGACCGGCGGGCGGCTGATCCGCAACGAGGAGATCGAGCGCGCCTACGAGACGGGGCGCGGCAAGCTGACCTTGCGCGCGAAGGTACACATCGAGGACGGCGCGGCGGGGCGCAAGCTCATCGTCATCACCGAGGTACCCTATCAGGTGCCCAAGGCCGCGATGCTCGAGAAGATCCTAAAGCTCAGCGAGGAGAAGAAGGCGCAGCTCGGCGGCATCTACGACATCCGCGACGAGTCCGACCGCGAGGGCTTGCGCGCCGTCATCGAGCTCAGGCGCGACGTCGATCCCATGACGATTCTGCCCGTGCTCTACAAGTATTCGGATTTGCAGGTCACGTTCGGCGTGAACATGGTCGCCATAGCGGAGGGGCGCCCAGTGCAGATGGGCGTCAAGGCCATGCTTTCCTATTATATCGCGCATCAGAAGCGCGTCGTCACGCGCAGGACGAAGTATGAGCTGGAGCAGGCGCGGGCGAGGGAGCACATCCTCGCCGGCCTCATGGTCGCGGTCAACCATCTCGACGAGGTGATCGCGCTCATCCGCAGGAGCAAAAACCCCAAGGAGGCCAAGGAGCAGCTGCAGAATTCCTTCGGCCTGAGCGATATTCAGGCCCAGGCGATTCTCGATATGCGCCTGCAGCGCCTGACTGGGCTGGAGATCGAAGCGCTGAGGAAGGAATACGCAGACATTCTCAAGACCATCGCGCGGCTGGAGGGCATTCTCAAGAGCGAGAAGAAGCTCGACGCCGTCATCCGCGCGGAAATGCTCGAAATCCGCGACAGGTTTGGCGACGACCGGCGCACGGAGCTCATCGAGGACGACAGCTGCACCATGCCTGTGCCGGAGCTGAAGCCCGTCGCGGAGGAGACGGCGATTCTGCGCCTGCGCGACGGCCAGCTGCGCCGCATGAGTCCCCGGATGGTGGACAAATACCTCCAGCAGCCGGGTGCGCGCGAGGAGGTCATCGAAATCATCCGAACGGAGACGGACTGCACGCTCTACATCTTCTCGAACCTGGGCAACTGCTTCATGCTCGACATCGCGAAGATCCCCGAGACGATGCGCCTCAAGGAGCGCGGCAGCCTGCTTACGGGCCTGATTGCGGGCCTTGCCGACGGGGAGCACGCCGTCGCGATGATCTGTACCCGCACGGAGGAGATGGACAAGAAGGGCGACCTGCTCTTCATCACGAAAAACGGCGTCGTCAAGCGGACGGCATCGGCGGAATATGCCATCCGCCGCTCGCGCTTTGCCGCGATGAACCTCAAGGGCGACGACAGGCTGCTGGGCATGGTGCAGGTCGATCCGGACGACCGGGACGACCTGGTGCTGGCCACGCGCGCCGGTCTGGCGCTGCGCTTCCGGCTGGACAGCGTCTCCCCGATGGGCCGCGCGACGGCGGGCGTCCGTGGCATCGCGCTGAACGAGGGGGACGAGGTGGCCTTCTTCGAGGTGCCCAAGCCGGGCGACATGCTGCTCGTCGTCAGCGACAGGGGTTTTGGCAAGCGCATGCTCGCGGATGACATCGAGCGCCAGAACCGCGGCGGCAAGGGGCAAAAGCTCATGCCCTTTACGCGAACCGGCGAGACCGGCACGCAGATCGCCGGCTTGCTGAACGTGGCCGGCGCATCGCAGGTGCGCTTTGAGCAGAAGCACGGCCATGTCACGCAGATGAGCGCGGGCGAGATTCCCGTGGACCGGCGCAGCGGCAGGGGGCAGATGCTTGTCAGCGTGCTGCTCGACGACGTCGTCACCGGCGTGGGAACGGTCGATTAACCGGAAAGAAAAGACGTGAAGTCAAAGGGCTTCGCGTCTTTTTTTCTTTGCTGATTGATAAAAGCAGCGCTTCGTGCCCGCCCGAATTTTGACAACAATGTGAAACTTTCCAAGGCCTGCAAGAATCCCCCTGTCCGCAGCGTCTAATCAGTGAAGTTCTAATTGCTGGCGCTTCCACATATAACACATGCGAAGGAAAAAGTGGAGGCGATGCAGATGATCAAAAAGCGCCTCGGCCCGCTTGCCGCACGGCTGCTCATTCCGACGATTGCGCTGGCGGTCGTGGGCGCGGCCTACGTGTCCATGCCGGACGCGCCCGCGCTGATGGCGGCGGCAACGACGCGCGAACTTCCGGTGTATAACGTTGAAACAGAAGAGAAGGTGCTCTCCATCAGCTTTGACGCCGCGTGGGGAAGCGCAAATACAGAGGGGATCCTCGACATCCTCGACCGGTATGAGGTCAAGACGACCTTCTTTCTTGTAGGCTTCTGGGCCGAGAAGTACCCGGAGCTGGTCGCGGAGCTGGTTGCAAGGGGGCATGAAATCGGCAACCACTCCGCTACGCATCCGCACATGTCCCAGCTCTCCCAGGCGCAGATCCGCGAGGAGCTCAAAAAGGCCAGCGACCTGGTGGAATCGATCACGGGTCAGCCGACAACGCTGTTCCGGCCTCCCTACGGGGAGTATAATGATGCTGTGGTGCGGGTGAGCCGCGAGGAGGGCTACGAGTGTGTGCAATGGAATGTCGATTCTCTGGACTGGAAGAATCTGGGCACGGAGAATATGATTCACCAATGCACGAAATCGGTCCATCCCGGCGACATTGTGCTCTTTCACAACGACTCGAAGTATATTCTTGAGGCCCTGCCGACGATCCTCGAATATTACACACAGGCGGGTTACAAAATAATCCCGATCTCACAGCTGCTGCTCCAGGGCGACACGTGGATTGATCACGCTGGCATGCAGCATCCCTGTACGCCGACGCCTGTCCCGGCGTCAACGCCGGCATCGGATGCCTGACAGCCGGCAAACGGACCATTCGAAACTGACAACATGGAGGAGGACGTACGATGGAAAACGTCATTAACACACTGCATCTGAGCGGTACCGTGATCGGCACCCCGACGATGGGTCATGAGGCCTTTGGCGAGAAGTTCTATTATCTGACGCTGGGCGTGCCGCGGCTGTCCGGCGCGCAGGATCAGCTTCCCGTGACGCTCTCCGAACGCCTTCTTGACGGCGCGATGCCCAAGGATGGCGACGCGCTGGCCATCGAGGGGCAGGTCCGCTCCTACAACAAGATCATCGAGGGTGCGGGCCGTCTGCTGATCACGGCGTTTGCCCAGCGCATCGTCGAGCCGGACGAGCGTGAAAATCCGAATCAGATTCAGCTGACGGGCACGCTGTGCAAGGCGCCGGCCTACCGCACGACGCCCTTTGGCCGGGAGATCGCGGACATGATGCTGGCCGTCAATCGGGCCTACGGCAAGAGCGACTACATCCCCTGCATCACATGGGGCAGGAGCGCGCGCTTTGCTGCGAAGCTCTCCGTCGGCGACAAGATCACGCTCACGGGCCGGCTGCAGTCCCGCGCCTATCAAAAGCAGATGCCCGACGGCACGGTGGTGGAAAAGACGGCGTACGAGGTCTCCGTCGGCCATCTGGAGCTGCTCGGCGATGAGCAGGCGGCGCAGGCGAGGCCGCAAGCCGCCTCCTTTCGCCACGAGGCCACAGTCTCCCAGTGACGCGGAGAAGATCGAATAATCGTCAAAATGGCGGTGCAGAGCGTCTGCGCCGCTTTTTTTTGCGCCCGATTTGTGGTATAATGGCGTGAACAAGCTGGAACGGAGGTGGCGTATGCCAAACGGGATCATGCAGGATGAGCAGATCAGGGCGCTGGCGCAGGCCATGCTTCTGCTTTCGGACGAGGACGAGGCTCTTTGCTTCTTTGAGGACATCTTTACGATTCACGAGCTGCAGGCCGTGGCGCAGCGCCTTGCGGTCGCCCGCCTGCTGCGCAAAAAGGTGACCTATCAGGAGATCGCCGAGAAGACAGGCGCGAGCACGGCGACCATCAGCCGCGTCAACCGCTGCCTCTCCTACGGGGCCGGCGGCTATCAGTCGATCCTGAGCAAGACGGAGAAGGACGAAGCGGGCGAGGAAGGGCAAGAGGACAAGCGATGAATCTGAACGACCTGAACAGGGAACAGCGGCTCGCGGCGGAAACGCTGGAAGGGCCGCTTTTGGTGCTTGCCGGGGCCGGCTCCGGCAAGACGCGCGCGCTGACCTACCGCGTCGCGAATCTGCTCGATCATGGCGTGCCGCCGTGGTCGATCATGGCCATCACGTTCACCAACAAGGCGGCCGCGGAGATGCGCGAGCGCATCGAAAAGCTCTCCGGCGAATCTGCGGCGGACGTCTGGGTCTCCACCTTCCACGCGGGCTGCGCGAAAATTCTGCGCAGGGACATCGAAAAGCTGGGGTATACGCGCTCGTTTACCATCTATGACGACGACGACCAGACCTCCGCGCTCAAGGAGATCCTCAAGCGGCTGAACATCGACGAAAAGTTCCTGCCGCCGCGCGAGATCAAGGCGAAGATTTCGGATGCGAAAAACAAGCTCCTCGGACCGCAGGAGTGGTTTGCCAGCAGCGAGAGGGATTACCGCTGCCAGATGGTGCAGGACATTTACAGCGCCTACGAGGAGAAGCTGAAGAGCTCCAACGCGCTCGACTTTGACGACCTGATCGTCAAGACGCTCGAGCTGTTCACGCTGCATCCGCCCGTGCTGGAGGCGTATCAGCGAAAGTTCCGCTATATCCACGTCGACGAGTATCAGGATACGAACTATGCGCAGTATATGCTCGTGCGCCTGCTCGCACAGCAGAGCCGCAATCTCTGCGTCGTCGGCGACGACGACCAGTCCATCTACGGTTGGCGCGGCGCGGACATTCGCAATATTCTCGACTTTGAGAAGGACTTTCCGGATGCGACGGTCATCAAGCTCGAGCAGAATTACCGCTCGACGGCCAACATCCTCGACGCGGCCAATCAGGTGATCGCGCGCAACGAAAACCGCAAGGACAAGGCGCTCTGGACGCAGGAGGGGCCCGGCGAGCCGATCCGGCTCTACCGCGCGGGCGACGAGCGCGAGGAGGCGGCGTGGGTCTGCCAGCAGATCCGCGATCTCGGATTGCGGGGGGAGGATCCTTCCCGCTTCGCCGTGCTCTATCGCACGAACGCGCAGTCCCGCGTCATTGAAGAGGCGTTTGTTCAGTCCGGCATCAAATACAGAATGTACGGCGGATTGAGGTTCTACGACCGCAAGGAGGTCAAGGACATCCTCGCCTACCTGCGCGTCATGCTCAATCCGGCGGACGACGTCTCCGTGCGGCGCATCATCAACGTACCCAAGCGCGCCATCGGCGACACGACCGTCGCGGAGCTTGCGCGCGTCGCGGCGCAGGAGGGCATCCCACTGATGACGGTGTGCATGGACGTGCCGCATACACTGGCCAGCCGCGCGCAGAAGAGCGTCGCAAAGTTCGGCGAGCTGATGCTGAATCTGACGATGATGACCGCGGAGATGAAGCTGACCGAGCTGGTGCAGTACGTCATCGATACCGTGGGTCTTGAGAGCCAGTATGCCAAGGAGGACAGCGACGAGGCGCGCTCGCGCGTGGAGAACATCCGCGAGTTCGTCGGCGCCGTGCAGGAGTTCGAGGAGAAGGCCGAGAGCGCGACGCTGGCGGATTACCTCGAAAACGTTGCGCTGGTCTCCGATCTGGACGCGATGACCGAGGACGGCGGCGCGGTGACGATGATGACGCTGCACAGCGCCAAGGGCCTTGAATTCCCGAGCGTGTTCATGGTCGGCATGGAGGAAAACCTCTTTCCGTCGATGCGCAGCCGGGACGATCCCGCGCGCATGGAGGAGGAGCGGCGGCTCTGCTACGTCGGCATCACGCGCGCCCGGGAGCGGCTCTTCCTGTCGCACGCCTCGCGGCGCATGCTCTACAACCAGATGCAGTTCAACGACCGCTCCCGCTTCATCGACGACATCCCGGGGCGCGTGCTGGAGGACGTCTCCGAGCAGCCCTATGGCGCGGCGCGGGGAGGCGCCGGCCGCGCGGACGGCTGGCAGAGCGGCATCTGGCGTCAGCCGGCCTGGAGCAAGGGCAGCTCGTTTGCCGGGCCCTCCGCGACGAATGCCTGGACGCCGAAGGCCTCCAAAGCACCGATGCCGGGCGGGCAGAGACAGAGCTTTTCGAGCTGGAACCAGAGCGGCGCGGCAGGCGCCGGGCGCAGTGAGCGCATCGGCGGGCGGACGGTCGCGGGCGTTCAGCGCGGCATGGACGCGCCGAAGGTCGTCGCATCTGCCGCAAAGGAGACGGCCAGGCCCGCGCTCTTTGCGGCGGGCGACCATGTGATGCACAAGAAATTTGGTCGGGGCGCCGTCGTTCGCGTGACGGGCAGCGGCTCCGATTCCCGGATCATGATCAGGTTTGACGACACGCGCGCCGGCGTCAAGGAATTTGCGCTGAGCATCGCGCCGATCATCAAGGTGGAGGAATGAGCGTGGACAAACGCGAACGGATGCGGCAGCTGATTGACCGGCTGAATGAGGCATCCAGGCAGTATTACGACCTCAACGAGCCGACGATTTCCGACGACGCGTGGGACGCGATGTACGCCGAGCTGCGCGCCCTGGAGGAGGAGACGGGCGAGCGTCTGCCGGATTCCCCGACGCGGCGCGTCGGCGGCGAGGTCATGGAGGGCTTTGAGCAGCACCGGCACATCGCCCGGCTCTGGAGCATGGACAAGGCGCAGAGCGAGGAGGCGATCCTCGCCTGGGCGCAGCGCTGCGAAAAGCTGACGGCGGAGGCCGGCGGCCTGCCGGAAAACACCTACTGTGTCGAGTATAAGCTGGATGGGCTGACGCTCAACCTGACCTACGACGGCGGGCAGCTTGTGCAGGCGGCAACGCGCGGCGACGGTGTGGTCGGCGAGGCAATCCTGCCCCAGGCGATGACCATCGCGAGCATCCCGCTGACGATCCCCTTCAAGGGCCGCATGGAGGTGCAGGGCGAGTGCATCATGCGCCTGAGCGAGCTGGCGCGCTTCAACCGCACAGCGGCGGAGCCGCTCAAAAACGCGCGAAACGCGGCGGCAGGGGCGCTGCGAAACCTCGATCCGAAGGTGACGGCGAGCCGCCATCTTGACGCGCTGTTCTATCAGGTCGGCTATATCGAGGGCAGGAGCTTTGCGACGCAGGGCGAGATGCTCGGCTTCCTGCGTGAAAACGGCATCCGGGTCAGCCCCTTTGCCGCAGAGGCGGCGACGATTGAGGAGGCGATGGCGCTCGTTCGCCGCATCCAGGAGGAGCGGGAGTCGCTTGACTTCCTGATCGACGGCGCGACGATCAAGCTGACGGACATGCGCACGCGCGAGGTGCTTGGTTATACGGACAAATTCCCGCGCTGGTCCATCGCCTTCAAGTTCCCCGCGCAGGAGACGGTTACCAGGCTCCTTGACGTCACCTGGGAGCTGGGGCGCACGGGCAAGCTCACGCCGCTGGCGCATTTGGAGCCCGTCGACATCTGCGGCGTGACGGTCAAGCGCGCGACGCTCAACAACTACGGCGATATCTGCCGTAAACGCGTGCGCATCGGCAGCGAGGTCTGGGTACGCCGCAGCAACGACGTGATCCCGGAGATCATGGGCGTCGTGTACGAGGGAGAGGGTGATCCGCCCGAGACGGACATCCTGCCGCCGGCGGTCTGTCCCGCTTGCGGCGGGCCGCTGACCGAGCGCGGCGCGCATATCTTCTGTCTCAACCGAAAGACCTGCAGGCCGCAGGCCATCGCGCGAATGGCGCATTTTGCCTCGCGTCAGGGCATGGATATCGAGGCGTTTAGCGAGAAGACGGCGGAGCTGTTCTACGATCAGCTCGGCGTGCGCTCCGCCGCGGACCTGTATCTCCTGAAGAAGCCGGACATGGTCGTGCTCAAGGGCTTTGGCGAAAAGAAGGCCGACAAGCTGCTCTCGGAGCTTGACAAGAGCAGACATTGCGAGCTCGACGCCTTCCTCTTTGCCATCGGCATCCCGAACATCGGCAAGAAGACGGCGCGCGATCTGATGGAGCACTTCGGCTCGCTGGAGGCGCTGATGCAGGCGACGCAGGATGAGCTTGTCGCGCTGGACGACGTCGGGGAGATCGTCGCCAGCTCGATTACGGAGTTCTTCGCCTTCGGGGAGAACAGGGACTTTGTGCAGGCCCTGCTCGACGCGGGCGTGCAGCCGCAGGTCAGCCAGCGAGAGGACGCGGGCACGCTCTTTGCCGGAATGACCTTCGTGCTGACCGGCACACTGCCGACGCTGACGCGCGCACAGGCGGAGGAGATCATTCTGCAAAACGGCGGCAAGACCGCCGGCAGCGTCTCCAAGAAGACGAGCGTCGTGCTTGCCGGGGAGAGCGCCGGAAGCAAGCTGCAGAAGGCTCAGACACTGGGTGTGCGGATCATGGAGGAGGAGGAATTCCTTTCCTTGGTGAAAAGCGCACAAAACAAGGCGCAGACAGACGCCTGACCCGGAGATTTTCCCACGGGGGATTTCATTTTAGAGGGCTCCGTGGTATAATGTTTCCTAAACCTGCAAAGGAGGAATCCCCGTGAAGAGCATGACCGGCTATGGCCGTTGCCAGCTGGCGGAGGACGGGCGCGAGATGACCGTCGAGGTCAAGAGCGTCAACCACCGCTTTCTGGATGTCTCCTGCCGCCTGCCGCGCCACCTGTCGTTTCTGGACGACGCGGTGCGCAAGGGCGTGAGCGCGCGGGTGAGCCGCGGGCATGTCGACGTCTTTGTCAGCTATGTCAACCACAGGACGGATGCGCGCGAGGTTCGCGTGGATACGGTGCTGGCGACCGCCTACCAAAGCGCTGTGCGCGAGCTGTCGCTTGCGCTGGGCAAGGAGGAAAGTCTGCCGCTTTCTGATTATGTCCGCCTGCCGGACGTGCTGACCGTGGAGGAGCGCGACGAGGATCAGACCGCCGTGCGCAGCCTCTTTGAGCGGGCGCTCGACGGCGCGCTGCTCGAGCTCTCCGCGATGCGGGAGCGCGAGGGCGAGGCCATGCGCGCGGATATTCTCGAGAAGACCGCGAATGTCGCGTCCATCCGGGATGGCATCGCGCTGCGCGCGCCGCTCGTCGTGGAGGAATACCGCGCGAAGCTGCATCAGCGCATCGCCTCGCTCCTGGAGGGGGAGCTCGACGAGGCGCGCTTTGCCACAGAGGTCGCCCTGTTTGCTGACCGCGCGGCCATCGACGAGGAGCTCGTGCGGCTGGTCAGCCACATCGGGCAGATCCGCGCGACGGTCGAGCTCGCTGAGCCGGTTGGCCGAAAGCTGGATTTCCTCGTTCAGGAGCTCAACCGCGAGGTCAATACCATCGGCTCGAAGGCCTCCGACGCGGCTATCGCGCAGGCAGTTGTGCAGGCCAAGGGCGAGATCGAAAAGCTGCGCGAGCAGGTGCAGAACGTCGAGTGACGAAGGAAGCGGAGGAAGAACGTGGATATCAAGCTCATCAATGTCGGCTATGGCAACTTCATCTCGTCCGGCCGCATCATCGCGATCATCGGCCCGGATTCCGCGCCGGTCAAGCGCATTATCCAGGAGGCCAAGGAGGAGCGGCGCCTGATCGACGCCACCTACGGCCGCCGCACGCGCGCCGTGATCATCTCGGACAGCGACCATGTGATTCTCTCGGCGGTTCAGCCGGAAACCATCGCCCACCGGTTTGACATCAAGGACAACACGACGATCGTGGAGGAGGAAGAACCGTAATGGGCAAAATGGGTGTGCTGTTCGTCTTTTCCGGTCCGTCCGGCGTGGGCAAGGGGACGCTCAAAAAGCGGCTGCTTGAGGAGTTCAAGGGGCAGATTGTCGATTCCGTCTCCGCGACGACGCGGGAGCCGCGGAAGGACGAGCAGGATGGAAGGGAATACTTTTTCATCAGCAGGCAGGAATTCGACCGGCGTGTCGAGAATAATGACTTTCTGGAGCATGCCGAGTTTTCGGGCAACTGCTACGGAACGCCGAGAGAGAACGTCATGAACCTGCTTAACCGGGGCATTGACGTCGTGCTGGAAATCGACGTGCAGGGCGCGCGTCAGGTGAGGGAAAAGATGTCCGATTGCGTGAGCATCTTCATTCTTCCGCCCAGCTTTGAGGAGCTGGAGCACCGCCTGCGCGAGCGGCATACCGAGACGGAGGACAAGATTCTCGAAAGGCTGGAGACGGCGAGGCGGGAGATCCCCTGCGCTCCGGAATACGATTATCAGATTGTCAACAATGATCTTGACGCGGCCTATGACCAGCTGCGCAACGTGTATGTGCACGCCGCGCAAAGGGCTTGAGGCGCGAGAGAAAGAGGAGGAAACGCTATGTCCATGACCGATCCCACGATCCTTCAGCTTCTTGAAAAGGCTGACTGCCGCTATACGCTGGTCGTCGAGGTGTCCAAGCGTGCACGCCAGCTGGTCGACGGCATCCCGCCGCTCATCGATGCCAAGGACAAGGAGAACATGCCCGTCTCCATCGCGATTGACGAGGTCAACCGCGGCTTGATCGCCTACGAGCGCACGCAGGAAGCCGATGCCCGATAAAACCGAAAAAAAGTGCGTTGTCCTCGGTGTAACCGGGGGCATCGCTGCATATAAGGCCTGTGAGATTCTTCGTCTGCTGCAAAAGCAGGGCATGGACGTCTTTGTGGTGATGACGAAGAACGCGACGCGCTTTGTCGCGCCGCTGACCTTTGAAACACTGAGCGGCCATCCCGTCGCGGTGGATACGTTCGAGCGACCCGCTACCTGGGAGGTTGAGCACATCGCGCTGGCCAAGCGCGCGGATCTCTTCCTGATCGCGCCCGCGACGGCCAATATCATCGCCAAGCTGGCCTGCGGCATCGCGGACGATATGCTCTCCACGACGGTGCTGGCCACGCACGCACCCGTGATGATCGCGCCGGCGATGAACACGGGCATGTGGGAGAACCCTGCGACGCAGGACAACCTTCGCACGCTCATGGCGCGCGGCGTTCGGGTTGTCGCGCCTGCCAGCGGACATCTGGCCTGCGGCGACAGCGGCGCCGGCAAGCTCGAGGATGTGGAGGTCATCGTCCGGCAGGCCGTGCAGGTGCTTCAGGGCAGCCAAAGGCGGGACATGGAGGGCCTGCGCGTGATGGTCACTGCTGGGCCGACGCGCGAGCCGCTTGATCCCGTGCGTTACATCTCCAACCGCTCCTCCGGCAAGATGGGCTATGCCATTGCGCGCGCGGCGGCAAGGCGCGGCGCGCAGGTGACGCTGCTCAGCGGGCCGGTATCACTGCCCAAACCCGAGGGGGTCGAGGTCGTTCCGATCCTGACGACGCAGGAGCTGCTCGAGCGTGCCGGCGAGCGGGTGGATGCGCAGGATGTGCTCATCCAGGCGGCGGCTCCGGCGGATTATCGCGCGAAGGAGATCGCCCCGCAGAAGATCAAGAAGCAGGGCGGCGCGGGCATGACCCTTGAGCTGGTCGAAAACCCGGATGTCGCCGCAGCACTCGGCCAAAGAAAGCAGCCGCATCAGGTGTTTGTAGGCTTTGCGGCGGAAACGAATGACGTTCAAGCACATGCCCGGGACAAGCTCGCGCGCAAGAACCTCGACATGATCGTCGCCAACGATGTGACGAGACCGGGCGCGGGTTTTGACGTCGATACCAATATCGTGACGCTAATGACCGGGGAGGGCAGCATTGCGCTCGAGCTCATGACCAAGGACGAGGTCGCACAGCGGATCCTCGACCGCGTGCTCGAGCTGCGCGGGGAGCGCACGGGGACTACGGAATCCTGACAAAGCCATATAAAAAAGCAGGCAAAAAACCTGCTTTTTTGTATATCTCGGAACGATTAATCCGCCGGGGCCTGCTCCTCAAGCAGCTGCGAAAGGGCCTTGCGTGCATGGTCATAGCCATATCCGCGACGGATCAGCGCGGCGGATACCTTCTGCCGCTCCGCAGGCAGCGAAAGGTCGCGTCCCTTTGCAGCCTTGCGCGCCGTTTTGAGCGCGCCCTCGAGCAGCTCATCCTCGTCAATCGCGTCGAGCGTTTGGCCAATGGTTTCGCTGCTCACGCCCTTACGGCGAAGCTCCATGCCGATGCGCCTCGTGCCCATGCCCTTTCCGGTGCGGGAAGCCGCCCACTGCGCCGCAAAGTCCGCATCGTTCAGATAGCCGGCCTCCTGCATCCGCGCCATCACGCGGTCGATTGTCTCCTCCGGATACGCACACTGGTGAAGCGCATCGCGGAGCTCCTTCTCGGTGCGCGCGCGGACGGCGAGCAGGGATACGGCCTTTTCCAGTGCAAAGGGATAGGCGCGCTCGCGCAGAAGCGTCTCAAATGCCGCCTCGTCAAAGGGCGTTCCGCCGCGATAGGGGCGTTCCTTGAGCAGCGCGCGGGGCATGACGCGCGTTTCGCCGCTTGAGAGCGAGAGCACCGCGCGGCCATGGACACGCCTGACGCTCAGAAGGGTCAGAGAGGACAACGGAATCTCGCTCCTTTCGATGCGCATCACAGGGTTCAGGCCTTGCGCTGGCCGAGCAGCCGGCTCTTGAGCGTGTACAGGCCCTCAGAGAGGTCAACCTTGTAGCGGTGCGGACTGTGCAGACGCTTGTATTCGTCCCAGAAGGTATCGAGATCGCGCTTCTGATACTCTGCGATGTCGTGGAGGGTGGGCAGATCGTAAACCAGCTCGCCCTTTTCAAAGATCGGAACGAGCAGGCTGCGCGCCTCGTAGTCGCACAGGGTCATGCGCTTCCAGGTGTGCTCCGGGTCGAAGATCTCGATCGGCTCGCCGCCCGACAGGTTCTCATCGGCGAGGGCAATGAGGTCGGCAAGGGCCTTGCCCGTGCGCCGGTCGTAATAGCGCAGCACCTGCTTGATACCGGGGTTGGTCACCTTCGCCGGGTTTTCGGAGATCTTGATGCGGGGCTCAAACACGCCGTTCATCTCTTGCGCGGCGAGCTTGTATACGGCGCCCAGGCAGGGGTTGTCCATGCTGGTGATGAGCTTCGTGCCAATGCCCCAGACGTCGATGGCCGCGCCCTGGGCCTTGAGATCCCAGATGATCTCCTCGTCGATGTCGCCGGAGGCGAAGATCTTTGCGTTCGGGAAGCCGGCCTCGTCGAGCATCCTGCGCGCCTGGCGGCTCAGAAAGGCGAGGTCGCCGCTGTCCAGACGGATGCCCATCGGCTCGATGCCGCGCGCACGGAGCTCGTTAAAGACCGTGATCGCGTTGGGCACGCCGCTGCCCAGCGTGTCATAGGTGTCCACCAGCAGCAGGCACTGGTTCGGGAACACGTCCGCATAGGCGCGGAACGCCGTCAGCTCGTCAGGGAAGGACATCACCCAGCTGTGCGCATGTGTGCCGCCGACGGGCACGTCGAACATCTGGCCGGTCAGCACATTGCTCGTCGCCTGGAAGCCGCCGATGATCGCCGCGCGGGCGCCGTAGATGCCGGCGTCCGGTCCCTGCGCACGGCGCAGGCCAAACTCGAGCACGCGGTCGCCGCGCGCCGCCTGGATGATGCGGGAGGCCTTCGTCGCAATCAGCGTCTGATGGCCGAGGATGTTGAGCAGCGCAGTCTCCAGCAGCTGGGCCTCCATGATCGGGGCGGTCACGCGCATGATCGGCTCATCCGGGAAGATTACCGTGCCCTCGGGCACGGCGGCGATATCGCCCGTGAAGCGGAAGGAGGCGAGGTAGTCAAGGAACGCCTCGTCGAAAATCTTCAGGCTGCGCAGGTAGGCGATATCCTCCTCGCCAAAGTGCAGGTTCGTGATGTAGTCGACGGCCTGCTCGAGTCCGGCGGCGATGGCATAGGAGGTGATGTCGCCCTGCTTGCGGTAGAAGACGTCAAAGCAGGCGCGGCTGTCCTTCATGCCATGGCGCAGATAGCCGTTCATCATGGTCAGCTCGTAGAGGTCGGTCATCATGGTCAGATTTCTCATCACGGATCACTCTCTTTCATCGGTGTTCGGGCAAAAACGATAGCACAGCAGCCAGCCGCAGAGGATCAGCTGAAGCATCGCGGCGCACTGCCTGAGGGAGACATAGTAGGTATTGTCGGCGTTGGCGCGGCCGATGCCGGCGATCAGGAGGCCGACGATGAACGCGGCATCGAGAAGAAGGGGAGCCGCGGTCACGGGATCAAAGCGCCGGCTGTCCAGCGTCCACAGGATGATGATGGCGAGCTGGGAGACGAGCAGCAGCACGAGGCTGATCTGGGAGAAGCGGAAGAGGAAGCTGTACGCGCCGCGCTCGAATTCGCCCAGAAACGTCGTGACCAGGCACAGCACAGCGCTGACGAGCGGCAGGACGATGACGGCGCTGATCCGGTCGCGGATGCGCAGGAAGAAGTAGACGACCACGGCGAAGGCGGCGAGGGCGGAGAGCACCTGGGAGATCCGCACAAAGTCGCTGATGAACGTCAGGCTGTCGCTTCGCAGGCCCTCGATCACCGTCCGTCCGGCGCAATAGGCCAGCAGGTACCAGCAGAAGACGTCGCCCGTGCGGCGGCGGTGCCTGCGCACGGCCAGCAGAATCGCGAAGACGAGCAGATCCCAGCAGAATTCATAGAAGAAGGTGGCCATGTGCCAGTACCAGAACTCGCCGACGGGGATCTCGACGGCGAAGGGGAAGAACTGAAGCGCCTCCTCGGAGATGCGCAGGCCGTAGGCCTCCATGTTGATGTAGTTGCCCCAGCGGCCGATCGCCTGACCGAGCACGAGGGAGGGCGCGATGACGTCGAGCAGGGAGAGCATCGGCAGGCCGTGCTTGCGCGAGACGATGCGCGCGGCGATGAGGCCGCCGATGACCGCGCCGTAGATCGCCAGCCCGCCCTGGCGGATGTCGAGGATGGAGAGCAGATCGTCCGCGTAGTTGTTGAAGCGGAAGACGACGTAATACAGCCGCGCAAAGACGATGGCCAGCGGAATGGCGTACAGGAGAAAATCCACCATCGTGTCATGCGGAAAGCCCTGGCGCTGCGCCTCGCGGCCGGCCAGAAGGAGGCCGATGAGGATGGCGGCGACAATCAGAATGGCATACCAGCTGATGCCAAGGAAGGCGATCCTGTCAAAGAGGGGTCTGCTGAGCATGATAAACCTCCAGTCAAGGGGCAAGGCTATTTCTGTTTGTTCCTAAACCGGCACGATGTCGGTTGCATCGCCGGCGAAATGATGTAAATCCCATTGCTTTGCGACCGGGGCCGGAGCTTTGCAGAAGGACTTACAGAGTAAATCGGCATGACGCCGATTGCATTACCGATCAAGTGGTGAAAGTCCCGTTGCCATGCGGCCGAGGCCGAAGCTTTACGGAAGGACTTTCATAGTAAATATTGCCCCGTTTCATGCTGATTTAGTATAGCGCGCGCCGGAGGCCGTGTCAAGCAAGGCACACGGCGGTCAAACAAAAAACGGGGAAGCCCTTGCCGCCCGGAGGGCAAAATGCTATAATAAGAAAAACGCATGAGACGGCAGCCCGCGGGCAGCCGAAAAAGGAGGAACCACATGTCCAACGTTCACGTGATGGATCACCCGTTGATTCAGCATAAGGTGTCCCTGATGAGAGATAAGGAGACGGGCCCCAAGGAATTCCGCGAGCTCCTCAACGAGATTTCCATGCTGATGGCCTATGAGGTCACGCGCGACCTGCCGCTCAAGACCGTGGAGATCGAGACGCCGATCTGCCGCGCGCAGACGAAGGTTATCGCCGGCAAGAAGCTGGCGATTGTGCCGATTCTGCGCGCCGGCCTGGGCATGGTCGACGGCATCATGAGCCTCGTGCCCGCGGCGAAGGTCGGCCATATCGGCCTGTACCGCGATCCGAACACGCTGGAGCCGGTCGAATACTACTGCAAGCTGCCCGCCGACGCGGAGGAGCGGGAGATCCTGCTCGTCGACCCGATGCTGGCGACCGGCGGCTCCGCTTCTGCGGCGATCGGTTTCCTCAAGAAGCGCAACTGCAGGAACATCAAGCTGGTCTGCCTGATCGGCGCGCCCGAGGGCGTTTCCCGCGTGCAGGCCGATCATCCGGACGTCGACATCTTCATCGCGGCGATGGACGAGAAGCTCAACGACCACGGCTACATCATTCCGGGCCTGGGCGATGCGGGTGACAGACTGTTCGGCACCAAATAAGCAAAAGACAGGGGCGGCGTGCCATAAACAGGCATGCCGCCTTTTCTGCGCGCCTGCTTTATGGCTGTCCTGCCGCTTTGGCAGGGCGGCCCTCTTTTTTCCTGTTTCTGTCCCGCCCGGCCGTATAGGCAATCCGGGAAGAATGTGCTATAATGAAGACGGAACCCGCACAATACGGTACAGGAGCAATACAGTATGACAAGAGACAGCGTAGCGGTGCTGATTCCCTGCTACAACGAAAGCCGAACCATTGAGAAGGTTGTGCTCGATTTCAAACGGGTGCTGCCGCAGGCGACCATCTATGTCTATGACAACAACAGCACGGATGGTACGGGTGAGATTGCAGCTCGGGCCGGGGCCATCGTGCGCCGCGAGCGCATGCAGGGGAAGGGCAATGTCATCCGCCGCATGTTCCGGGAGATCGACGCGGACTGCTACATCATGACGGACGGTGACGACACCTACCCGGCGGAAAACGCGCCGGAGATGGTGCGCCTCGTGATCGAGGAGCAAGCCGACATGGTCGTGGGCGACCGTCTGTCCAGCACGTATTTCACGCAGAACAAGCGCCCGTTTCACAACATGGGCAACAGCGTCGTCCGCGCGGCGATCAACGGCCTCTTCCGCAGCGACATCAAGGACATCATGACGGGCTACCGCGCGTTTAGCTATGCGTTCGTCAAGACCTATCCCGTGCTGGCCAGGGGCTTTGAGATCGAGACGGACATGACCATTCATGCGATCAACCGCAGGATGCAGGTGCGCAATGTGATCGTCGATTACCGCGACAGGCCCAGCGGAAGCGTCTCCAAGCTCAACACGTTTTCCGACGGCGCGAAGGTGCTCCTGACGATCGCCAGGCTGTACAAGAATTACAGGCCGTTTGCGTTCTTCGGCCTGCTGGCGCTCGTGCTCGGCGGCCTTTCGGTCGGCTTCTTCGTTCCGGTTCTGATGGAATACCTGCGCACGGGGCTCGTGCCGCGCTTTCCGACACTGATCACCTGCTGCGTCACGCTGCTGGCTGCGCTGCTGCTGTTTATCGCCGGGCTGATCCTCTCGACCCTTCAGGCGAAGGACGAGCGCGACTTTGAATTCCTGCTTCAGCAGGTCTGCGACCGGCAAAAACAGGGAAGCACATCAAAAGTGGGAGAGCGGACGCACCGCTCCGCGTAAAGGGATTCTACCCGCTTTGCGGCATGCACAGCGGCAAAAGGGGAGCGGACGTGGGCCGCTCCCAGACCGTCGACAAAGGCGTTTTCTCATCCCGAAGGGGAGAGAAATCATTCAATGTATTCCTTGAAGAAAAGCATCATTGAATAAAACCATCTGCCTATGTCGACAAGCGGGGAGCGGCTGCGGGCCGCTCTCTTGCGTTCCGGACAGAATGAACAATCCTGGGGGAAAAGAAGATGGATCGGGAGATGCTTTGCGCCTGGGCGCTGGAGGCGGGCTTTGCGCAGGCCGGCTTTTGCAGCACGGAGGGATTTGACGCCGCCCTGCGGCGCGTGCAGACACAGCCGCCTCTCGCCGAGCGCAGGCAGCTCCGCTTTTTCCCGAAAGAGGAGCTGCCCTGGGCAAGGAGCCTGGCGGTTCTGCTCTGGTCCTATCGTCCCGCGGCGCTGCCGGAGGAAAGCGAAGTCTTTGTCGACAGCTATTATGCCGCCTCCAACGCGGCCTATCACGCGGCCAGGGCGCTGGAGGCGCGTCTGCTTGCCTCCGGCATAAAGGCAAAGGCCAACGTCTCCTATCCGGCCCGGGAGGCGGCTGTCCGGGCGGGGCTGGGCAAAATCGGACATCATGGTCTGCTGATCTCCCCGCGCTTTGGCACGCGCGTGGTCATCATTCTGATGGCTACGGAGCTGCTGGCGCCGAAGGCGGACTGCGCGCAGGCCGGGGAGAGGTGCCTTCAATGCGGGCGCTGCGCCAGCGCGTGTCCGTCCGGGGCGATTGACGAGCAAGGGATGCGCC
>SFHU01000135.1 GCA_004555535.1 Clostridiales bacterium
CCTGCGGCAGATCTTCAACCGCGGCGGCTTCACGGAAGGCTATGTCATGGACAGGAGCAACGCCGCGCTGATGAGCTGGGAGCGTCCGAACCACTGGGGCGTCTATATGGGGAAGGTGACCTCCGTGCGCGGCCCGCTGGCCAGGGTTTCCCTGGAACGGACGCTCGGCGACGGAGACGGCTTGCAGATCCGCGGCCGGGAGGAGACGGAGCTGACCTATTCCGGCCCGGAGCAATCCGCCGGCGGGTCGGCGACCGTGCGCGCCGCGGGTGGGCATGTGCAGCCCGGAGACGCCGTTTACCGGCTGACCGACGCAATGCAGATGCGGGAGATCCGCGAGGCGATGGGCCGCGAGAGCCGACCCGTTTCACTCACAGCGACGCTTGACGCGATGCCGGGCGAGCGGCCCGTGCTGACGCTTGACGACGGAGAAGGTCATGTCGTCGCCGCGTCGCTTGAACAGCTTGTCGAGCCGGCGCAGCAGCGCGCGCTCGATGAGGCGGCAGCGATGAAGCAGATCGGCAAAACGGGCAGGACGCCATATGGGATTGACCATCTGACGCTGCGCAGCGAGGGCGCGTTCATGACGGCGGGCATGCTCAACGCGCTTCGGCGCGACGCGCTGGAGGCGATGCGCAGGGCGCGCACGCAGGTCGTGAGGCCCAATCGACAGCCCGTCTGCGAGCCCTGCGTTTTCCCGGAGTGGGAACGCCGCCTGCTCGTTCAGGGGGAACGGCTGGAGGAGGCGCAGGCGCTGCTCGACGCCGGAGCTGATGCGTTCGAATGGCTCCCACAGAGCTATCAGGCGGAGGCGCTCGAAAGCCAGCTGAAGCAGAGGGGAACGGTTTGTCCGTGGCTCGTGCTGCCGGCCGTGACGCAGACGGAGGAGCTCGATGCGCTGCATGCGTTCGTCTGCCGCCACACGCAGGCGCTTTCGGGCGTCGTCGTCAACAACATCGGCCAACTGGAAAAGGACTGGCCTGTCCTGGTCGCGGGTGGGCAGGGACTCAACGTGATGAACGCCGAATGCGCGCGGTTTTTGACGGTGCTGGGCGCTCGGCGGCTGACGGCCTCCTGCGAGCTGAGCAGCCGGGAACTGAGCCAGCTGATGGAGCAGGGCGGCAGCTGGGTTCTCGAGGCGTATGGGCGCACACAGCTGATGCTGCTGTCCCATTGCCCGAGGCGGACAGCCCGGGGGGACGAGCGTCAGGACGCCGCCTGCTCCTCCTGCGACAGGCAGGGCGGCTGCCCGGCGGTGTATACGGACAGGAAGGGCTACCGCTTCCCGGCCCAAAGGCTCAGGATGCCGCACGGCTGCGTGCTTCGGCTGTACAACAGCGTGCCCACCGACATGAGCAAGGCACCGGAAAAGCTCACGACGCTTCGCTGCTCGCTGCGCCTGAGCTTCACGGATGAACCGCTTGATCGGCAGAAGGAGCTGGTTTCGTCGTTCCGGAGCCTGCTGAGCGGCGGCCCTGTCCGCCACAGCGCGCAGGACGGCGCTACCCTGGGGCATCTGATGCGCGGCGTCGAATGAGGCGCGGCGCGGGAGGAAAGGAAGAGACAGCGGGCAGGGATGCCCGCGAAGGAGTGTATATGACAGAGAGACCCTTGCGCGTGCTGGAATTCGGGAAGATCCGCGATCAGCTTGCGCAGTATTGCGTTTCGGACATGGGCAGGGAGCTGTGCGATGCGCTGACGCCCGCCGGACAGATGGACGACGTGCTCCGGTGGCAGCAGGAGACCGAGGAGGCGCGCACCGTGCTGACGTACCTGGGCGGCACGCCGATGATCTCCTTCAGCGATGTGCGCGCACCGCTGCACCTGGCGGAGATTGGCTCCGCGCTCTCGCCGCGCGCGCTGCTGGACATCGCGGCCTGCCTTCGTGCCTCGCGTGCGGCGAGGGACGCGCTGGTCGGAGAGCGGGACAACACGCCGATGATCACGGCGAATGCCTCGCGGCTTTCCACCTTCAAGCCGATTGAACAGGCGATTACCGACGCCATTCTGAGCGAGGACGAGATTGCCGACCGCGCCAGCACGGAGCTGTTCACGATTCGCCGCAAGATGCGCGCCTGCAACGAGCGCGTGCGCGAGCGGCTGAACGGCATGATCCACAATGCGTCGTTCCAGAAATACCTGCAGGAAGCGATCATCACGATGCGCGCGGACCGGTATGTGCTGCCCGTGAAGCAGGAGTATCGCGGCATGGTGCCGGGCATTGTGCACGACCAGTCCTCGACGGGCGCGACGATCTTCGTCGAGCCGATGGCGGTCGTGGAGATCGGCAACGAGCTCAAGCAGCTGATCTCGGCGGAAAAGGCGGAGATCGAGCGGATTCTGCGCGCGCTGTCCGCGCAGATTGCCCCGGAGGTGGGCGCGATTGCCGGCAATCTGGCGATTCTCGCGCAGCTGGATTTCGCGTTTGCCAAGGCCGCGCTGGCACGGGAGATGCACGCCTGCCCGCCCAAGATGAACGGCGAGGGACGGATCAACATCATCCGGGGACGCCATCCGCTGATCGATCCGGAGAAGGTCGTCCCGCTGGACATCCGGCTCGGTGAGACCTTCACGACGCTCATCATCACCGGCCCGAACACGGGCGGCAAGACGGTTACACTCAAGACCACCGGTCTGTTTACGCTGATGGCGCAGGCGGGACTCCAGGTGCCGGCAGAATACGGCACGGAGCTGGCTGTCTTTGACGACGTCTTTGCCGACATCGGCGACGAGCAATCCATCGAGCAGTCCCTCTCGACCTTCTCGGGACACATGAAGAACATCGTCTCCATTCTGGAAAATGTGACGCCGGATTCTCTTGTCCTCTTCGACGAGCTGGGCGCGGGCACCGATCCGACGGAGGGCGCGGCGCTTGCGCAGGCGATCCTCGCGACGCTGCTGACGATGCACACGCGTACGGTCGCCACGACGCATTACAGCGAGCTCAAGGAATATGCGCTGACGACGGAAAACGTCGAGAATGCGTCGGTTGAATTCGACGTCGCGACGCTGCGGCCGACGTACCGGCTCTCCATCGGCATTCCGGGCAAATCGAACGCCTTTGAGATTTCCCGCAAGCTGGGCCTGCCGGAGTTCGTCATCAACAGCGCGAAGGAGCTTCTCTCGCGCGAGCAGGTGCGCTTTGAGGACGTCATCGCCGGCGCAGAATACCACAGGCAGGTGGCCGAAAAGGAGCGCCAGCTGGCGGAGGAGGCCCGCGCGGAGATGGTTGCCATCCGCAACCAGGCAGAGGCGGAGCGCAAAAAGCTCGAGGAACAGCGCGACAAGGCGATCAGGAAGGCCAAGGACGAGGCCAAGCGCATTGTCGAAAACGCCCGGCGCGAATCCGAGGCGATGATCGCCGAGCTGCGCGCGATGAAGAAGGCCGGCGGCGCGCAGGAGCACGAGATCCAGCGTGTCAAAAAGCAGATGGAGCAGGCGCAGGAGGCGCTGGCCGATCAGAAGGAGGTCGGCGGCGAGATTCCGAAGAGCGTGAAGCCCGGCGACATGGTGCATGTTGCGAGCATGGAGCTCGACGCGACGGTCGTCTCCGGCCCGGATGCCAAGGGCTATGTGCAGCTCAAGGCAGGCTTGATGAAGATGCGCGCGCAGATGAGCGACCTGCGCACGCTGACTTCGACGCAGCAGCTGATCAAGAAGGAGCAGAAGAAGCTCGAACGAAAGCGGTCCATGCGCGAGCAGCGCGTCGATGTGATGGCCCGCGCCGTCCGGCAGGAGCTCGACGTGCGCGGCATGGCGCTTGACGAGGCGATTCCCGAGGTGCAGAAGTTCATCGACGACGCCGTGATCTCCTCGCTGGGCGAGGTCTCCATCATTCACGGCAACGGCATGGGGGTGCTGCGCGCCGGCATCGCCGATTGCCTCAAGCGCCATCCGAGCGTCAGCAGCTTCCGGTTGGGGCGCTATGGCGAGGGAGAGACGGGCGTGACGATTGTGACGCTGCGATAAGAACCGAATAACAGCGATTCACCCCGGGCATCCTTGTCCCGGGGTGAACCTGATGAACGAGAAAAAGAGGAGAATCCAGGCGCTGCTGGCGGCGCTGGCGCTCTCGGCCTGCGCGGCATACGGCGTGAACCAGGCGACGGGCTCTTCCACGCGTACGGTCTATGCGCAGGGGGAATACGTCGAGCAGCTCAGCGGCGTGTCAAGCCCGTTTGCCGACGTGGCGCAGGTCGTGATGCCCTGTGTGGTTGGCGTGAGCAACCGCGCCAATACGTACAGCATCGTCAGCGGGCAGACGGAGCTCGTCGAGCAGGCGACAGGCTCGGGTGTCGTCATCACGACGCAGGGACATGTCGTGACCAATTATCACGTCGTCGAGGGCGCCAATGACGTTCAGGTGCTATGGCAGGGACAGTATCTGCAGGCGGAGATCATCGGCGTGGACGAGCTGACCGACCTGGCCGTGCTGCGCGTGACGGAGGATGTGACGCTGCCCGCCGTGCGCATGGGGCAGGCGAATGAGGTGCGTGTGGGGGATTGGGCGATCGTCATCGGCAATCCGCTGGGCAGCCAGCTGGCCGACACGGTGACGGTTGGCGTGGTGTCCGCCGTGGACAGGGAGATTGACAGCTCGACCATCGTCAAGATGCTGCAGACCGATGCGGCGATCAACTCCGGCAACAGCGGCGGCGGGATGTTCAACACGCGCGGCGAGTTGATCGGCATTCCGTCCCTCAAATTCAGCTCGAGCGGCAGCCGGAGCGAGGCGTCCATCGAGGGCATCGCCATGGCCATCCCGATGGACGTGGTGCAGCCGGTGGTGGAGAGCCTCATTCAATATGGCAAGGTGACGCGGCCGAAGCTGGGCATTTCCGTTCTGACGCTGCGCGGCAGCGAAGAACCGACCGACGGTATGATCCCAGCGGGCGTCTATGTCAGCACCGTCAGCGAGGGAAGCCCGGCGCAGAAGGCCGGCATCCGGGCGGATGACATCATCCTGAAGGTCGACGGAAGGCGCGTCCTGCGCCACACCGACCTGACCGGCCTGATCGCGGGCAAACGAGCCGGAGAAACAGTCACGCTGACGATCTGCCGGATTCCGGGACTCTCCGAGCTGACCGTGCGGGACGCGGTGCCCCGGGGAGAAATCATCGAGACGACGGTGACGCTCGAGGTGCCGGAGGAAAAAGAAGCGTCCTGATTTGCAGGCCTGACACCGCATAACCGCCCTCTGCCGGACATACGTTTGCATGACGGCAGGGAGGGATGATATGCAAGCCTACGACCTGTACAAGGATATTTCGGAGCGGACACAGGGGGACGTGTATATCGGCATTGTCGGACCGGTCCGCACGGGTAAGTCGACCTTCATCCGGAATTTCATGGAGAAGCTCGTCATTCCGGGCATCGAAAACGCGCACATCCGCGCCAGAGCGCAGGATGAGCTGCCCCAGAGCGGCTCAGGCCGGACCATCATGACGACCAAGCCCGGCTTTGTGCCGGCGGAGGCGGTTGAAATCCGCCTTCCGGAGGACAACAGGGTCCGGCTGCGGCTGATCGACAGCGTCGGCTATCTGGTCGACGGCGCGCTGGGCACGCAGGAGGGGGAGGCGCTGCGGATGGTCCGCACGCCCTGGTCGGAGGAGGAGATCCCCTTTGAGCAGGCGGCGGAGATCGGAACGCGCAGGGTGATCGGCGAGCACTCGACGATCGGTCTGGTCGTCACGACGGACGGCAGCGTCACAGAGCTTCCCCGCGCGGCGTATGTCCCGGCGGAGGCACGAGTGATCGGCGAACTCAAGGCGCTTGACAAGCCCTTTGCCGTGATCCTCAACACGCAGACCCCCTCCGCAGGCAAGACGCAGAGCCTTCGGGCAGCGCTGGAATCCGACTACGGCGTGCCGGTCATTGCGATGAACGTCGAGCAGATGGAGGAGAGCGATATCCGCGGCGTGCTCGAGCGGGTACTGGGCCAGTTCCCGGTCGTCCGCTTGAGCGTGCAGACGCCCGAGTGGCTGGGTGCGCTGGACAACGAGCACTGGCTGGTCAAAAGCCTGCTGGACACGCTGACCGCCTCCGTGCCCGACAGTCTGCGCATGGAGGAGATGGCGCAGTTTGCGCAGGCGCTGACGCAGAACCCGTATGTGGAGAGCGCCTCCATGCGTCAGGCCGATCACGGCAGCGGCGAGGTGAGCCTGCAGATGCAGCTGGGAGAGGGCATGTTCAACCAGATCCTTGCCGAGCAATGCGGCACGGAGATCCGCAGCGATGCGCATCTGCTCTCGCTGCTGCGCGAGCTCGTGGAGGCGAAGCGGGAATACGACCATGTTGCCGCGGCGCTGCGCTCTGTCCGGGAGACGGGCTATGGCCTTGTGCCGCCGAAGCTGGATGAGCTGACGCTGCAGGAACCGGAGATCACCCAGCAGGGAGGCCGTTTCGGTGTGCGTCTGCGGGCCAGCGCGCCGAGCCTGCACCTGATCCGCGTGGACATCAAGACGGAGGTGTCGCCAGTCGTCGGAACGGAGCAGCAGTCGGAGGAGATGATCCGCTACCTGATGGAGGGCTTTGAGCAGGATCCGCAGAAGCTCTGGCAGAGCAATCTCTTCGGAAAGCCGCTCTCTGACCTCGTGCGGGAGGGACTCTCCAACAAGCTGATGCACATGCCTGCGGATACGCAGCTCAAGGTGCAGCAGACGCTTGAAAAAATCATCAACGAGGGAAGCGGCGGGATGTTCTGTATTCTGCTTTGAAACCAACATAAAAAGCGAACAGGAGTCTGTAT
>SFHU01000136.1 GCA_004555535.1 Clostridiales bacterium
TTTATACCTCTCATATCGGTAATTTGACCACAATAAAAGCGGCTCGTTGCTACACAAGCCGCTTTTACCTCATTTTACCGGGACATTGCCTTAATCTTCTTGCTCCAGCCTTTCTTCTTTCAAAAATAGGCACCTGACACCCTCCTTTCACACATTCACATTTATTGTATAACAATAGCTATGAATCAAAAGGCCACAGCTTCGAATCCTGCCCAGTGCCCCATAAACCGCCCGCGTGCTTCGCGCTGCTGGCGGTTTTTTGGCGTTTTCGCTTTTCTGCGGTCCGGACATGCGCCGTCAGCGCAGCATGGCGCAAAGATCCGCCATCAGCCGGATGAGCTTCTGCTCGTGCGTGGCAAAGTCGGCGATTTCTTCAAAGAACCGCTGGTGGCCCAGCCAGAAGAGCAGGTAGGCCGCCGGCTTCTTCTCCCGGATCAGGCGCAGCCTCTTTTTCTGCAGCGCCTTCCACGCCTCCCGCTGCGCCAGCTCCCCGCCCTCGCAGGATACATGGTCAAACACAAACTCGTATTTGTCCATCGTGACACTGAGCAGGTTCCTGCGGCAGGCCTCCCCGTCCCCCTCCAGGAAGGAATACCTGAAGACGAGCGCCCATTCGTGGAGTCCCTGAAGCGGGCTCACCCGCCTGCGGGCATGCTCCCCCTGCGCCATGCCGATGACGTTGGCGCCGTGCAGGCGATAGAGCATCAGCTGCTCTCTGCAATAGTACAGCCCACCATGCATGGCGGCGAGCAGATTGAGGATCCAGTCGTGCGTCCAGGTCTGCTCAAGGTCGATGTATTCCCGGGCAAGCGCGCTGCGGATGGCCATCGTGCAGCCCTGTCCCTGGTTCCTTCCCAGCATCTCGGACAGGGAAATTCCAGAGGGCATGGAGGGCGCGTCCATCACCCGCTGCGAAACCCACAGGTTTTCCGCGGTCTTTTCCGGATTCAGAAGCCGCCCGGAGGCGTCGATGGTTTTGAAATCGGAGATCAGCGACAGGATCTGCGGGTTCTGGTCAAGGATGTCAAGCGTCCGCTCCACCTTGCCCTCTGTCCACACGTCGTCCTGATCGCACAGAAAGATCACGTCGCCCGAGCAGTTCATGATCGAGCGGCGGAAGCTCTTTCTGAACCCCTGGTTTTCCGGAGAGGTCAGAACCCTCCAGCTGATCTCCGGATGCGCACCCTGCAGCTCCCGGATGATCTCCATCGTGCCGTCGGACGAGCCGTCGTCGCTGATGACCAGCTCATCCACCGGGTGCGTCTGCCGCAGGACGGACTCCAGCTGCTCCCGCAGAAACCGCTCGCCGTTATAGGTACTCATCGCAACGGAACACCGCATACATGTCCTCCTCAAATGATCGTCGGGCGCCGTCCTTTCCGCGGCGGCGCGCAGCAGACAGGCCTGTCATCCCTCCCGCCTGTCCGGCAGGCGGAGCATGAAGGGAAAACACCGGCGGATCAGGCATATGATCCCGATTTCCATCAGCAGGACAAGCGCGCAGCCGATGAGGCCGTCGGCATACCGCATGCCCGTGCCCATCCGCCTCATGATCCCCTGCGCCAAGTTGATGACGGGCAGCGGATAGTGGGTGGCCATGATGATCAGGCTGTTGCGGCCCAGATACTCGAGCGGCGCACAGCGGCGAACCGCGCAGGCGCACAGCACGATCAGTCCCCCGGCCTGAAGCAGCGCGGCGGCATAGTACAGGATGGGATTGGACTGAACACAGTAGTGCATATCCACCATGCCGTTGAGCCGGCCGCAGATGAAGCCGACCGCAAAGCACGTGCAGGCGGCAAGCGCAGCCTTCCCCCTGCCGATCCCCTGCCACCGCTGCGCCTGCCGGCAGCCCTGATAGCCGGCCATCATCATCACAAATCCGATGCCGGCCCTGCAAAGGCCGTTCAGAATCAGAAACAGCGGTCCCTCCTCCGCGGGGATAGCGCCGCCGATCGCATAGTATTGCAGCGCGGCATACACCGTCGTGCCCAGCAGAATCACCGCCGTGCCGAGCCAGTCGGGGATCCGGCTCCTGAGCAGCACGAGGAGCATGCATTCCGCCATCCACAGCGCGGGCAGAAACCACAGCGTGTTGTGTCCCTCCAGCGTCAGCGTATACCGCAGCACGCGCGCGGCGTCGCCTCCCCTGCCCAGAAGGACATAGTAGAGCATCACCAGCAGGCTGAACGTGAAAAACGGATACAGCAGCTGCTTCGTCCTGTGGAGGAGAACCTTCCCCAGCGGCTGATCCGCATAGCCTCCGCGCATCGCCACGAGAATGCCGGAGAGCATGAAGAACACCGCCAAGTGGAAGGAGCTGATCCACTTGCACAGCGGATTCTGTCCCAAATCGTAATGCCCCAGAACCACCAGGATGATCGCGATGCCCCGGGCGCAGTCGATCCACGCCTGTCTCTGCGTGCCGCTCTTCGTTTCCATATTGCCTCTCCCATGTACCCTTCTGCCGCCCGGACCCGTCGCCCTCCGCGGCGCCCTCGCATACCGGCTGTCTTTTGTGATTATATCAGGAGAAAAGCCCGGCTGTCAATGCACGGGCGGCGTCTGCGCCCATCCGCCTGCTTTCGCCGCGCGGCGTCCCCATTTTGCCCCCGCGGGGAGAAAAGTCGAATCCTTTGACATATTTTTTTCGGATATGCATAATATACTATTCAGATCTACCTTTCCAATATGGTTCATATCCGTTTCACCAAGCGACAGAGAGGATGAAAACCATGAAGAGGAAAACGCTGCTTGTCCGGGCCATGGCCCTGCTCCTTTTGCCGGGCCTGACCGCCTGCGAGAACGCCGGATCCAAAACCGCTGACGTCTCCGCCAAACCTAAGGGGGAGCATGCGCCCATCACCATCATGTCCGGCGGCAGGGAGTACTCCGGTTTTATCGAACACATGGACGCCCTGACGCCCTCCAGCATCCGCTGGGAACCCTGACAGCACGACCCTCCGCGGCCGCGGGAACCGGAACGCATTGATGAAAAAGACGAATTCTCAGAAAACCCGCATCCTGATTCCCGTGCTGATCATGATCGTCATCGGCGTCGGGGCGGTGCTTGCCTTCAACACCTACAACGGGTATCTCGCTGACCTGATCTATCAGGAGCGGCTCAGCCAGATGACCGAGGTCACCCAGGAGCTGTATTCCAGCATCGACCTGCTCATGGGGCAGGAATGGGAAACGGTGCAGTTCATCACGAACTGGGTCATCTGCGAGCAGGACAGGACGATTGCGGAGCTGACCGGACATCTGCAGATGCTGCAGGCCATCTTTGAGGCCGGCACGAACAAGCTCATGCCCATCGTCGTGGACGACAACGGGCGCTATTACTCTGCCTCCGGCCAGAAAGGCGTCATCTACAACATCGAGGAGCTCGTGGACTGCCAGAACCGCGTCAGCAACGTCACCAACATCTTCGGCACCAACTCCACGGACATCCTGTTCATCAACAGGCTGCAGGAGCCCATCGTGCTCGACGACGCCACCATTCGCTTCTGCGGCTATCTCAAGGATCTGTCCATGCTGATCGAATGCTATCACACCGACGCCTTCAGCGGGCAGAGCACGATGTACGTGATGAACAGCACCGGAACGAAGCTCTACTCGACGGATTCCGAGGCCGCCAACCGGGTTTTTGTCGGACGAAACATCTACAGCATCCTCGCGGACATGACCTATTCCCACGGGAACAGCTATGCGCGCTGCATGCACGCGCTGGAGATGACGGGCAACGCGATGGCCAACGTCTCCCTGAACGGGACGGAGTATTACCTCTGCCTCCACCGCATGGTCGACACCGACTGGGTGCTCCTGCTCGTCATCCCCGCGCAGTTCGTCGCGACGAACACGCAGATTCTGGTGGACACCGTGATCGACACGCTGGTGTACGCCGGCTTCGTGCTCGCCGCCATCTTCATCATGATCATCCTGATCATCATGAAGATGATGCAGCAGGGCCAGCTCTACCAGCAGGAGCAGGAGACCAACGCGAAGCTCGAGGTTTCCCGCCAGGAGGCGGAGGCCTCCAGGCAGGCCGCGGAGGAGGCCTTTAAGATCGCGGAGGCCGCCAACAGCGCCAAGAGCACGTTTTTGAGCAACATGTCCCACGACATCCGCACGCCGATGAACGCCATCGTCGGCTTCTCCTCCCTGCTGAGCCAGGACATGGACGACCCGGAAAAGGTGCGCGAATACACGCAGAAGATCCTGGCCTCCAGCCAGCACCTGCTGGGCCTGATCAACGACGTGCTGGACATGAGCCGCATCGAGAGCGGCAAGACGACGCTGAACCTCTCGGTGGAGTCGATCTCCTGCATCGTCGACGAGATCGACACGATCATCCGCCCCCAGATGCTCGCCAAGGGGCACATCTTCGAGGTCGACGCGCGCCAGGTGGTGCACGACGCCATCGTCGTGGACAAGGTGCGCCTGAACCAGATCTGCATGAACCTGCTCTCCAACGCGGTCAAGTACACGCCCAACCGCGGTCACATCCGCTTCCGCATCTCGGAACGCTCCGTATCCGGCAACATGGCGCGCTACACGATCGTCGTCTCGGACAACGGCTACGGCATGAGCGACAGCTTCCGCGAGCACATCTTCGATTCCTTCAGCCGGGAGGAGGACAGCCGCACCAGCAAGATTCAGGGCACGGGCCTGGGCATGGCCATCACGAAGAACCTGGTCGACCTGATGGGCGGCACCATCCGGGTGGAGAGCAAGAAGAGCGTCGGCTCGACCTTCATCGTCGACATCCCGTTCCAGATCTGCCAAACGCCGGACGCCGCGGCAGCCTCCAAAAAGGTCGATGCGGACTCGGACGGCGGCGATCAGGTCAGCGTGTTGGAAGGAAAGCACATCCTGATCGTGGAGGACAACAAGCTCAACGCCGAAATCCTGACCGCGCTGCTGAAGAAGTCCGGCGCGAGCCCGAAGCTGTGCGAAAACGGCCGGGACGCCGTCGACGTCTTCACGCACTCCGCGCCCGGTGCCTTCGATCTGATCCTGATGGGCGTGCAGATGCCGGTGATGAACGGCTACGAGGCGACCGGCGCCATCCGCCGCAGCAGCCATCCGCAGGCGCGCACCATTCCGATCGTCGCCATGACGGCCAACGCCTTCACCGAGGACATCCAGGCCTCCCTCAAGGCGGGCATGGACGCGCACGTGGCCAAGCCGGTCAACATGGCGGTTTTGGAGGACACCCTCCGGGGGATTCTGAGGCCGGTCAGCAGGAATTGAAGACAAAGCAAGGCGGATTCGCCCCGCAGGGGAACAGCTCCGCGTCCTCCATCGGCAGCACGGCATGGGATAGGCCGCGGGCATAGTGTCCGGTGTCGTACGGCAGGCAGTAAACGCCCGCCTGCGGCGAGAAAAAACAGCAGGGGCGCATGGCCTGTGGGCAAATTCCGCCTTTTCTCCCCGCCTGCGCTGTGGTATACTGGCCCTGGAGGCGGCATGGCGCCGCCCCGCTTCCGACGTCTCTGTTTGGCGCTCTGTCCTCCGCGCAGGAGGCAGGCGCTTTGCCCGGTTCAGTGATCCCGTCATTTCCGAAAGGAGGAACCTTCCATGACCCGTATCGCCATTCTCGGCGCGGGCAAGATTGCTCTGGCCATGGCCAAGACCCTGCGCGGCATGAAGGCGCAGGGCGAACCCGTCTGCCTCTACGCCGTCGCCGCGCGCGATCTTGCCCGCGCGCAGGCCTTCGCGCAAAGCGAGGGCTTTGAGGTCGCCTATGGCTCCTACGAGGAGATGCTGCGCGACGACAGGGTCGACCTGGTGTACGTCGCCACGCCGCATTCCCACCACGCGGAGCACATGAAGCTCTGCATTGAGCACGGCAAGGCTGTCCTGTGCGAGAAGAGCTTCACCGCCAACGCGCAGCAGGCCCACGAGGTCTTTGCGCTGGCGAAGGAGAGGCGTGTGCTCGTCACGGAGGCCATCTGGACGCGCTACATGCCCTCCCGGCAGATCCTGCGGGACATCATGGACAGCGGCGCGCTGGGCGACATCAAGATGCTCTCCGCGAGCCTCTTTTACCCCATCGACGACGTGCCGCGGCTGATCCGCCCGGAGCTGGCCGGCGGCGCGCTGCTGGACGTGGGCGTCTATCCGCTCAACTTCGCCTGCATGATGTTCGGCAGCGATCCCGTGCGCGTCGAGAGCAGCGTGCAGCTGACCGACGCGGGCGTCGACTATCAGGAGAGCTTCACCCTGCACTATGCCGGCGGGCGCATGGCCGTGCTCAGCGCCGGCATGGGCAGCCGCTGCGACCGCCGCTGCCTGATCAGCGGCAGCAGGGGCTACGTCGTCACGGACAACGTCAACAACATTCAGAGAATCGAGCTCTTCACGCAGGAGGACGGCTTCACCTCGCCGCGGGTCTTCCCCGTCCCCCCGCAGATCACGGGCTATGAATACGAGGTGCGCGCCTGCCTGCGCGCGCTCGAGCGCGGCGAGCTCGAATGCCCGGAGATGCCGCATGCGGAGACGCTGCGTGTCCTCGAGCTGATGGATGCGCTGCGCGCGCAGTGGGGCGTCAGATATCCGTTTGAGCAATAAATGTCATAAAACGCACGTCCCCGATGTCCGGTGTCGGGGACGTGCGTTTTTGGAGTCTTTGCAGTTT
>SFHU01000030.1 GCA_004555535.1 Clostridiales bacterium
GGCCGAGGCGCGTTTCAAGGAGATCAACGAGGCCTA
The DNA here is from genome assembly GCA_004555535.1 of Clostridiales bacterium. GTDB lineage: Bacteria > Bacillota > Clostridia > Christensenellales > Aristaeellaceae > Ventricola. The sequence goes on from SFHU01000030.1 coordinate 37, forward strand.
CGAGGTACTCTCCGATCCCCAGAAGCGCGCGCGCTACGATCAGTTTGGCTTTGACGACCCGGCTATGGGCGGCACGGGCGGCAGCGGTTTTGGCGGCTTCGGCGGCTTTGAGGATATCTTCGACATGTTCACGGGCGGCGGCTTCGGCGGCGGGCGCACGGCCTCGAGCCGGCAGAATGCGCCGCAGCGCGGCAGCGACCTGCAGTACAACCTGACGCTGACCTTTGAGGAGGCGGCCTTCGGTTGCCGCAAGGAATTCAAGTTCCAGCGCGGCGCGACCTGCGACGTCTGCGGCGGCACGGGCGCAAAGCCCGGCACGCAGCCGCAGACCTGTCCGACCTGCCACGGCTCCGGCCAGCAGCGCGTGACGATGAATTCCCCGTTCGGCCAGGTGCAGACGATGCGCACCTGCCCGACCTGCGGCGGCAAGGGCAAGACGATCAAGGAGCGCTGCACGAAGTGCGGCGGCAGTGGCTTTACGCGCATCACGCGCACGGTGACAATCAACGTGCCGGCGGGCGTGGACGACGGGCAGAACTTCAAGACCATCCCGGGCGAGGGCGAGCCCGGCCGCAACGGCGGCCCGTCCGGCGATCTGTACATCACCTGCTCCGTGCGGCCGCACAGGATCTTCAAGCGCGACCATTACGACCTCTACTGCGACGTACCGATCTCCTTTACGCAGGCGGCGCTGGGCGGCGACATCGACGTGCCGACGCTGGAGGGGACGACGCAGTTCAACATCCCCGCGGGCACGCAGGAGGGAACCTCCTTCCGCATCCGCGGTCAGGGCATCACGCAGCTGCGCGGCACGGGCCGCGGCGACCTGTTCTTCACGGTGCACGTCGAGGTGCCCAAGCACCTGGGCGAGAAGCAGAAGGATCTGCTGCGCCAGTTTGAGGATTCGCTCAACGGGCGCGAGTATGAGCGCCGCAAGAGCTTCGGCGACCAGATGAAGAACTACATCAAGGAGAACGCGGAGCGCTTCAAGGAGAGATTCGACAAGAAATGACCGGCATGATGCCGGTGACATTTCCGAAGATGCTATGAGCGTGTAGTGACAGAGCGGCACGAGGCTGGGGCCTTGGAGATTTTTCAGAATAACAGGAATGCGAAGGGAGCTGTCAGGCAGGAAACCGGTTGTCCGGCGCGGGCTTGACAGCTTTTTTCGCGGAAAGGGAACGCATGGATTGGATGGAAGCCGTGGTGCATACCACCACGATGGGCGCGGACATCGTCAGCGAGGTGCTGATGAACGCGGGCGCGGTCGGCACGGCTATCGAGGATCGCTACGATGTCACGTCCAGCAAGAAGTCGGACGGCATGTGGGACATGATCGACGAGGACGTGCTCAAAAACATGGCCGAGGATGTGCTCGTCAAGGCGTATTTCAAGGACGACCAGAGCGCGCAGGAGACGCTGCTGCTCGTCGGGGAAAAGCTGCGGGAGATCGGCAGGCTCGACCTGGGCTTTGACATCGGCAGCCTCAGACTCGAGCACAGCAGCGTCCATGAGCAGGACTGGGCGGAAAACTGGAAGAAGTATTACAAGCCCTTCCGCGCGGGCGAGCATCTGGTGATCAAGCCGAGCTGGGAGCCCTACGAGGAGCAGCCGGGCGACCTCGTGCTCGAGCTGGATCCGGGCATGGCCTTCGGCACGGGCACGCATGAGACGACGTTCATGTGCATGCAGCAGCTTGAAAAGTACGTCAGGCCCGGCTGCCGCGCCATCGACGTCGGCTGCGGCAGCGGCATTCTCGCCTTGGCGGCGGCGAAGCTGGGCGCGGGAGACGTGCTGGCGATCGATCTGGACGAGCTGGCGGTCAAGGTCGCGGCGGAGAACACGCAGAAGAACGGGCTTTCGCAGACCGTGCGCGTCGTCCACGGCGATTTGCTCGAGCAGCGCGAGGAGCAGGCGGACGTGATCGTCGCCAACATCATCGCGGACGTGATCTGCTTCCTCTGCGGGCCGGCCAAAAAGCATCTGCTGCCCGGCGGCGTGTTCATCTGCTCCGGCATCATCCGCGAGCGCGAGGAGGATGTGCAGCGCGCGCTGACGGCGGCAGGATACACCGTCTGCAACCGACTGGAAAAGGGAGAATGGGTGTGCCTGGCGGCGCATCTGTAAAGGGCTATGCATCGATTTTTTGCCGATGAAGGCGGCATCGTGGAAGGCCGCGCAGGACTGAATGAAGAGGATTCCCGCCATGCGCTGCGCGTGCTGCGCCTGCGGGAAGGGGACGAGGTCGAGCTTGTCTGCGCGCCGGAGCGGTTTCTCGCCGTGATCGAGGGCGTGGAGGAGGAGCGCGTGTGCGTGCGCGTGCTTCATCCGCTGCGCGGGACGGAGGCCGCAACCCGCGTGACGCTCTACCAGGGCCTGCCCAAGGCGGACAAGATGGAGCTCATCGTCCAAAAAGTGACGGAGCTGGGCGCGGCTGCCGTGCAGCCGGTCGTCATGGAGCGCTGCGTCGTGCGCCTGGATGGCAAGGACGCGGCGAAGAAGACGGAGCGCTGGCAGAAGATCGCCCGCGAGGCGGTCAAGCAGTGCGCGCGCGTCTGCGCGCCCGAGGTACGCCTGCCTCAGAAGCTCTCCGCGCTGCGGCAGGAGCTCGGCGGTCTTGACGTGCTGATCGTCCCGTGGGAGGACGCGCGCGACGGCAGCATCCGCGACGCGCTTGCGCCCTTTGCGGGCAGGGAGGCGCTGCGCGTGGGCATCCTCATCGGCCCGGAGGGCGGCATCGCGCCGCAGGAGGCGCAGTGGCTGCGCGAACAGGCGGGCGGAAGGCTCGTGACGCTCGGGCCGCGCATCCTGCGCACGGAGACGGCGGGCATCGCCGCGCTCACCATCGCGATGGCGCTGCGCGGGGAGATGGAATGACGCAAGGACAAAATCCGGCGGCGGGCTTGCAAGAAGGCCCGCCGTATTTTATAATAAGCCCAGTACAAACAGAGGAACGGGGGAAACGATATGCGTTTTCGCAAGAGCGTACAGATCTGTAAGGGCGTCAAGCTCAACCTCTCCAAATCCGGCGCGAGCCTGACCCTCGGGCCGGGCAAGGGCGTCTCGATGAACGTGGGTACGAAGGGCGCCTACTTCAACTGGAGCATCCCCGGCACAGGCGTCTATGACCGCGTGCGCGTGGATACGCTGCTCAAGGACAAGCTCGGCGGCCTCTTTGGCGCGAAGGCGGAGGAGGAACCGCAGGAGGAGAAGAAGAGCAGCAAGAGCACGGCCAAGTCCACGGGAAAGAGCACGGCCAAATCCTCCGGAAAGAGCACGTCGAAGACCTCCGCCAAAGGCGCGTCGGGCAAGACGGCCAAGGCGGCTGCCGGCGTCAGCGAGGAGGAGCTGGAGAGGCTGGAGAGCGAGGCGGCGCTGATCGCGATTCACCAGCTCGCGCCGGATGTCACGGCGAAGGCCTCGGGCGTGATGGATGCCGGAACGGCCGAGCAGGCGATCGAAGAGTGGCTCTCCGAGGCGGAGGCGCCCATCGCGATCTGTGTGCAGACGGAGGCCGTGCCGGAAAAGAAGCTCGTGATGGTCGACCTCGACCTGCCGGAGATCGAGGACATGCCGCAGGACAAGCTGACCCAGCTGGCTGACGGCACGCTCAAGATCAAGAAGAAATCGCAGAAGGAGAGCCGTGAAGACTACAAGACCTGCGTCTTCGGTTTGGGCGAATACGTCGCAGGCAACGTCTTTGGGCTCGTGCCCGCGGCGGAGCGGATCGCTGTCTCCGCCTACACGCAGCGGCGCAGCGAGAAGACCGGCGACGCGGAGGATGTCTTCATCTATTCGGTCGTCTTCGAGCGCAGCGCGTTCAAGAAGGGCTATCAGAAGAAGGAGCCGGCGGAATTCTGCGATGGCATGAAGAGCCGCTACTATGTGCTCGCCAGCGGCGTGATGAAGCAGATTGCGCCGTTTGAGGCGGAGGAGCTTTGATTTGATGCCGGGAGGCCGGCAATCGGAACGGGAGGACAGACAGAGCGGATGATCATGGGAAAGACGGTCGCCTTTCACACGCTCGGATGCAAGGTGAACCAGTATGACACGCAGGCCATGCGCGAGCGCTTTGAGCAGGCGGGCTGCCGGACGGTCGGCTTTGAGGAGCGCGCGGATATCTACGTCGTCAACACCTGCACGGTGACAGGCACGGGCGACAAAAAGAGCATGCAGACCATCCGCCGCTGCCACCGGCAGAACCCCGATGCGGCCATCGTCGTGACGGGCTGCCTGGCGCAGCGCGCGAGTGAGGAGCTGCGGCTGCCGGGCGTGCGGCTCGTGCTGGGCACGCAGCGGCGCGGCGAGGTCGTGGCGCTGCTCACGCAGGCGCTTGCGCAGGACTGCACGCTCATCGCGGTCGAGACGCTGCGCAAGGCGCCGTTTGAGCATTTGACCGTGCACGCGAACGAGGGACATACCCGCGCGACGATGAAGATTCAGGAGGGCTGCGACCGCTGGTGTACCTACTGCATCATCCCCTCCGTGCGCGGGCCGATCCGCTCGCGTCCGGTGGAGGAGATCCGCGAGGAGGCGCAGAGCCTGGCGGAGGCGGGCTTTCAGGAGGCCGTGCTCACGGGCATCCATCTGACCAGCTATGGCCGGGACTTGCAGGATGGCTCGACGCTGCTTGACGCGATTCGGGCCGTGCATGAGGTCGACGGCATCCGGCGCATCCGCCTGGGGTCGCTGGAGCCGGTGATCGTCACGCCGGAATTCGTGCAGGGCATCGCAGCGCTGCCCAAGGTCTGTCATCAGTTCCATCTGGCCCTTCAAAGCGGCAGCGACACGGTGCTCGCGCGGATGCGCAGGCGCTACACGAGCGGCGAGTTTCTGGCCGCGTGCGCACTGCTGCGCGAAGCGTTTGAGGATTGCGCGCTGACGACCGATGTGATGACCGGCTTTCCCGGCGAGACGGAGGAGGAATTCGCGCAGACGAAGGCGACCTGCCGCGCGGCGGGCTTCTCGCGGATGCACGTCTTCCCGTATTCTGAGCGCGAGGGCACGAAGGCCGCACAGATGCCGGACAGCGTGCCGCGCGCGCTGCGCGAGTCGCGCGCCAGAGAGCTCATCGCGCTGGGCCATGACATGGAGCGGGACGCGCTTGCGCAGCGCGTCGGGCGCGAGGATGAGGTGCTCATCGAGGAGCTGGACGCGCAGGGGCGCGGGACGGGCTACACGGGTGGCTATCTGCGCGCCCATGTGCCGGACGCGGCGCCGGGCGACATCGTCCGCATCCGCGTGACGGGCGTAGAGAATATGGAGCTGGTCGGAGAAGGACAGCTCTAAACAGGAACCAAGGAGGTTTTTGAAGTGAACGATTGCCTTTTCTGCAAAATCGCTGCGGGCGAGATCCCCAGCACGAAGGTGTATGAGGACGACGAGGTGCTGGCCTTCCGCGACATCGCACCGCAGGCGCCGACGCATGTGCTGGTGATCCCCAAGAAGCACGTCAGCGGCTGGTATGACGCCAAGGACGAGAGCGACGAGGCGCTGGCGCACCTGATGCGCGCGGCGGCGACCGTCGCGAGGATGGAGGGCCTGGTGGAGAGCGGCTTCCGCGTCGTCTCCAACTGCGGGCCCGACGCGCAGCAGACCGTGCCTCATCTGCATCTGCACGTCCTGGGCGGCAAGGCGATGGCGGGCGAGATGGCGTAAACGGCAGCATACAAGGACAGAGCACAGGCTCCGCGCCCCGGAGGGGCGCTGCGAGTCTGTGCTCTTTGGCTCGCCCGGAAGCGGGCGCGGCAGGAGGAGAATGCGGACATGCACATGAACAGGGATCTGACGCAGGGGCCGGTGATGCGCTCCATGCTGCTGTTTTCCGTGCCGATGATCGTCGGCAACCTGCTTCAGCAGGGCTACAACATCGCGGATACGCTGATCGTCGGGCGGTTTCTGGGAAGCCATGCGCTGGCCGCTGTCGGCTCCTCCTTCACGCTCATGACGTTTCTGACCTCCATCCTGCTGGGGCTGTCGATGGGCAGCGGCGCGCTTTTCTCCATCCGCTTCGGCCAGCGGGACGAGGACGGCCTGCGGGAGAGCATCCGCGCCTCGTTCGTGCTGATTGCGGGCGTGACGCTGCTGCTCACGGCGGCGTCCTTTGCCTGCCTTCAAAAGCTCCGCGGCTTTCTGCGCGTGCCCGGCGAGGTCTGGCCGCTGATGCGTGCCTATCTGCTCGTGATCTTCTGCGGCATTCCGGCGATTTCCGCGTATAACTTTTTCGCCTCGCTGCTGCGTGCGGTGGGCAATTCCGTCGTTCCGCTGATCTTTCTGGCGGGCAGCACCGCGCTCAACATCGCGCTCGACTTGGCGTTCGTGATCGGGCTGCGGCGGGGCGTCGCAGGCGCGGCGGAGGCGACGGTCATCGCGCAGGCCCTCTCTGGCGCGGGCATCGCAGCGTATGCGCTCCTGCGCTGCCCGCAGCTGCGCGGCATCCGCAGGGGATGGCACGTGCGGCCCGGCGCCGTGCGGCAGGTCGCGGGCATCTCGCTGCTGACCTGCGTGCAGCAGTCCGTCATGAACCTGGGCATCCTGATGGTGCAGGGGCTGGTCAACAGCTTCGGCGCGACCGTCATGGCCGCGTTCGCAGCGGCGGTCAAGATCGACGCATTCGCCTATATGCCCGTGCAGGACTTCGGCAACGCCTTTTCCACGTTCATCGCCCAGAACTATGGCGCGGGAAAGCGGGAGCGCATCCGCACGGGGCTCAGGGGCGCCGTGCTGACGTCGGTGGGCTTCAGCGTGGCGGTGTCCGCGCTCGTCTGCGCGTTCGCGCCGGCGCTGATGGGGCTGTTCGTCTCGCCCGGGGAGACGGGTATCATCGCCGAGGGCGTCCGGTATCTGCGCATCGAGGGCGCGTTTTACTGCGGCATCGGCTGCCTGTTCCTGCTCTACGGCCTCTACCGGGCGCTGGGCAGGCCGGGGATGAGCGTCGTGCTGACCGTCATCTCGCTGGGCACACGCGTGGCGCTGGCGTATGCGCTCTCCGCCGTGCCGGGCATCGGCGTCGTAGGCATCTGGTGGTCGGTGCCCATCGGCTGGCTGCTGGCCGATCTGACCGGCGCGGCGTACTACCTGGCGAGGGGGAGAACGCTGCTGGAAGGAAAAGCCTGAACACCGGAAACCGTATTTTTTCTGAAAACATTGTATTCCGTCTCCCGGTTTGTTATAATATTCACGTCACATCGCGGGCGCGGTCAGGCGGCAGCCCTGTCTCTGTGGCGTTTCATTTTCTCATCCTCTGCCGGCGGGAAGCGAGCCGGCATAGATTACACGTCAGGAGGGATGCTGTTATGGGTAAGGACATGTCCAGAAGGAGCTTTCTCAAGAGCACCGCGGTCGGCGCGGCGGGCGCTGTGGCCATGGGCGCCATCAATCCGCTGTTTTCGACCGCCAAGGCTGAGGAGACGCAGGAGGATTCCCCGATGCTCAAACCGTTCGCAGGCGTGCACAACGTCCGCAAAATCAGCGACGACCTCGTCTATCTGGGTGCGAGCGACCGGCGAATCGCGCTGTTTGAAAACGTCTATCCGATTGCGCGCGGCGTTTCCTACAACGCCTATCTGTTGCTGGACGAGAAGACCGTTCTCTTTGACACGGTGGACCGCTCCGTGAGCGGGCAGTTCTTTGAAAACCTCGCCTATGCGCTGAACGGACGTACGCTTGACTATCTCGTGATCAACCACATGGAGCCGGATCACTGCTCCGCCATCACCGAGGTCATGCGGCGCTATCCGAAGGTGAAGCTCCTCTACTCGAAGGCGGCGGCGCAGATCATCACGCAGTTCTTCGGCTTTGACCCGGCGGAGCACGGCTATGCCGTCGAGGAGGGCATGGAGCTGGCAACCGGCCGGCACAGGCTCGTCTTCATCATGGCGCCGATGGTCCACTGGCCGGAGGTCATGATGACCTACGACGCGACGGACAAGGTTCTTTTCTCCGCGGACGGCTTTGGCTCCTTCGGCGCGCTGGATGGCAACCTCTTCGCCGACGAGGTCAATTTCGACACGGAATGGCTGGCTGACGCGCGCCGCTACTACTGCAACATCGTGGGCAAATACGGCAAGCAGGTGCAGGATGTGCTGGCCAAGGCCGCGACGGTGGAGATTCAGACGATCTGTCCGCTGCACGGCCCGGTCTGGCGCGAGAACCTTGGCTATATCCTCGATAAGTACGACAAGTGGAGCAGCTACACGCCCGAGGATCCCGAGAGCGTCATGGTCGTCTACGGCTCCGTCTACGGCGGCACGGAGAACGCGGCCTCGGTGCTGGCCGGCAAGCTCTCGATGGGCGGCGTGCGCAACGTGAAGGTCTATGACGTCTCCAAGACGCATGTCAGCGAGCTGATCGGCGAGGCCTTCCGCTGCGGGACGATCGTCTTCGCCTCGATCACCTACAACATGGGCATCTTCACGCCGATGAAGAACTTCATTCAGGATCTGGCGGCGCACAACCTGCAGGGCAGGCGCTACGCGCTGGTGGAGAACGGCAGCTGGTCGCCCGTCTCCGGCAGCCAGATGAAGGAACTGCTGGACAGCATGAGCGGCATGGAGCAGGTCGGCGGCACCGTGACCCTGCGCTCCACGACGGACGGGACATCCCTCGCCGCGCTCGATACGCTGGCGAATGATCTGATCGCCGCGATCAGCGGCGCGCCGGCGCCCGTCGCGCAGGAGACCGCCGCCGCGCCGGCGAAGTGGGTCTGCTCCGTCTGCGGCTATGTTTATGAGGGTGAGACGCTGCCGGAGGACTATACCTGCCCGCTGTGCGGCGTCGGCGCGGACAAGTTTGTGCGCCAGGAGTAAGACGGGCGTGCAGGTGGCCAACCGCTTTGCCGCGGAGAGGACGGAAATTCCGCGCAGCCGTTGACGAAGCGGGAAAAAGATGATACAATGCTTTGGATCAAAGCCAGAGGGTACCCGGCACGGCCGGAGAGCCCTGGCTCGGCGCTTTTAAATCGATCCCGTGAGGTCGGCAAGGCGGCATAACCACACACAGAGCCCAGGAGGCCTTTGTTTGCCCTGCCCCGACAACGGGACAGGGCTTTTTGCATGCGGAAAAAGGAGTGGGACGGATGGCGGCGACCCTTGAATTCAAGGCGGATATCATGGACAAAAGCGCGATGGAACGCGCGCTGCGGCGCATCGCACACGAGATCATCGAGAACAACCGCGGCGTCGAAGGGCTGACGCTGGTGGGCATTCAGCGGCGGGGCGTCACGCTGGCGAAGATGCTGCAGGAGATGATCGAGCAGGTGGAGGGCGTGAAGCTCCCGCTGGGCGTGCTGGATATCACGTTCTATCGCGACGACCTGTCGATCCTCTCGGAGCACCCGGTCGTCAACGCGACAGACCTGCCCTTTCAGGTGCAGGACGCGAAGATCATCATGGTCGACGACGTGCTCTTCACGGGCAGGACGGCGCGCGCGGCGATGGACGCCATCTGCGATATGGGCCGGCCGTCGCTGATCCAGCTGGCTGTGATGGTCGACCGCGGACACCGCGAGCTGCCCATCCGGGCGGACTATGTGGGCAAGAACCTGCCCACGAGCAAGAGCGAGCTCGTCGGGGTGCATGTGCCGGAGTTTGACGGCGACATGAGCGTCGTGCTGTATGAGCGCAAGTGAGCGCTGAACACGGAAAGGGGTACAACGTGAATCTGAGACGCAAGGATCTGCTGGGCCTCGACGGCGTGAGCCGCGAGGAGATCACAGCCATACTCGATACCGCGCTGATGATGCGCCAGGTGGTGCGCTCGTCGAACAAGAAGACCTCGCATCTGCAGGGCAAGTCGATCGTGACGCTCTTCTATGAGAACTCGACGCGCACGCGCATGTCCTTCGAGCTGGCGAGCAAATACATGTCCGCCGCAGCGGCGAACATCTCCGCAAGCGCCTCGAGCGTCGCCAAGGGCGAGACGCTCATCGACACCGGCGTGACGCTCGACCAGATGGGCACGGACGTGATCATCATCCGCCACCCGATGTCCGGCGCGCCGTCGTTGCTGGCCCGCCACGTGAAGGCGAGCGTCATCAACGCGGGCGACGGCATGAATGAGCACCCGACGCAGGCGCTGCTGGATATGCTGACGATGCGCGAGCACCTGGGGAGCCTTGAGGGCATCAAGGTCGCGATCTGCGGCGACGTCATGCATTCCCGCGTCGCGCGCAGCAACATCTACGGCCTGACGGCCATGGGCGCGAGCGTCGTGCTCTGCGCGCCGCCGACGCTGATCCCCGTGCAGATCGAGCGGCTCGGCTGCACCGTCGCGCCGACGATCGAGGACGCCTGCGAGGGCGCGGACGTCGTGATGGGCCTGCGCATCCAGCGCGAGCGCCAGCAGAAGGGCCTGTTCCCGTCCGTCGCGGAATACTGCGACAACTGGGAGATCACGCCCGAGCGCGTCGCGCTGGCGAAAAAGCACGCGCTCGTCATGCATCCCGGCCCGATGAACCGCGGCGTCGAGATCGCCTCGAGCGCGGCGGACGGGCCGCAGTCGGTCATCACCCAGCAGGTGGAAAGCGGCGTCGCCGTGCGCATGGCGCTGCTCTACATGCTGACCCGGAGGGAGGGCTAAGCAGATGAGTGAGAGCATTCTGATTCGCGGTGGGCGGCTGATCGACCCCGCCAACGGCATCGACGGGCAGCTTGACCTGCTGCTGGAGGACGCGCGCGTCGCTGCCATCGGCGAGGGGCTTGACGCGCAGGGCGCAAGGGTCATCGACGCGGCGGGCCGCGTCGTTGCGCCCGGCTTCATCGACATGCACTGCCACCTGCGCGACCCCGGCCTTGAATATAAGGAAGACATCGTCTCCGGCACCCGCGCGGCGGCGCGCGGCGGCTTCACGGGCGTCTGCTGCATGCCCAACACGAAGCCCGTCAACGACAGCGCCGCCGTCACGCGCTACATCATCGAGAAGGCCGAGACGAAGGGCAGCGGCGTGCACGTCTACCCGGTCGGCGCGATCTCGAAGGGGCTGGAGGGCGTCGAGATGGCGGAGATCGGGCGGATGAAGGCCGCGGGCATCGTCGCCATCTCCGACGACGGCAGGCCGGTCGTCAATTCGAACCTGCTGCGCCTGGCGATGCAGTACGCCGATCATTTCGGCGTGTTCATCATGAGCCACAGCGAGGACAAGAACCTCGTCGGCGACGGCGTCATGAACGAGGGATACATGAGCACGAAGCTCGGTCTGCCGGGCATCACCCGCGCGGCGGAGGAGGTCATGATCGCGCGCGACATCCTCGTCGCGGAGGCTGAGGGCAAGCGAATTCACCTCTGCCACGTCTCCACGCGAGGCGGCGTGCAGCTGGTGCGCGAGGCGAAGGCGCGCGGCGTCCGCGTGACGGCGGAGACGACGCCGCATTACATCGGCGCGACGGAGGACTGGGTCGCGGGCTACGACAGCAACTGCCGCGTCAACCCGCCGCTGCGCGAGGAGGCGGACAGGCTCGCCTGCATCGCCGGCCTCGTCGATGGCACGCTCGACGCGATTGCGACCGACCACGCGCCGCACCACGAGGACGAGAAGCGCGTCGAATTCCACCTCGCGGCCAGCGGCATCAGCGGGTTTGAGACGGCCTTCAGCATTTGCCACACGGAGCTGGTCAAGAAGGGCTACATGACGCTCCCGCGGCTCATCGCGCTGATGAGCGCGCAGCCGGCCCGGCTGCTGGGCGTGCCGGGCGGCAGCCTCGCTGTGGGCGCGCCGGCGGACGCCGTCATCCTTGACCCGGAGCGCGAAATCACCGTCGACGCCTCAAAGTTCAAATCCAGGGGACACAACACGCCGTTTGACGGCAGAACCTACACCGGAGCGGTCTGCGCCACGATCGTGGGCGGCCGCGTGATCGATCAGGAGGATTGCTGAGATGAACAAGATGGAACAGTTGGCCGCGCGCATCCGTGCGCTCAAAAACCCGACGGTCGCGGGCCTTGACACGCGAATCGAATACCTGCCCGAGAGCTTTGTGCGGGAGATCCTGCCCGAGGGCATCCGCTCCTTTGAGGACGCCGCCGAGGCCGTCTATCAGTACAATGTCCGCCTCGTCGACGCGCTCTGCGACATCGTTCCGGCGGTCAAGGTGCAGGTCGCGTACTACGAGATGTACGGCCCGGCGGGCATGAAGGCGTTTGAGAAGACGCTCGCCTACGCCGCCTCGAAGGGCTTGCTGGTGATGGCCGACGTCAAGCGCAACGACATCGGCGCGACGGCGGCCTGCTACGCCAACGCCTACATCGGCGAGACCGCGATGCCCGAGGGCAGCCGGCGCGCCTTCGCCGCGGACTTCGCGACGATCAACCCGTACCTGGGCGTGGATGGCGTGAAGCCCTTTACCGACGCCTGCAAGGAGAAGGATACCGGCATCTTCGTGCTCGTCAAGACGAGCAATCCCTCCTCCGGCCAGCTCCAGGATATGAAGTTCGAGGACGGCCGCACGCTCTACGAGGCCGTGGCGGATCTCGTCGAGCAGTGGGGCGAGGAGACGCGCGGCGAGAGCGGCTATTCCGCCGTCGGCGCGGTTGTCGGCGCGACCTATCCGCAGCAGGGGACGGCCCTTCGCGCGCGGATGCCGCATGCCTTCTTCCTCGTGCCGGGCTATGGCGCGCAGGGCGCGACCGGCGCGGACATCGCGGGCTGCTTCGACGAAAATGGCAGCGGCGCGATCGTCAACGCCTCCCGCTCGATCCTCTGCGCCTGGAAGAAGCGCGAGGGCATGGCCTTTGACGACGCCGCGCGCGAGGAGGCCATCCGCATGCGCGAGGATCTTTGCGCCTGCCTCAAGGCGGCGGGGAAGGAAATCAAATGATGCAGGAACTCGATGCGCTCGTCCTTGCTTGTGAGCCGCTGGCGCAGAGCCTTGTGCGCCTCATCCTGCGCGCGCCGCAGATCGCCGCGCAGGCCCGGCCCGGCCAGTTCATCCAGATGCTCGTGCCGGACAGCGCGCATGTGCTCCGCCGCCCGATCAGCCTGATGGCCTTTGACCCGGCGGCGGGGACGCTGACTCTCGCCATCCAGCCCAAGGGAGCGGGCACGCAGATGCTCTGCGCGCTTCGCCCGGGCGACACCGTGCGCGTGCTCGGCCCGCTGGGCAACGGCTTTGACGGCATGGGCGCCGCGCGGATCGACTTTGTCGGCGGCGGTGTCGGCGTCGCGCCGGTCTGCTGCGCGATGGACAGCTTCGCGACGCCGGAGTCCCGCGCGTTCTTCGGCTTCCGCGGCGCGGCGTATGCCTACGGCATGACGCAGGCGCCCTGCCCCGTGACGGCGGTCAGCGACGACGGCACGCTCGGCGAGCGCGCGCTCGTCACCAAGCCGCTCAAGGCCGCGATTGAGGCGCGCAGGCCCGAGCTGATCATGGCCTGCGGCCCGATGCCGATGCTGCTGGCCGTGCAGGAGATCGCGCTGGAGCAGGGCATTCCCTGCCAGCTCTCGCTGGAGGAGCGCATGGGCTGCGGCATCGGCGCGTGCCTGGGGTGCAACGTGAAGGTCAACCTGCCGCAGGGTGGCTGGCAATACAGGCGGGTCTGCAAGGACGGCCCTGTGTTTGACGCGAAGGAGGTGGCGCTGCGTGGCTGATCTGTCCCTGGATCTGTGCGGCGTGAAGCTCAAGAACCCCGTCATCGCCGCGAGCGGCACGTTCGGCTTCGGCCGCGAGTTTGACGAGCTCTACGATATCTCCGCGCTGGGCGGCATCTCCGTCAAGGGGCTGAGCCTGAGGCCGCGCACGGGCAACCCGCCCTCGCGCATCGCCGAGACGCCCAGCGGCATGCTCAACAGCGTGGGCCTGCAAAACCCCGGCGTGCAGAGCTTCATCGAGCACGACCTGCCCTGGCTGCTCGGAAAGGACATCGCCGTCATCGCGAACATCACCGGCACGAGCGTCGAGGAATACGTGGGCATGGCGGAGGTGCTCGCGCCGACGGGCGTGCATCTGCTGGAGATGAACATCTCCTGCCCGAACGTCCACGAGGGCGGCGTCGCCTTCGGCGTGAAGCCGGAGAGCGTTTACGCGATCACGAAGGCCGTCAAGGCCGCGGCGAAGCAGCCGCTGATCGTCAAGCTGACGCCCAACGTCGCGGACATCACGGAAAACGCGCTCGCCGCGCAGGAGGCGGGCGCGGACGCCATCTCCATGATCAACACGCTGACGGGCATCGCGGTCGACGTGCAGAAGCGACGCATGATCCTGGCGAACAACACGGGCGGCCTCTCCGGCCCCGCCGTGCGCCCGGTCGCGCTGCGCATGGTCTGGCAGAGCGCGGCGAAGGTCTCCATCCCGATCATCGGCATGGGCGGCATCGAGACCGGCGAGGACGCCGCCGCCTTCATGCTCTGCGGCGCGAAGGCCGTCATGGTCGGCACGGCGAACTTCACCGATCCCTTCGCCTGCCCGCGGATCATCCGCGAGTTTGACGCCTACTGCGAGGCGCAGGGCGTCACAAAAGCGCAGGACATCGTCGGAACGCTGCAGGCGAACTGACGGAACAACGAAAGAGCTCACCCGGTTCCTTTGGAACCACCCTCCCCGGGAAACATCCAGGGCTGCTCAACCGCCCGCCCACAGGGCGCGCGCGGCTGCGGTCCGAAGGGGAGGGCCTTTTTTATCAAAGCCGAATTGCGGCGCAGAGAAGCCTTCCACGATGGGGAAAGGACCGGGGAATCTCGAAAAGCGGCCGCCCGGAAGGACTGACGGATGAGGCTTCCGCACTGGCCGCCGCCCTCCGAAGAACACAAATTGTAAACAAAATTTAGATAAATCCGGCATGATGTAAAATCTGTTCGAAGGAAATCACGCCCGGAGCGAAGGCGTACGCAGAGGGAAGAAAATTTAAATAACCTGCAATATGATTGAAAAAGGGAAGTAAAATGCACGGCTTATGTGGGAAAAAATGTATGTATATCAAGGAAAAATGAAGAATGAGAAATGCCCGTCAGCAATGGATCAAACGCCCGGACGGAGGGATTCGGAGAACTCTTGAAATTATTGCGAAAAAATGAAGAAATGCGTCTGGACAAAGGGATAAGGCATGGTATAATGTAGCTAAGCATGGTCAGGGAAGATGATTTTTCAGATATTCCTTGCTATATGGAAACGGGGCGTACGGTTCACGCCCCGGCGCATGAGGAGGAGGAACCGTGGAAGAAGCGATTCAATCTTCCGGCATGCAGGGCGAAGCCCAATACCGCGCCAACCCCGGGTTCGTCACCCGTGAGGTCGTCGGCGAGGTCATCGCTGTTCCCGTCGGGGAACAGACGAAGCGCCTCAACGGCATGGTCACCTTCAGCGAGACGGGCGCTTTTCTCTGGAAGCTCCTCGCCGAGGGGCCGCATACAAAAGCCCGGCTGACCGCGCTGCTGGCACAGGCCTGCGGAAAACAGGAGGCCGAGATTGCCGAAGATGTTGATGCGTTTTTGCAGAAGGCGGAGGCCAGCGGATTGATTCTCCGTGTTGATGCTTGAAATGATCCTAAAGGAGGATGTAGGATTATGGAATACATGAAGCCCGATTTTCAGACGGTTGAGTTCAACGCGCAGCAGGCGGTTGCGGGCTGCGACCTGAATATTGTCAACGGTAAGGATACGGTCAAGATCTATTGCGCGAAGACCAGCTATGTTACCGTGTTCACGGACAGCCTTGGTTGTGCGTATAAGAGGGATCCCTTCACGAGCACTTCGGAAGCGGAGAGCTTCTTTAGCCACCTCTTCCAGTGGGGAGACAAAATCGCGGAGGGCGGCAACGTGACGAACAAAACGACCACCAAAGATTGGACGGTTGATCAGAAAATAAAGGCAAATTGGGAGATTTATAACGGAAGGGACACCCTCAAAGGCACGGTTGATTTGGGCGGATACGGTCGTGGAGGCCACGGCTCCAGGGTTCACGCCGGCTATGCGCTTGACTACCTGAACGGCTTTGAGGAGGGCAAGGCGCTTTCCTGATTTCCGGGAAAGAACTTTCCAGAAAACCATTTTTCGGAAAAACCAGACGATGCAAGGGGAGGGGAATGAAGATTCTCCTCTCCTTTTTCATGGGAACCGGCCTGATGGGGCAGGCCGGCAGCGCCCGGGTACGCCCGCCGCAGGCAGGAAGCGCCCGGGCGGCTTGCAGGAAGGAAAACGCGATGACTGACACGTTCTGTTTTGGCGGGCTGCGGTTTGTGATCCATGCGGATTTCGACATTCCATGGAAGCCGGAGGAGCTGGCTTTCAGGAAAGAGAACGCAACGCAGGCGGATGGGCCGCAGAGGCACTATTACATCCGGCGCTACGACAAGGAGCCTTCTCTTCCGGACGCGCCGCTGCTCTACGACGGAAAAAACCAGAAGGTCTATCAGGGAAAAGAAGGGGAAATCCGCATCCATTATCTGTATGGAACGGAGATCAGCATGTACTGCGAGGAGCGGGCGGACGGCCGGGTGGACATCCAGGTGCTGCCCGTGATTGCCTGCGACGCGCAGATGTATCTCTTCGCGCTCATGCTCGAGCGGGTTCTGCTGGAGCAGAAGGAGCTGCTGCTGCATTGCGCCTATCTCAAAACGCCCGGGGGCGCCGTGCTGTTTACCGCTCCCTCCGAGACCGGAAAGTCGACGCAGGCGGATCTGTGGTCGGCGCACAGGAGCGGCTGCGAGGTGATCAACGGAGACCGGGCCATCCTCAAAAAGGAGGAGGGGGCTTGGAAAGCGTGCGGCTTGCCGCTTTGCGGTAGCTCCGGCATTTCCAGAGACGTGACGACGCCGATTCGAGCCATTGTTTATTTGAGGCAGGCGCCCAAGGATGCAGCCCGCCGCCTGAGGCCGCTGGAGGCCTATATGAAGGTGGCCAGCGAGATCAGCGTCAATTATTGGAACAGGGAACGCGCGGAAGCCGCGATGGATCTGATGCAGGATCTGATTCAGGCGGTGCCCGTGTTCCTGCTCGACTGCACGCCGAAGGCTTCCGCTGTGGATGCACTGGACGAGAGGTTTCGGGAGGAGGGAATCTGATGGACGTATTGGATATGGCGCTGCCTGTCGAGCGGCTTCTGTGCGAGAAGGCGACGCTTCTGGAATCGCCCATCGGCGCGACCTTTGAGCTGACGCCGCTGTGCAATATGGACTGCAAAATGTGCTATGTGCGTATGTCCCCGGAGGAGCTCCGCCGGAAGGGACGGATCAGGACGGCGGACGAATGGCTTGAGACTGCCCGCCAGGCGAAGGTGGCGGGACTGCTGTTTCTGCTGCTGACGGGCGGAGAGCCGTTTCTCTATCCGGAATTCCGGCGCCTGTATGAGGGGCTGAAGGCGATGGGGCTGATTGTTTCGATCAACACAAACGGCACCCTGCTGGACAGGGAAACCGTCGGCTGGCTCGCGAAGAATCCGCCCAGAAAGCTCAACATCACGCTCTATGGCGCTTCGGACGAGACCTATGGCCGGCTCTGCGGGAATCCCCACGGCTTTACCCAGGTCGTGCGGGCACTTGACCTGTGCGAGGAATTCGGGATTCAGGTGAAGATCAACTACACGGTGACCCGGGAAAACGCTGACGACGCGAGGCAGATTCTTCAGCTGATCCGGGACAGAAGGCTGGAGAGCACCGTGGCATACTATGTTTTCCCGGCCAACCGGAAGGAGGAAACGGACAACAGCGCGTCACGGCTGCCCCCGGAGGAGGCGGCGCGGGTTCGCATCCTGTCCGAGGTCGCGCGGCTCGGCATGCAGACCTTCATCAATCAGGGCAGGGCCCTGCTGATGATCGAGGATGGAACGGCGACAACGGACAAGCCACCGCATGACACGGCGTTCACCTGCCGGGCGGGAAAGAGCACCTATTGGATCAACTGGCAGGGCAGGATGCTGCTGTGCGGCATGACGGACAACATGCAGTTTGATCTGGATGAGCTGGGCTTTGAGCGGTGCTGGGCAGCATTGAAGCAGGCTGTCCGGGCGACGTCCTGCTCCGAAAAGTGCGCCGGATGTCCGCATGAGACCTTCTGCGCGCGGTGCGCCGCCTCGGCGATTGCGGAGACGGGCACATTTGAAGGAACGCCGGCCTATCTGTGCCGGCTCTACGACTGTTACATCGGGCAGATCCGGGAGCTGGTGGGCGCGCTGGAGACGGCGGGGAAAATGGATTCCTGACCTGAAAGGGCATGATGCCGGTCGCATCACCGACCAAGTGATGAAAGTCCTGTTGCCTTGCGGCCGAGGCCGAAGCTTTGCAGAGGGACTTTCAGAGTAAAAATTGCAAAAAGGGCTTGACAGTCGGAAAAAATGGAGGTATAATAACCCTGTTCTTAAAGAACAGAAGCATTCCTCAGTAGCTCAATGGCAGAGCATTCGGCTGTTAACCGAAGGGTTGTAGGTTCGAGCCCTACCTGGGGAGCCAAAAGAATCCATGTTCCTGACCGGGCATGGGTTCTTTTTTTGTGCCCCGGCAGCCTGTCTCCTCCTGCAGTTCACCCGCTTCCGACTTGAACCGGGCCAGGCGATGTGGTACAATCGAGGCAGAAACCGGCCCGGGGCGTATCCGTGCCCGGGTGACAGAACAGGGAGGAACCAACATGATCCGCAGGAGCAGTGAAAAGGAAACCGTCAGAAAGCCTGCGCCGTTTAACGGCGTCGGCGAGATCACCGTCCGCAGCATTCTCAATGGCGACCCCGAGATGGAGCACAAGGGCCGTGTGTTCGGGCATACGACCGTGTATCCGGGCAGCGAAATCGGCTTCCACATCCACAACGGGGACAGCGAAACCTATTACATCCTCAGCGGCCGGGGCCGCTACAACGACAACGGCACCATCGTGGAGGTCGGAGCGGGCGACGTGACCTACTGCGCGCCGGGCGAGGGGCATGGGCTGGCCTGCATCGGCGAGGAGCCCGTCGAGATGATCGCCCTGATTCTCTACGCCTGACCGGAATGCCGGGCGGGCGAAACCCGGGACGCACGGGGGGAGGTGCGCAATGTGAGGATTGCCGTCGTGGAGGACGAGGCCCCGCAGCGGGCGCAGCTCTGCGGTTTTGTGAAGGCGGCAGCGGCAGAGCGCGGCCTCTCCGCCGTGCTTTTTGAATATGGGGAGGCGGACGCGCTGCTGCGGGCGGGCGCCGCGGATCTGGACCTGATCCTCATGGATATCGACATGCCGGGCATGAGCGGCATGGAGGCGGCGCACGTCATCCGGGAGACGGATTCGCAGGTGATGATCGCGTTTTGCACGGGACTCGTCTCCCGCGCGCTGGATGGCTATGCCGTGCAGGCGTTGGATTTCCTCGTCAAGCCGGTCAGCTGCGCGCGCATCGGCGAGCTGCTGGAGAAGGCGGAGCGCCAGCTCGGATTGCGCAGGCCGAGGATGCTGACGCTGCGGATGCAGGAGGAGACGGTGATCCTCCCCGTGCAGGAGCTGCGCTTCGCGGAGACCTATGGCCGCAAGCTGAGGCTGCACGCAGGGGAGCGGAGCATCGACCTGCGCATGACTATGGCGGCGCTGGAAAAGCAGCTGCCGCCCGGGGCGTTTTTCCGGGTGCACAACGCCTATCTCGTCTCGCTGGCGCATGTGCGCGGCATCACCGGGCTGACGCTCGATGTCGGCGGGGAGGAGGTGCCCGTCAGCCGGCACAAGAAGCGGGAATTCATGCAGGCGCTGACGGCGTATTTGGGGGAACAGCTATGATCTTTTCGTTTGATTCGCCGGGGCTGAGCGCGGCTTTTTCGCTGCTCTTCGGCTGCATGGAGGCGGCGCTCCTGGGCGTCTTCCTCTCCCCGCTGCTGGCGGCGTCCGCCGCGCGCTTTGGGGACAGCCGCTGGGGCGAGCGTTTGGCGGGGCTGGCGGGCGCGCTGCTGCTGGCCGTGTGCGCCTGGTCGCAGACGTTCATGAACATGTGGCTCAACGTGCTGCTGCACTATCTGGTGGTCGTAGCGGTGGTGAAGCTGCTGCTGCGCGCGACATTCTTCAAGGGACTGTATACGGCGCTCGTCTTTCACTTGTGCATGGACATCGCCAAAACCGTCGTACTGGACATGCTGCCTTTTCTGCGGGGCATCAAGAACAGCCTCGATCCCGGGGACAAGCTCGTGCAGATCGCGGCGGTGGGGCTCATCGCGCTGGCGCTGGTGCTGGGGCTGAGAAGGCTGGTCTGCCGGCCGAGGCTGCGCGCGCTGACGCCCGGGCAGACGGCGGCTGTCTTTTTGCCCGCGCTGCCGTATCTCTACGTCAAGTTCGTGCAGTACCGCTCCTTCGCGGTGGAGAACATGGATCTGACGCAGGACATGGGCATGCTCAACTTCGTGATGTGCATCCTCGCGCTGATGATGGTGGTCCTGACGGAGCGCACGCTCGACGCCATGCTCGAGCAGGAGGAGGCCGTTCGCGCGCGGCTGTCCCTGGAGCGCCAGCGCATGCAGATGGAGGAGCACATGAAGAAGCTCGACGAGATCAACCGGCTCTCCCACGACATGCGCAACCATCTGGCGACGATCGCCGCGATGAGCACAAGCGGAGACATTCAGGGCTACATCGCGCGGCTGCTGCCGAGCCTGCGGCCCGTCGCGGTCAGCAGCATTACGGGCTGTGAGCCGGTGGACGTGCTGCTCTCCAGGAAGATGGACGAGTGCGCGCGCATCGGGGCCTCGCTCGTCCCGTGCGTCAGCGCGGAGGCCTCCGGGCTGCTTTCGGGCATCCCGGCCCCGGAGCTGTGCACGATCTTCGGCAACCTGCTCGACAACGCCATCGAGGCGGTCGCCGCACTGCCGCAGGCGCGCTCCCGGGAGATCGTCCTGCGGCTGAGCCACAGGGGCGGCTTCCTGATCATCCGCACGGAAAACCGCTTCGACGGCGCGCGCAGCCGGGACGCAGAGGCGGGCTTCCGCACCACCAAGCAGGACGCGGACGCGCACGGCTACGGGCTGCGCAGCATCGCCGACACGGCGCGCTCGCTCGGGGGCGAGATGACGGCCAGCGCGGAAAATGGTCTGTTCCTTGTCAATGTGCTGCTGCCCGTCTGACAGGAAGTGCCAACCGCGCACGGAAACAGGCCAACGGCGCAAAAGCTCTTTTTTCTCCTTTGTGAATGTGATAACATACGCACAAGCCGGCGGGGAAAACCCGCCCAACAAGAAAAGGAGAAGGATGAGCATGAGGAACTTCATCAGCGCGCTTGTGTGCGCGGCCCTGCTGCTGGCGCTGCCGGTGGCCGGCGTCGCCGAGAGCCGCACCGCCTCCGCCAAGGGCTTTGGCGGCGACGTGACGGTCACCGTGACGATTGAGGACGGAAGGATTACGGATGTCGCGGCCGAGGGCGTCAGCGAGACCCCGGCGCTGGGCGGCGAGGCGATGTCCAAGCTGGCGCAGGCGATTGTGGAGGCGCAGACGCCGTATGTGGATACGGTTTCCGGCGCGACCCTGACCTCCAACGCGGTCATCGAGGCGGCGGCTACGGCCTGCGCCGAGGGCGGCCTTTCCTTTGAGAAGGAGGAGGCGCCCAAGGGCGAGGACGAGACGGCGGAATGCGATGTGCTGGTCATCGGCATGGGCGCGTCCGGCTCTGTGGCGGCGCTCTCCGCCGCGGAGAACGGCGCGAAGGTCATCGGCATCGATTCCTCCGCGATGCTGGGCGGCATGGGCAATGCCGCGCAGGGCATGTTCGCCATCGGCACCAGCCTGCAGCACGAGCGCTACGGCGATGACCTGGGCTCCGACGAGGAATACTGGTACAACAAGTTCATCGAGCAGAGCAACATGCTGGGCAACGCGAAGCTGATCCGCACGTTCGTCGCGGAGGCGAAGAACACGGTCGAATACATGCTCGACCACGATGTCGCCTTCTATCTCTCCAAGACGGCGCAGCAGATCGCGCACTTTGACGAGACGGTCATCTATCATCGCTGGAACAATGCGCAGCCGTTCGTCCACATCGGCGAATACCTGGACAAAAGCGGCGTCGACATCCGCTACAACACGACTGCGACGAGGCTGCTGACCGATGAAACCGGCGCGGTGGCCGGCGCTGTCGCGACGAAGGCGGACGGCGGCGAGCTGACCATCAGCGCCGGTGTTGTGATCGTGGCGACGGGCAGCTTTGCGGGCAACGAGGAGATGATGCGCGAGGCGCTGGGCGCCGCGTATGACAACGTCTCCGTCATGGGCGGCTGCGACGGCTCCGGCCTGATCATGATGTATGAGGTCGGCGCGGCGAAGGGCGAGCTGCTCTCCATGAACCACGGCGTCGGCCCGAAGGCGGCCTCCGGCCCGGACGGCGGCAGCATCAAGGTGGCGACCCAGCTGACCATGAACACGCCGTGCCTGTGGGTCAACCAGCAGGGCAAGCGCTTCATGAACGAGGACCTGCTCAAGGACACTGTCGAGTATTCGAGCGCCGTGCTCGCGCAGGGCGGCTACGCCTTCACCATCGTCGACGAGAAGACGGTCGACCGCTGGGCGGACGCTTCCTATGAGAACACCGGCTCCTGGATCCACTACTGGGATCAGAACGGCATGCTCGACGAGGAAGGGGAGCATACCATCTATCACGCGCCCATCAGCAAGGAGGACTTCCTCGCGGACTTTGAGGTGCTGACCGAGACGGGCGACGGCATTGTCGCGCAGACCCTCGAGGAGGCCGCCGCGTTCATCGGCTGCGATCCCGCCGACCTGCTCGAGACGGTGGAGAACTACAACGGCTATGTCAGAAACGGCAAGGACGAGGAGTTCTTCAAGAGCGCCGAGGATCTGCTCTGGACGGTTGAGGAAGGCCCGTTCTACGTCACCAAGGGCTACAACGCGGTGCTGGGCGCGCTCGGCGGCGTCAACACCAATGAGAAGCTCCAGGTGCTGACCGACGACGCGAAGGTCATCCCGGGCCTGTACGCGACGGGCAACAACGTCTCCGGCATGAGCGTCGCCGCGTATGTCAACATCGAGGGCACGGGCCTGGGCTTCGCCCTGACCTCCGGCCGCCTCGCGGGCGCGAACGCTGCCGCGGCGGTTGCCGAGTAAGCTGACATGCAGAAAACAACAAAAAAGCGCTGCCGCAGGTACATGGCCTGCGGCAGCGTTTGTTTGAGTTCAACCCTGCAGGCTCGCCGCACGGGCTCACCGCAGGTACCGGGGCCTGATGGGATCGATCTTCGGGGACTTGGCGCGCTTGTGCCTGTGCCGGCGCACGAAGCGGACCAGCAGGATGATCACGATCAGCAGGATGGAGGGCGGGACGAGGTCATCCCAGAAGAAGCGGGGCCAGGGGTTCTCGTCCGCGGCGGTGTAGGCCTCGATCTGCGCGAGCGTGGGCGGCGCATCCTCGCGCGCGGCGATGGAGCGCGTGGCGACCAGCTCATACTCAGCCGTGCCCTTGTTTTCGGAATAGAAGGTCAGGATGCCCATAACATCGCCGGCGTTGATGGGCGCCTGGAAGGCGCGCGTCCACTCGATCGAGGAAATCTGGCTGAAGTTCTCGCGCAGCAGGTCGATCGTGGAGGAATTGCCGATGATCGTCATGTCCTTCTCCGGATCGACGGCGCGGATGCCGAGCGTCAGCTCGCCGTGATTCTCATCATCCAGGGCGAAGCCGGTGATGTCGATGACGCGCGGGGATTCCGCGTAGAGCGATTCCGGGCTGATCGATTCGATCTGGGAGAAGCCGTATTCGAAGAGGCGCTTCGTGTCGATGTAGCGGCGGGTGTCGCCGTCGTAGAGGACGACGGAGATCAGGTTGATGCTGCCGTAGCTCGCCGCGCCGATGAAGCAGTAGCCCGCGTCGATGGTGTAGCCGGTCTTGATGCCGGTCGCGTAGCGGTAATAGTAATCGCTGGAGGGATCAAGGATGCGCGTCGCGCCGACGATGGTGCGCCGGGGATGGCCGGCGGAGCCGTCCTCCTTCTGGGTGGCGGGCATGTCGTAGGTCGTCTGGCTGACGATGGAGGCGAAGCGTTCGTCGCGCATCGCGGCGCGGGCGATGATGGACAGATCACGCGCCGTCGTGTAATGGCTGACGTCCTGCACGCCGGAGGGGTTGGTGAAGTGCGTGTCCTCTGAGCAGCCGAGCATCTGCGCCGTCCGGTTCATGAGATCGGCGAAGGCGTCGATGCTACCGCAGAGGTATTCGGCGATGGCGTTGGCCGCCTCGTTGCCGGAGATGACGAGCATCGCGGAGATCAGATCGAGCATGGCGACCTGCTCGCCCGCGACCAGCGGCACCTTCTGATAGCCCTCCGGCACCAGATCGATTGCGTTTTGGGAGACGGTGACGACGTCGTTTTCAAGGTCGGACATCTGCAGGGCGATGTAGGCGGTCATGATCTTGGTTGTCGAGGCGGGATACATGATCTCGTCGGCGTTCTTTTCAAAGAGCACATCGCCGGTGTCCGCCTCGATGAGAATCGCGCTGCGGGCGTAGAGCATGTCCCCGTCGAGCAGCTCGGGGTGGTTTTCGTCGTAGGGAATGGCATCCGCCGGCAGCTCCGGCGCGACAAAGCGCCGCACCTCCTCCTCTTCCGCGCTGGCGGGGGAGAGGGCGGCAAACGTCAGCGCCAGACACAGCAGCAGCGCAAGCGGGCGTTGGGACAAGAGATTCCCTCCATCTATTTCTTCATGGCACGGGGCCGATTCATTCGGGCGCAGAGCGCAAAGGTCTTCTTCATACTATACCACTTTTGAACGCGATTGTACAGAGCGGGTGCGCGACTCCGGGCGTATTATTGCAAATTTATGTCGTTCAGACCGAAATGTTACAAAAAGTGCGAAAAAATATTTCCGATATCTTGATTTTTTGCGGGGTTATGCGTTACAATAGGTTTATATTCATTGGATGTTGAAATGCGCGCCCTCGGGCGCGGGAGTAATGGGGAATGACACTATGCCGAAGAAGATTTTGCTGGTGGATGACGAGCCGCTGATCCTCAAGGGGCTCAAGTACAGCCTGGAGCAGGATGGCTATCTGACGGATTCCGCGATGGACGGAGAAGAGGCGCTGGCCAAGGTTTTTTCCGACAATTATGATATGGTGCTGCTGGACGTGATGCTTCCCGGTGTCGACGGCATCGAGGTGTGCCAGCGGATCCGCGAGCGCTCCAACGTGCCCATCATCATGCTGACAGCCAAGGGCGAGGACATGGACAAGATTCTGGGCCTTGAATACGGCGCGGACGACTACATGACCAAGCCGTTCAATATTCTGGAGGTTAAGGCGCGCATCAAGTCCATCCTGCGCCGCAGCCAGCCGGTGCACGAGGCGC
The DNA here is from genome assembly GCA_004555535.1 of Clostridiales bacterium. Lineage (GTDB taxonomy): Bacteria > Bacillota > Clostridia > Christensenellales > Aristaeellaceae > Ventricola. The sequence continues at coordinate 25,246 of SFHU01000030.1, forward strand.
TCGAGGAGAAGCGCATCGTGCGGGTGCACGACCTTGAGGTCAACTGCCAGAGCCGCACGGTCTCGCTGGCTGGAGAGCCTGTGCGCCTGACGGCGAAGGAGTTTGACCTGCTGCAGCTGCTCATCACGCACAGGGGCAAGGTGTACAGCCGCGAGGAGCTGCTGGAGACGGTCTGGAAATACGACTACATGGGCGATATGCGCACGGTCGATGTGCACATCCGCCGCCTGCGCGAGAAGATTGAGCGCGACAACGCGCGGCTGGAGTTCATCCTGACCAAATGGGGAGTGGGTTATTATTTTACGGACAAAGACTAACCCGTTTTACTCCGTCCGAACCAAAATACTGATCGCTTTCCTGCTGGTGATCGGCGTGTCCTTCTATGCGGTGGCCGCCTCGACGATCCGGCTGGTCAGCGATTCTCTTTTTCAGGACACGGTCCGCCGGCAGAAGACGGAGGCGGCGGAGCTGGCCGCAGCGCTGCAAAGCCGGCTTGAAAGCGAGACGGCGGACGCCTTTTATGTCCGGCTGCTGCAGGCGGCCCGGGAGAGCGGCGGCCGTCTTTTGATTGTGGATGGCGACGGCAAGGTGCAGTTTGACACCTTTGACGAGCGCTGCGGCGTCAGACTGGCGCTCTCCGAGGTCTTCGAGGTCATCACGGGCGAGGCGGACTCGGCGCACGGCTTCCATCTCCAGGATGGCGGCGGGAAGACGCAGGCGCCCTCCGTGTTCGACGGGCTGACCGGGCGGGACACGGGCCGCGTCTGGCGGGGCTGCTTCGTGCAGGCACTCGGGGAGGACGGCGGCAGCGGCGCGCTGGTGTTGATCGTCTCCGTGCAGGACACGGTCGATTCGCTGGTCTCCCTGCGGGATAGGATGATCGGCATCTCGCTGGCGGCGCTGGCGGTCGTGCTGCTGCTCGCGGGCCTGATTTCGGGCATCGTCACGCGCCCGGTCGCGGAGCTGAGCGCGGGCATCGAGCGCATGGCCAAGGGCGACTATCAGCACCGCGTGCATGTCCAGGGCCGGGGCGAGATGGCGCAGCTGGCCGAGGCGTTCAACCAGATGAGCGAGCAGGTGCACAACCTCGACGAGGCGCGCAACCAGTTCGTCTCCAACGCCTCCCACGAGCTCAAAACGCCGCTGACGACGATCAAGATCCTCGTGGAATCCATGATGTATCAGGACAACATGGATCCGGAGCTTCAAAGGGAGTTTTTGGGGGATATCGACAGGGAGATCGACCGCCTGTCCTCCGTCGTCGGGGATCTGCTGACGCTGGTGCACATTGACAGCCACAAGCTCAAGCTGCGCCGCGAGCGGATGCTCCTCTCGGAGACGGTGCGCGAGAGCGTGCGCCGGCTGACGCCGCTGGCGAAAAAGCGCGGACAGGAGCTGGAAACGTCGATTGCGGACGACTGCGAGATGTTTGCCGACCCGGGCAAGCTGGCGCAGGTCTGCTACAACATCATCGAGAACGCCATCAAATACACGCCCGACGGCGGAAAGGTCTCCGTCTCCCTGCGCCGCGAGGGGCGCGATGCCGTGCTGGAGATCGCGGACACGGGCGTCGGCATCCC
>SFHU01000137.1 GCA_004555535.1 Clostridiales bacterium
AAGGATCATCCGTCAGCGGCTTGAGTTGCTCTCGCGCTGACAGCTCAGTTAGTATACCGCAGCTGTCGAGTTTTGTCAACACCTTTTTTACACTTTTTTGAACGCTTCCACCGTGTTTTTGTCTCCTGCCCGCGGATTGCCCGCTCCGTTGAGGCGACGGGCGAGCTCCGCCTGCGCCGCGTCCATCCTCGCCCGGACTGCCTGTCCGTCCAGCTCCTTCACGCCGCAAAGCGCTCCCGGCGCGCCCTCGCACAGCCGTCTGCACAGCCAGACCGTGTCATGCCACTGCCCGAACTTGTAGCCCGTCTTCACATGCCGTCCAATCTGCTCAAAGCCCATCGACCGGTGCATGGCGATGCTCGCCGCGTTCGATCCCGTGATATCCGCATACAGGTTGATATAGCCCTGCATCGCCAGCAGGTCAATCAATAACGCATAAAGCGGCTTGCCCAGCCCATGGCCGGTCCACTTTCCGGCCAGATAGATCGAAAGCTCCGCGTTCCAGGCATAGGCGGCGCGCTCAGCCTCGCGCTGGGCATACGCATATCCGGCAATCCCGCCGTCGATCTCCAGGATCAGATAGGGGAAGCCCTCTGCAATCCCCTCCATGCGCCGCCTGAATGACGCCTCGTCCGGCACCTCCGTCTCAAATGTCACAGCCGTGTGCTCGATATACGGCGCATAGACTGCCAGCACGCCCGCCGCATCCGTTGCCGGGTCGGCAAACCGAAGGGTCACCCTCTTCATCAGTCATCCTCCCTCTGTCCGCGTCCGATGATCACAATGCTCAGGCAGACCAGCGCAAGCGCCGCGCCGCAGCGCAGCAGCGGAAGCTCCGCCTGCGAATCGACGAGCAGCAGCGAGAGCAGCACGCCGAAGACCGGCTCCAGAAACATGTAGACGGCCACCCGCGAAACCGGATTGGCCTTGAGCAGCACAGCCCAGAGCGTATAGGCGATCGCGGAGAGCGACGCCAGATAGAGCAGCACGAGCGCCGCTGACGGCCCCTGCGGATGCAGCCGTCCGCCCAGCAGCGCGCCGGCCACGGCCATCGCCACGCCGCCGATCACAAACTGCCAGCCCGAAAGCGCGACGGGATCCTCGCTCTGCGCGTATCGCTTGATCATGCCCGCGCTGCACGCGCTCGCCACCATCGATATGATCAGAAAGCCCTCGCCCGTCAGGCTGACGGAGGAATCGAGCCTCGTCCCATCCAGATTGACCAGCACGACGCCCGCCACGCCGATCAGCCCGCCGATCCACTTGAGCGCGTTCATCCGCTCCGAGCGGAACAGATAGCAGGCCGTCAGAATCGCGACGAAGGCGCTCAGGCCCAGGATGATCGAGCCCTTGACGCTTTCCGTATGCGCGACGCCGATGTAGAAGAAGACGTACTGCGCAACCGTCTGCACCATCGCGAGCCGCACGGCCTTGCTCCAGCCCGACGCCCGAAGGCGCACAGAGCCCCGCCGCTGCGCAGCGGCAATGAGCAGCGTCAGCACTCCGGCGAGGAAGAACCGGCAGCCCGCAAAGAGAATCTGCGTTGCCGTCGCCCCCTCCGCAATGGCAAAGAGCCGGTAGCCGAGGTTGATCATGGGGATCGCGCTGCCCCAAAGCAGGCAGCAGAAGGACGCCAGCAGCGTCACAATCAGCGGGCGCGTCAGAAGCGACGCGCCCTGTGTCTTCATCTTCATTGTCCGTCCATCCTCTGTATGGCGAATCCGTGCCGCAGGCGCGGTCATCCCCGCGGATACAGCAGCTCGAATTCCTCCAGAACGCAAATGCCATTCTCATCGAAGGGCTGCCCTGCGGCCTGATAGTCCGGCGTAAACGCCCGCCTGTGGATCTCCCGCCATTCCGCGAGCGTCCTCGTCCCTTCTCCCTCTTTAAAGGCATGCTCCGCGGACACCTCGCCAAACGGGACGAGCGACACCCTCGTGTCCCGGATCACGCCGGCGGCAGAGCCGTCGTCATACAGGATGACGCTGTATCCGCCCACCTCCGGCAGGAGCTCTCCCTCGGTTTCATACGCGATCAGCGGGCTCGCCGTCGCCGTTTTGACACCATCCAGAACGAGCGCCGCCAGCTCGTCGGCAAAGGGACCGCCGCCGCAGAACGCCCACGCCTCATGGGGCGTCCGGGGATCGAGGCCGGTCTGCGCGCAGAACCGGCTCCACATCTCGTCCGCCGTCATGCTTTTGCCTCCCCCGCAGCGCCAAAGCCGCCTGCGCGCATCGCCGCCAGGCCCATGACACCCAGCACCGCCGCCATCACCGCATAGTCAAACGCCTGCGGCATCGGCAGCTTGTCCAGCGCGTATTCCAGGAAGACGACCGCGCCCACGCCCGCCAGATAGACGGTCAGCGCGATGAGCCCGCCGCGCACGCTCCGCCGCCGCAGCGCCCACATGGCCAGCACAAACAGCCCGAAGAGCGCGCACTGCACCTGCTGCACGCGGACAAAGCCCCAGCGGATCGTCTCCGCCCGCAGGCTTTCGCAGAAGATCTGCGTCATGGAGAGCCAGAGCAGCGCGGTCAGAAAGACGTCGCCCGCCGTTTCGCGGCGCAGGCGCCACACGAAGACGGCCAGCACCAGCGCCGCCGCAGCCTCCAGCATGAACACCGCCAGATGCCATTGGCCGTACATGTCCTGCACGGCAAACGGAAAGCGCTGCCACGCCGGCTCCATCACCATCTGCCCCCAGCCGAAATCGGAGAAGACCTCTCCCAGCCGCGCGACGGCCAGCGCGAGCAGCCCCGCCGGAGCGAGCGCGTCGAGCACCTGCCCCGCGCGCCGGCGCGTGCATTTCGCGGTCAGCACGCCCGCGAGCACAACACCCAGCACAGCGCCGCACAGCGCGTATTCATACGGCCTGTCGCTCAGCAGCACAAAACCGCCCAGCCCGCGCGAGGCGTACTTCGTCACATGGAGATACACCCGCGCGCACAGCGGCGAGAGCACGGCGCACAGCAGCGCCAGCACCGGCGTCGTGCATCCCATGAGGCCCGCCCGGCGCGCACGCAGGAAAAAGGCCGCGCAGCCCAGCGCAAACGCGGCAATCAGCATGAAGCCATACATCGCTCGTCCCCCTCCGCCGCTTCGCTCATTCCGACACCGCGGAGGCGAAATAGATGATGTCACTCAACGGGCGGTGATCCCGGTCGTCCACCGAGGTGATCTTCTCGCCCAGATAGATCATCGCCGCGGAGTTGCCGCCGTCCAGGTTGTAGGCGTTCTCCACGCCCATCGTCGCGACATACTCCGCGAACTCCCTGAGCGTCAGGCCGCCGCCGGCGGAATCGTCGCTGCTCTCCGTGACGATGCACAGGTACTCCATCTCGCCGCGCCTGACCTGCGCGATGCAGGAGCGCGCGGCCTTGATCTTCGGCGAATTGTATGCGGCGCCAAAGCTGTCGGTCATCTCGCCATCCACGATGAGGCCCGGGCCGAAGTTGAAGGAGTTGACGATGCCGCCCATCGCCTCATACTTTTCAAGCGTCTCCTCCGTGATCTCGTGCTCGATGGTGAAGTCGCCGTTTCCGTCGATGATCAGCACGTCGCGTCCCTTGATCGGCTTGTCGATGTACGTCTCGCCCTGGCGGATCATGTAGCCTCCCCGCGTCGCCTGATAGCTGTAATAGTCCCCGTTGATGGCCAGCACGGCGTTGACGCGCTGGGCAATCGCGTCCATCATGGCCGTCTGGTCGCGGTCAAAGGCGTAGGCCGGGGCCGTGCGCAGCTGCGAGGGATCGGCAATGCGCACCCGCGCGATCACCACGCGCGTCGTGCCGACCACGTCCTCCGTGACCTCCACGCGCAGGGATTCGTCCTCGTAGAGCGTGTTTGACAGGCAGCTCTCCTCGCCATAGGGCATGCCGCCCGACAGATCGATGGGCAGCGGCGTCACCTCTGCCGCCGCCGGCGCAAAGACTGCTGTGAGCAAAAGCGCGGCTGCGGCCGCTTGGATTGTCCTCATGGTGGTTCTCCTCTTGTGTGTTTTTCCCGGTCACATGTCAAACGGCTCGTACACCTGCGTCCTGAACATCCTGTAAATCGTGTCGTAATGCGGATGCTCCCGCCAGGTGCCGCCCGTCGGCTGGCTGTCCCAGTCGATCTCGCAGTCCGGCAGCGCCTCGTAGAGCTGCCCGATCTGCTCCTTGGGCACCTTCTCCATCCGCGGTCCGCCCACCCACAGGCGCTCCAGCCAGGTCATGCCAAACAGCGGGGTCAGGTCGGTGACCGGATTGTTCTTCAGGTTCAGATCCCGCAGGTTCGTCAGCCCCGTCAGCGGCGTGATATCCGTGACGCGGTTGGTGAACAGCTCCAGGTATTCGAGCTCCTTGAGCTCGGCCAGCGGCGTGATGTCCGTGATCGGGCTGACCGCGAGGATCAGCACCTTGAGCTCCGGGAAATTGGTCACAAAGCTCACATCCGTGATCCAGTTGTGGCCCACGTCGATGGCCTTGAGCCCCTTGCAGAACTTGAGCCACTGGAACTCCCGCTCGGAATGGGAGGGATCCGGGCAGGTGCCGTGCAGCGTGGAAAACGCCGTGATGTCCGTGCGCACCGTGTGGTCGCCGACGCGGTAGGTCCAGCCGAAGGTGATCTGCGGATAACGGGTAAAGAGCATATCCATGTCCGTCAGCGACAGCCTGGATGCATACATGTCGACCTTTTCCAGCTGCGGCATCCCGTCAAGGAACGTCACCAGCTCGCCTATGTCCGTCACAACGACCTCGCCAAAGTCAATCGCCGTCGCGTCCACGCTGACTGTGACGCCGCAGGCCGTGACGGTCTCCCCCGCCGTCGCGCCCAGCGGCCACAGCAGCGTCAAAAGCAGCGCTCCCGCCGCCAGAATCTTCTTCCGCATTCCCGTTTTCGCCCCTCTGCACTCATTTCTCTTATTATAAAGGCGCCCGCCCCCCTTGTCAACGGCGGGCGGACGCGCCTTTTGCCAAGCAGCGCAGCGCAAAACAGCCCGGACGCGGGAAGGCGTCCGGGCTGGTGGCCGCTGCACAGCAGCAAAGAACAGAATGATATTTTCAAATCGTCCGTTCCGCTCTCCTTAATCGCTGCGGACGATTTCGTCGATCCCGTAATACCTGGCAATCGATGTATTGGGCCACTCGCTGCTGTCGGCGCTCAAGTCGCCACCGGCGCCATAACAGGAATATCCAGTCCAGCCATAGATACTCGGAACCTCAACGCTTCTTTCACCCGAGGCGATGGCCGTTTCAATGGCCGATATGCGGTCGCGATAGCCTGCATCGACATTTTTCAGCTCAAAGTAAGCGTTTATGTAGGTTGCTGCGCATAAAAGCACCATAAATCCCAGTGCAATGCGCTTTCCGACTGCAGCAGTATGCTCCGAAGAATCCACCCGGGAGCAGAAGCCGATCAGGGTAATGACAAACAGAATGACCGGCCCGCTCCAAGCTCTTCCCGGAAATTGAGGGGAGACGATCATGGAATATACGGAAGCCAGGAAGCCCAGCGCATAAATCGGCGTCACCCCGCATTCCTCCAAAAACGTGCGCAGACCCATGAATCCCCCGCCTGCCAGCACACCTTGTTTTTGATGCAGATACAAGCAGAGCAGCACCGCGAAGAGCAGGATGGGCAAGCGAAGATAAACCATCATATCGCAGGAATAGAGCACCATGCGTTTGAGCCAGCTGATGATGCCTCCGCTGCCACCGGCCGCTTCAAGCCGCATGGCCGTCCCCGGGGAAGACAGCACGAGAACACACCCGATCACACCCCCGATTCCCCCGGTGATATTCCAGGCATGAATCGTGATGGCGTTCAACCGATAATAGACGATATATCCCGCAATCATGACGATCATCGCCACAGACGTGTTCTCGTTTGTCCAGCCCGCAACGACGCCCAGCAGGAGGTAAACGGTCGCAGCGGCCATCTCCCGAAAGGGATGGACGCCAGGAGAGGCGCCATTCTTCTGAAGTCTGTAAGGAAGCAAAAAGGCCAATACGATCAGGATGCCGTACAGATAATTTGCCGCGCCCGTGATCCACAAAAAGCTTTGTCCAAATGCCGGACAGGACAGAAAGACCAGCATGACCGCCATCGAAAATTTAGCCAACGAGAATTCCCGCAGCGATCCGCACGCATGCAAATACGCGAGTACAAGCAGGATCAGAAAAAAGAACGTATTGAAATAGTTAAAGGCCCTATCCCCGGCCATCAAAAACAGCTGGGCCAGAAAATGCGTGACGCTCCTGCCGTTCATGATCTGATAATGCCGGACCTGGGAGCTTACGATCTGGAA
>SFHU01000031.1 GCA_004555535.1 Clostridiales bacterium
TTGCTTGAGTTTTTTCGGCGATCTGACGCTCCCGGTTGACCTGACCATCACAAAGGACTCTAGCTTTGCTCCTGATGCCAAATTGACCATTCCCACGGGCAGGAGCATGACCTTCTCCTGGAACCTTAGCGTCTCCTTCAAATCCAACATAATTACCAACAACGGCACACTGACCCTTAATGCATCGAATGCATTCTATGGTGAACTGGTGAACAACGGCACGCTGTACATCAACAGCTATGTTGATATGAGTAATGATATGAATACTGGCACCCTGACCAACACCGGCACCATCAGCGGCAGCGGCTCCATCGCACCGGAGAGCAGTAGATTGACCCAGAGTAAACCCACTTCCCTCACGGTCAAGCGCATCGAGAACGGCACCGTCACGCTTGAGGCGGACGGAGATGGAAAAACCGCTCTGGAATACAGCAAGGACGGCACAACCTGGCAGGACAGCCCCACATTCACAGGCGTGGATCTGAGCGAAGGCCGCACGTTCTCCGCCCGGTATAAGGCGGATGGGCAATTCTATCAGGCATCCGCCCCAGCCGATGTGAGCATCTATCCCATGACGCTGCACCTGACGGCTGACAGCAGAAAAATGGACTACTACATCGCCGGGCAGGGCGCGACGCTGCCCACCAACGTGACCCGCACGGGCTACACCTTCGCGGGCTGGTACGACAACGAAGCGCTGACCGGCAGTCCCGTGACCGCCATCGGCACGGATGAAACGGATCACAGAGAATTCTGGGCGGGCTGGATCGCCGCGCCCGTGATCACCTCCCCGGCGGAGGACACGACCGTCACCGTCTACGAGGGCGAGCAGGCGACGATGACCATCGCGGCGAAAAACGCGGCGGCCTATCAGTGGTTCATGAGCACCGACGGCGGCGCAAGCTGGACGGAGTGCGGAACGAACAGCCCCACCTATACCACCAGCCCCACGAAGCTGGAAAACAACGGCTATCAGTACATGTGCGTCGTGACCGGCTCGAACGAGCTGGACAAGGAGGAGCTGCCGCCCAAGGAGGAGATTCCCCCGGAGGGCGCGGTGATGTCCCTGCGCAGCCGGAGCCGCTCGACGGACGACGGTCTGACGGGCAATACCCCGGCGGTGGAGAGTCCCATCTTCACGCTGGAGGTCATCCGCAAGGACGCGATCCCGCAGACCGGCGACACCAGCCGCCCGGCGGCCTGGCTCGCGCTGCTGGGCGCGTGCTGCGCGGGGCTCTGGTGCGTAAGCAGAAGGCGCGGATAAGCACAGATCAGCACAGGCAGGAGGATGTCTTCCTGCCTGTGTTTTGTTTTCCGCTGATCCTGATACGGGGATCAGCACTTTTTCTTTGCCCGGAAACGGATTTCAAATCGTGAAGATGTGATCATGTATAGTAAGCCCAACGGATGAAATGAGCTGCAGCCGATCGGAAAAGCCTGCCTGAACGAGCGCTCAAGGAGTAAAGATCCATTCTGTTGAGGGATTCGGGCGGCGTCAGCGGGATTCCCCCGGACAATGCTCAGGGTGTCCGCCCCCGCGGTTTGGATCGAAATGGAATAAAGGCTCCTGCTGCATTGTCCCGTTTTTTCCGGTGTGCTATACTGAATGCACAGCGGGCAGGTTCACAGTGTGCAGCAGAGAACAGGGAGTATGGAGCGACCGCCCTCTTGTCAGGTGCTTTTTCTCTGAATCTGCGCCTGGCAGAAGGGCGTTGATAAGGATACATTTCCCGGCGGGCTGACGGGCAGACGGCAGCGCGAATGTCCACGACAGCTCAGGAAAAGATGCTGAAGAATTCTGTTTTTCGTGGTATCATGGAAGATGAAGGGAGGTGCTGCTGATGCAGGATCCAAACAGGCAAATGGCATGGAGGATTGCCGAACAGGTCGCGCAGCATGGCGGCAGGGTCTACTATGTGGGCGGCCTGGTGCGGGACGGGCTGCTGGGCCGGGAGAGCAAGGATGTGGATATCGAGGTCCACGGCATCACCCCGGAGGTGCTGGAGGGCATTCTGGACAGCCTGGGTCAGCGCACGGAAATGGGCGCCAGCTTCGGCGTCTACGGGCTCAAGCACTTTGATCTGGATATCGCCATGCCCCGCAAGGAGCAGGCTACCGGCAGAGGCCACCGGGATTTTGCGGTCTTTGTCGATCCTTTTCTGGGCACCGAAAAGGCTGCCCGGCGGCGGGATTTTACCGTGAACGCCCTGATGCAGGATGTGCTCACCGGCGAGGTGGTGGATCACTTTGGCGGGCAGGAGGACCTGAAGCGGGGCATTGTGCGCCATGTCAACGATGACAGCTTTGCCGAGGATCCCCTGCGGGTGCTGCGGGCGGCCCAGTTTGCGGCCCGGTTCGGCTTTTCCGTGGCGGAGGAAACCGTATCCCTCTGCGCTCGCATGGATCTGACGGCCCTGGCCGGCGAGCGGATCATGGGCGAGCTGGAAAAAGCGCTGGAAAAAGCGCCCCGGCCCTCCGTCTTCTTTGAGGTGCTGCGGCAGATGGGGCAGCTGAGTCACTGGTTTGCGGAGGTGGAGGCGCTCATCGGCGTTCCCCAGGAGCCCCGTTTCCACCCCGAGGGGGATGTGTGGAACCACACCATGCTGGTGCTGGATCAGGCGGCGAAGCTGCGGGATCAGGCAAAGGAGCCGGCGGCCTTCATGCTCTCGGCCCTTTGCCATGACTTCGGAAAGGCGGATGCCCTGCAGGACGACCATGGCAGGATTCGGGCGCTGGGTCACGAGGAGGCGGGAATCCCCCGGGCAGAAGCCTTTCTGTCCGGAATCACCCGGGAGAAAAGGCTTCATCGCTACGTTGCCAATATGGTGCTGCTGCACATGCGGCCCAACATCATGGCGGAACAGAGGTCCAGGCAAAAGAGCTTCTGCCATCTGTTTGACGAAAGCGTCTGCCCGGAGGATCTGCTGCTGCTGGCCAAAGCGGATGCTCTGGGCCGGGGCATCGAGCAGGACTACGCGCCCAAGGAAGCTTATTTGAAGGAAAAGCTCGCCGCATTTCGCGAAATCATGTCCCGGCCCTTTGTGCAGGGCGCAGATCTGATCGCTGCCGGCTTTTCTCCCGGAGAGGATTTTGGCGACGCGCTGGCCTACGCCCACAAGCTGCGGCTGGCCGGGGTCAAAAAGGAGGATGCCTTGCGGCAGACGGCTGCTTATGTACAGAAGGAAAGAAGAAGATCAACGCCATGCTGACACAGGGGAAAATGAACGTTCTCGTTCCCAAAAGCGTGGAGAGATTGAAAGGAACTGCCATGTGGAGGTGCTTTGGGCGGTGGAAGCCTGCAGCCGGACAGCGGCTTTGACGGCAGGACAATCACCCTGCAGTTCGAGAAGTGACCGCACAGGGAAGCTCCGACGGCTCCCCTGGCGCGATCATGCGGCAGGGCATGAGCGGCGCAAATGCTCCCGTGCCTCAAGCGAGCACTGAAAAACAGCTCCGGCGGGGATGCGCTCATCCCGGCGCGCCGGAGCAGACTTTGGGCACCAGCCGCCCCCGGCCGCGCCCTGATTATCCTCGGAAATGGAAAACGCCGCGGCCGTCGTGGGGGCGACGGGGCGGCGCTTTCCGTTGGAAGGGAAATAATGAGGAAGGGGAAGAAAAAGGAAGATAGTTGCCTTCGCGTGTGGAGGGGGAGAAAGTGCGAAGGCTGTAAAGGAAGCGTTGCTTAACCTTTACAGCCCGAATTATAACGCCGGAATGTGGCGGAAATATGTTAAAAAGGAAAAAGAAATCAGGTTATTCAAGTGTTCCTTTAGTTACTCAAAACTAACGGAATGAAATGCGGAGCGCCACTGGCCGCCGCGCAGGGAAAGGATTGAGCTTTTGGCGCGGCTGTGTTACACTAGCATGTGGAAATCAGCGTGAAGGGGGGCGGGCACATGGACGGCGGAAGGACGCGCAAGCGCGCGGCGGCGCTCATCGGCGGCGCCCTGTTTGCGCTGTTTGCATCGTTTGGCTGGCAGATGGAGCATGATGGTGCGAGCCGCCCGCTGAGGGCACTGCTCGTGGCGGCCCTGCTGACCCTGCCCGCCGCGGCGCTGCTGACCGCGCTGTATGAAGGGGCCTGGCGAAGGCTCCTGCCCCGCAGGACAGGGACGCCCCGGGTGCCGCGGCCCTACCGGACAGGCCGGGCGGCGCTGCTGCTCTTTGCCTGCTATGTGCCGATGTTCCTGATCGCGTGCCCCGGCTCGTTTGCCTATGACGTGCCGTTTCAGCTGCGGCAGGTCTTCACCGGCGCATATTCGACGCATCATCCGCTGATCCACACGCTGCTGCTGGGCGGCTGCGTCGCGCTTGGGCGCGCGCTGGGGAGCATCGACCTGGGCGCGGCGCTGTATACGCTCGTGCAGATGGCGCTGCTTTCCGCGTGCTTTGCGCTGACGTGCGCGAGCATCGCGCGGCGCAGCGGCGATCGCGCAGCGCGGCGGAGTCTCGCGTTCTTTGCACTCTATCCGCTGCACATGCTCTTTGCGGTCAACGCGACGAAGGACGTGCTCTTCGGCGGCTGCTTCGCGCTGACGCTGGCGCTGGCCCTTGAGCTGGCGCAGACGCAGCCGGAGCGCGCGGACGGGCGGCTCGTCGCCGGCCTCGCGGCGGTGGGAGCGTTGATGATGCTGCTGCGCAACAACGCGGTCTATGCCGCGGCGGTCTGGCTGCTGGCGCTGATCCCGGCGGGCCTGCGCCGGCGAGGGCTGCTCAGGGGCGCGCTTCTTGCTATCGCGCTCTCGTTGGCGGTGAACAGCGCGCTGACAGCGGCGACGGGCGCGGTCAGGGGCGACCTGAGCGAGATGCTCTCCTGGCCGATTCAGCAGATGGCGCGCGCGCGGCTGACGCAGAGCGAGAATCTGACGCAGGAGGAATGCGCGGAAATCGACGCGCTCATGCCGGGCGAGGCCTGGCGGGAATACGATCCGACGATCTCCGATCCCGTGAAATTCGCGTTTGACACGGAGCGGATGAAGGCCGATCCGGGCGGCTTTTTGCGGCTGTATGTGCGCGTGGGGCTCAAATGCACGAAGGCGTATCTCGACGCCGTGCTCGCGCTGACGCTGCCGTTTTATTACCCGTACAGCCGCTACATGACCTCGGGCTATTATTTGCAGATGGGCATCAGCACGGAGCAGACCGGGCAGTGGTGCGGCTTTGACTGGATCGCCTCGCGCAGCCTGTTCCCGCGCGCGCTCGCGTCGCTCTCCTGGCGCTTTGGCGCGCAGGGCGCGATGCAGATCCCCGTCGTCGGCTGGCTGTTTAACACGGGCGTCATCGTCTGGGTGATGCTCGCGCTCGTGCTGCGGGAGGCGTATTTCGGGCGCTGGCGGCGCTTTGCCGTCGCGCTGCTGCCCGTGCTGCTGTGGGGGACGTACCTGCTCGGCCCCGTGATGGCCGGGCGGTATGCCTATCCGTTCGTCTGCGCGCTGCCCGTGCTGGCGGCGGGGCCGGGCTTTGAGGAGAAGGGCGTCCCGGAGCGGGCGCATGAGGACAGAGAGAATCATCAGGAGGGATGAATATGAGGCTGGATAAATACCTGAAGGTTTCGCGCATCATCAAGCGGCGCACGGTCGCCAAGGAGGCGTCCGAGGGCGGGCGCGTGACGATCAACGGCAAGACGGCCAAGCCGTCGAGCGAGGTCAAGGAGGGCGACGTGCTCGAGATCCGCTTCGGCGACAAGCTGGCGCGCTTCCGCATTCTCGCCGTCGCGGAGACGGTGCGCAAGAGCGACGCGGGCGCGATGTATGAGCTGCTCGAGGGCGAGGGGGATCTGTGATGAACGCGGCGGTGATCGTGGCGGCGGGCCGGGGCAGCCGCATGGGCCTGGGGCGCAACAAGGTGCTCGCCCCGCTGGCGGGCGTGCCGGTCATCGTGCGGACGGTGCGCGCGTTTGAGGCGACCGGCCTGTTTGACGGCGGCATCGTCGTCGTCACGGGCGCGGAGGATCTTGCACAGATGCGCGATTTGTTTGCGCGCTTTCATGTCGGCGCGTCGCTCACCCTGGGCGGCGCGGACAGGCAGCAGAGCGTGTATCGCGGGCTGATGGCGACGAATCCTTCGGCGGACGTGATCGCGATTCACGACGGCGCGCGGCCGCTGGTGACGCGAGAGGTCATCGAGCGGACGATAAAGAGCGCGCAGCGCTTCGGCAGCGGCGTGGCGGCGGTCATGCTCAAGGACACGGTCAAGCGCGTGGACGCGGAGGGCGTTGTCATCGACACGCCCAGGCGCGACACCCTGCGCGCCGTGCAGACGCCGCAGACGTTTGACGCGCAGCTCATCCGCGAGGCGCACGCGCGCTTTGCGCAGGGCGCGGAGCGCGCGACGGACGACGCGATGCTTGCCGAATGGGCCGGGCACCGCGTGCGCTTGACGGAGGGCGACGTGGAGAACATCAAGCTGACGACGCCGGAGGACATGCTGCTCGCGCAGCAGGTGCTCCTGCGCCGCGAGGGCGGGGCGAAGGAGGAGACGAACATGCTGCGCATCGGCCACGGATACGACGTTCACCGGCTCGTCGAGGGAAGAAAGCTGATCCTCTGCGGCGTGGAGGTGCCCTATACGCTGGGGCTTTTGGGACACAGCGACGCGGATGTCGCGCTGCATGCGCTGATGGACGCGCTGCTGGGCGCGGCGGCGCTGGGCGACATCGGGCGGCATTTTCCGGACACCGATCCCGCCTACGCGGGCGCGGATTCCGGCAGGCTGCTCGACCATGTCGTTTCGCTGCTTGAGCAGAAGGGCTATGCCGTGGGCAACGTCGATGTGACGATCATCTGCCAGCGCCCGAAGCTCAAGGACTACATCGAGCAGATGCGCGAAAACGTCGCCGCGCACCTCAAGGTCGCCCCCGACTGCGTGAACATCAAGGCGACGACGACCGAAAAGCTCGGCTTTGAGGGCGAGGGGCTGGGCATCTCCAGCCACGCGGTCGCGTGCATCGTCAAGGCATAAGAATGGAGCATTGGAGCATTGGCAAAAAGGAAGAAACGGCGCAGCCTGCCCGCTGCGCTGGCAGACGCGCTGCTGACGCTCATTGACGCGCTTTGCGAGGGCGCTGCGTCGCTGTTTGCGCTGCTGGGGCGCGCTCTGCTGGCGCTTTTGCGCCTGATCGGGCGGGGGCTGCTCGCGCTTTTGCGGCTGCTTGCGCGCGCGCTGGCCTGGCCGTTTGCAAGGCTTGCGCGCCGGCTCGGCCGCAAGAACCGCCGCGCAAGCCAGTGCCTGCGGTTAACCGGGCCGGAGTTTGAGGCCTACTTCGCGCTCGTGCTCGCCGACAACGGCTTTCGCGACGTCGCGGTCACCAAGGGCAGCGGCGACCAGGGCGTCGACATCCTCGCGACACGAAACGGCAAGCGCTACGCCATCCAGTGCAAGAACTACGACGGCGTGGTCGGCAACTTCGCCGTGCAGGAGGCCTACGCCGGGGCGGAATACTATGGCTGCGACGAGGCGGCCGTCGTCTGTCCGGGGGAATTCACGCGCGCGGCGCGAGAGCTGGCCGCCTCCACAGGCGTTCACCTGTGGGATGGCGCGTGGCTCTCGCGCATGATGAAGCGCAGCGGAAGAAGGCCGAGACATCGGGAAAGCGCTTGACAAATCCCGCTTTCTTTAGTATGATAGCGTTGCAATCGCGCGGATGGGGTTGGCATCCCGGAGCGGGCGCATCAGGAGCATACAAAAAAGTGGACGCGCCGTTCGCGCGTCAACAAGGGTGGAACCGCGGAAGACAACTTTCGTCCCTTGAATCCATGCGAAGGCGGAGGATTCGGGGCGGCGTCTTCGCGCGGTTTTTTCTCTGCCCCGCGGAGAGGAAAGGAGATTTCTCATGGCAAAGGTGCAGAATGACATGATGGACAAGCTGGTGGCGCTGTGCAAGAGCCGCGGCTTCATCTTCCCGGGCAGCGAGATCTACGGCGGCCTGGCCAACAGCTGGGACTACGGCCCGCTGGGCGTGGAATTCAAGAACAACGTCAAGCGCGCCTGGTGGAAGAAGTTCGTGCAGGAGAACAAGTACAACGTCGGCATCGACTGCGCGATCCTGATGAACCGCCAGGTCTGGGTGGCCTCCGGCCACGTCGGCAACTTCAACGACCCGCTGATGGACTGCAAGGCCTGCAAGGCCCGCTTCCGCGCGGACAAGCTCATCGAGGACTGGGCGAAGGCGAACAACCAGGAGGTTGAGGCCGACGGCTGGAGCAACGAGCAGCTCGAGGCCTTCATCGAGGAGAAGCAGATTCCCTGCCCGATCTGCGGCAAGCACGATTTCACCGGCATCCGCAAGTTCAACATGATGTTCAAGACCCATCAGGGCGTGACCGAGGACGCGAGCAACGAGATCTATCTGCGCCCGGAGACCGCGCAGGGCATCTTCGTCAACTTCCCGAATGTCGCGCGCACGACGCGCCGCAAGCTGCCCTTCGGCGTCTGCCAGGTGGGCAAGAGCTTCCGCAACGAGATCACGCCGGGCAACTTCATCTTCCGCATCCGAGAGTTTGAGCAGATGGAGCTGGAGTTCTTCTGCATGCCGGGCACGGACCTCGAGTGGTTCACCTATTGGCGCAGCTATTGCCGCGACTGGCTGCTGGGCCTGGGCATCAGCGAGGAGCATCTGCGCCTGCGCGACCACAAGCCCGAGGAGCTGGCGCATTACTCCAAGGCGACGACGGACTTTGAGTATCTCTTCCCGTTCGGCTGGGGCGAGCTCTGGGGCGTCGCCGACCGCACGGACTTCGACCTCAAGGCGCACCAGACGACCTCCGGCAAGAGCATGGAGTACCTGAACCCGACCACGGGCGAGAAGGTCATTCCGTACGTCATTGAGCCGTCGCTGGGCGCGGACCGCGCGGCGCTTGCGTTCCTGTGCGAGGCCTACGAGGAGCAGCAGCTCGAGGGCGGCGACATGCGCGTCGTCATGCACTTCCACCCGGCGCTGGCGCCGTACAAGTGCGCGGTGCTGCCGCTGCAGAAGAACAAGCTGGGCGAGAAGGCCGGCGAGGTCTACGACATGCTCAGCAAGCACTTCATGGTCGATTACGACGAGACCGGCTCCATCGGCAAGCGCTACCGCCGCCAGGACGAGATCGGCACGCCGATGTGCGTAACCGTCGATTTCGACACGCTGGAGACCGGTATCGTCACCGTCCGCGACCGCGACACGATGGAGCAGGAGAAGGTGCATATCGACGACCTGGTCGCCTACATTCAGAAGAAGATCGAGTATTGATCGCCAGGGGAAAACCGAAAAATCAGGCAGGGGACGGCGCGAAGAGCGCCGTCCTTTGATGTTTGCGCTGTAAAGCTCCAGACATGATCGCAAGGCAATGGGATGTACAACAGCATGCCGGTTTGAAAGCAATAGAATTATACCATCAGGAAAGATGTTCTTTTCCAAAATAGAAAACCGGTGCATTGAACGGGGCGCGCCGCTCCTGTATAATGAAGGAAGAAGGGGGGAGGGGCGCATGAAGATCCGGCTGGGAGAGCGCATTCAGGCGCTGCGCAAGGCGCGCGGCCTGACGCAGGAGCAGCTTGCGCAGGCGATGGGCGTGACGGTCGGCGCGGTCAGCAAGTGGGAGAAGGGCGGCTGCTGCCCTGACATGCAGCTGCTGCCGGAGCTGGCGGAGTTCTTCGGCACGTCGGTTGACGTGCTGCTGGACTATGGCTGGGAGAAGCGCAGCATGGGCGAATCTGCGGCGCGCATCAAGGCGATGGGCAAGGAAAAGCGCTACGACGAGGCGATGGATGAGGCGGAGCGGGCGCTGCGCCACTACCCGAATGCCTTTGCCGTCGTCTTTGAGAGCGCGGCAGTCTTTCTGCACGCCGGCTTTGAGCGCGGCGACCACGCGCGCATCCGCCGCGCACAGGCGCTGTATACGCGCGCGCTGGCGCTGATGGAGCAGAACACCGACGAGGAGATCAGCGAGGTCTTCATCCGCTGCGAAATTGCGCGCAGCCACCTCATCCTGGGGGAATATGAGACGGCGGTCGCGCTGCTGCGCCGGGACAACGTCCTGCACGTCAACGACCGGGAGATCGGCTTCTGCCTGCGGGAGCTCGGGCGGCAAGAGGAGGCGCGGGAATACACCGCTAAGGCGTTTCTCCATGCGCTGTTCAGCCTGTTCAACGCCTCTGTCGACGTGCTGAACCTCCTGAATGGTCAGGGGGAGCGCGGCGAAAAGCTGGCGATGTGCGGCTGGCTGCTGAGCCTATACGGCGGTCTGCTGCCCGAGACGGGGGAAAGCTATGTCGTCAAGCTGCTGGCGCTGCTGCACGCGGTCAAGGCGGCCGTTCTGCATGAAGACGGCCGGGTGGAGGAAGCCGAAGGGTCGCTTGCGCAGGCGCTTGACTGCGCGCGGCGCTTTGACGCCTCGCCGGCCGGGCCAGAAAGCGGCATCCGCTTCGCGCCGATTCGGGGCTATCAGTTCTATGACGATACCGGGGAGACCGCTGAAGAGGGCGTGCGGGACATCGTGCGCCAGCAAAACAGCGACGCGCTCACGGCCATGCTGGAGCGCGTCGGGAGGGAAAAATAAATGAAAAAGGGGAAAACGGACGCTCTCCACGCGCTGACGGCGCAGTTCTACGCCGGCAACCGGCTCAATTTCGTCATGACGGCGGCCTCCTCGCTGCTGCTGACGTGCGTCAATCTGGTCATTTCGTTTGTCATGCAGCAGCTCATCGACACCATGTCCGGCGCGGCGGGCGCGTGGCCGCTCGCCAAGAGCGCGGCCATGACGCTGGCTGTGCTCGCCGCGCTGGTGCTGATGCTCGTGGTCAACTGGTTTTTCGAGCCGCGGTTTATGGAGCGGGCCATGCGCCAGTACAGGGAGTACGCCTTTGAGCGCCTGACGCAGAAGGGCATGGCGGCGTTCCGCGAGGAGGGGGCCTCCACCTATATCTCGGCCTTTTCCAACGACGCGGCGGTGATCGAGGAAAACTACCTGCGCAGGCAGTTCAAGCTGATCAACAATGTCGTGCTCTTTGTGGGCGCGCTCACCATGATGCTGGCCTATAGCCCGCTGCTCACGGCCATCGCCGTCGGCCTCTCGGCGCTGCCGTTTGCCGCCTCGCTGCTGGCGGGCAGTCGCCTCTCCCGCGCGGAGGAGGCTGTCTCCCGGCGCAACGCGGAGCTGCTGGCGATGCTCAAGGACTGCCTGACGGGCTTCTCCGTGATCAAGGGCTTCCGCGCGGAGCGGGCGATGAGCGCGCTCTTTGCCCACTGCTGCGGGGAAACCGAGGCGGAAAAATGCCGCCGCAGCCGGATTCAGACAGCCGTGTCGGGCCTGGGCTCGCTGGCAGGCTTCGTGGCGCAGTTCGGCGTATTCCTGGCGGGCGCGTGGCTGGCGCTGCGGGGGGAGCAGATCACGGCGGGCGTCGTGCTGATGTTCGTGAATCTGATGAACTTCGTCATTTCGCCGATTGCCGAGATTCCGGGCATTCTCGCGGGGCGGAAGGCCGCGCTGGCGCTGATGGATAAGCTGGGCAGCGCGCTGGCGCAGAGCCGGCGCGACGAGGGCGAGCCCATCGGCCGCGCGCTTCATCAGGGCATCGAGGTGAAGCAGCTCTCCTTCGGGTATGAGCCGGGGCAGACCGTGCTTTCGGATATCGACCTGCGCTTTGCGGCAGGCGGCTGCTACGCGGTGGTCGGCGGCTCGGGCAGCGGCAAATCGACGCTACTGAGCCTGCTGCTGGGCGAGCACGGCGGCTATGCGGGCGACATCCTTTACGACGGGCGCGAGCTGCGCGGCATCGCGAGCGACTCGCTCTACGACCTCATCTCCAGCGTCGAGCAGAGCGTCTTCGTCTTCAACGCCTCCATCCGCGACAACATCACGATGTTCTCCGAGTTCCCGAAGGAGGCCGTCGACCGGGCGATTGCCCTCTCCGGCCTGACGGAGCTGGTCGCGCGGCGCGGGGAGGATATGCTCTGCGGCGAAAATGGCAGCGAGCTCTCCGGCGGCGAGCGACAGCGCATCAGCATCGCGCGCAGCCTGCTGCGCCAGAGCGCCGTGCTGCTGGCGGACGAGGCGACGGCGGCACTGGATGCGCAGACGGCCTATGCCGTCTCCGATGCGATCCTGAGCGCCGACGGGCTGACGCGCATCGTCGTGACGCACAGGCTGGAGGAGAGCCTCCTTCGCCGCTACGACGGCATCGTCGTCCTGCGCCACGGGCGCGTGGAGGAGACGGGCAGCTATGACGAGCTGATGGCGCGGCGCGGGTATTTTTACTCGCTCTGCGTGGCGGCGGCCTGAGCGGGCAGCGCGAGGCGCACATCCTCCCGGCGCACGAGGCTCCAGGAGAAGCCCGCGACCAGCTCGGGCAGCGAAGCGGGCCGGTTTTCGGGCAGCAGCCCCAGCGAAAAGGCGAGCATGCCCAGAATCTGCTGCGGGGTCATCGTGCGGGCGAGCGCGGACAGGTCGAGGTCGCGGTCGCGCTTGGCGAGGCGGCGGCCCTGCGCATCCTGCAGCAGCGGGATGTGCAGATACTGCGGCGTGGGCAGGCCGAGCAGACGCTGCAAATAGATCTGCCGGGGCGTGGAGGAGAGGATGTCCCGCCCGCGCACGACCTGCGTGACGCCGCTGGCTGCGTCGTCGAGGACGACGGCGAGCTGATAGCCGAAGAGCCCGTCGGAGCGGCGGATGACAAAATCCCCGCAGTCGTGCGCGAGGTTCTCGCAGAACGGGCCACAGAGCCCGTCCTCAAAGGAAAGCATCTCATCGGGAACGCGCAGCCGGATGGCCGGTCTGCGCGTTTTTGCGCGCGCGAGGCGCTCGGCGGGGGTCAATCTCGCGCAGGCGCCGTCGTAGACGAACTGCGTGTCGCCCGCGTTGGGCGCGGTGGCGGCGTGCAGCTGCGCGCGCGTGCAGAAGCAGGGATAGACCGCGTCCATCGCCTCGAGCCGGGCGAGGGCTGCTTCGTAGACGGCTGTGCGCTCGCTCTGGAAGAGGGGCGGCTCGTCCCAGTCAAAGCCCAGAAAGCGCAGGTCGTCGATGATCTGCATCGACAGCGCGCGCGGGCAGCGCGGCACGTCGAGATCCTCGATGCGCAGAAGAAAGCGTCCGCCCTCACTGCGCACGGAGAGATAGGCGAGCAGCGCGCAGGCGATGTTGCCCAGGTGCAGCCGGCCGCTGGGCGTCGGGGCGAAGCGGCCCGTCGGGGCGGCGCTCATGCGTCCATCAGCGGCGTGCGGGGGCCGCCGCCCTTCTTTTCCCCGTCGGGCAGGATGAGCTCGATCTCCAGACGGTCAAAGGCGATGGACTCGGTGAAGTGCTCCCGGGTGTAGGCGGTGCGGCCGAATTTCTCGAACTCGCGGTTGTGCTTGGGCAGCTGCAAGGGGCGCTGCACGTCAAAGCGGCGGCAGAGCTCCAGGAAGGCGGCCTCGATCCCTTCCTCCGTGATCTCGACGGTTTCACTTTGCACGATCCGGTGATTGCGGATGATCCGGCCCCAGAGGCGGTGGTTTTTCATGGCGTTCTCCTTTACGAAGCGCAAAAAATGCGGTATAATACGATTTGGTCTGTCGACAAAGACCGGCGCTGCTGCCGGGCAGGCTCTCATGGAATCAGCATTTGGGAGGGTTTTCTCCCCCTTCCGGGGGAGAAAGCCCTTTTGTCGACGGTCTGAATCCATGTTCTCGGGCGATTTGCCTATGATTGTAACGGATAGAGAGGGATTTGTAAAGCCATGCGACTCACAGTTTGTCCGCTGTTTTCCGGCTCCTCGGGCAACAGCGTCTACGTCTCCTGCGGCGGCGTGCGCCTGCTGGTGGACGCGGGCGTCAGCGCGGCGCGGGTGGAGGCAAACCTCGCGGAAATCGGGGTGAATATCGCGCAGATCGACGCGATTCTCGTCACCCATGAGCATATCGACCATGTGCGCGGCCTGGGCGTGCTCAGCCGCCGCTACGGTCTGCCGGTCTACGCCAACGAGGGCACCTGGAACGGCATCCTGCAAAGGGAATCGGGCATTGCGCAGCGCTGCCGCCGGGTGTTTTACACCGGGGAGGACTTCTGCATCGGCGCGCTGAACGTGCATCCCTTCCCGATCCCCCATGACGCGATGGAGCCTGTGGGCTACACGATCTCCTGTCAGGGGCTCTCCTGCGGCGTCGCCACGGACATCGGCCACATCGGGGAGGGATGGATGCGCGCGGTCTCCGGCTGCCAGGCACTGGTGCTGGAGGCGAACCACGATGTGGAGATGGTCGAGCGCGGGCCGTATCCCCTGCGCCTCAAGAAGCGCATCCTCAGCCGCAACGGCCACCTGAGCAACGCGGACTGCGCGAAGGCGCTTCTGCAGCTGGCGCAGGCGGGGACGCGCGCGGTCTTTCTGGCGCATCTTTCTGCTGACAATAATTTACCGGAATTGGCATATAATACGGTATGCGGAGCGCTGACGGAGGCGGGCTTTGACGTCGGCGGCGCGATTTCTGTCAGCGTCGCGCGGCGCGACCGCGTGTCGGATATGGCGGTGCTCGAGGACGCGCAGGAAAGCGCGATCTGACGAAGCCCGGAAGGAAGAAGCGGAAACGGAGGAGGAAACGCATGCGCACGGAGCTCATGCTGGAGCTGACGCAGGACACCTGCGAGGAGCTCGATTACCTGGCGGATTCCCTTGGCTATTCGCGCGAGATGGCGGTGGTCTACGCCGTGCGGCTGGTCAGCGCCTGCGTGCGCGAGGGGCTGCTGCGGGACGTGCCCGCGCGCGCCTGGCCCAGGGAGGCGCGCCTGACCGGGACGGGCGGCAAGGTGCTCGCCTTTCCGGCGCACGAGGGGACGAAAACGCCCGAAAGCGAAGAATAACGCATAGCCCCGCGCCTTTCTGCGCAGACTGCTTGCAGAAAGGAGTGGATTTCATGGACAAGCTGTCCCTTTTGCTGGTGATCATCGGCGCGATCAACTGGGGGTTGGTCGGCCTGTTTCAGTTCGATCTGATCGCCTTCCTCTTTGGCGGACAGGCTGCGATGGTCTCCCGCGTGCTCTACACGATCGTGGGCGCAGCGGGGCTGTGGAGCATTTCGCTGCTCTTCACCGGCCATGAGCACCGCGAGGAGACGACGCACGCCGCCGCGGACGGCGCGGGCGCCTGAAAAACGCAACTGCCAGGGCGGCCGCGCTGAGGCCGCAAGAGGAAAAACCATCCGATAGAATGCCCCGCGCTGCTGCTTTTCATGCCGGCGCGGGGTAAAAATTTACACAAATAACAGTCGATTGCCCCTGTCATCCCGCAACACGATGGTGTATAATAGGAACATATCATGCGGGCAAAGGCGGTTTTTCCGGCTTCCGGCGGGAAACTGCCGCGCGGACAGGCCCGAAAGGAGGCGGTACAGTGAGCGAGATCAGCGGACAGCTCTCCGCGATTATGTGGAATCTGTTCAACCGGCCGCGGGTGATCGACTTTATCGACATCCTTTTGCTGACCGTCATCATCTACGAGCTGCTGGTGCATGTGCGCCAGACGCGCGTCTCCCAGACGATCAAGGGCATCGTCATCCTGCTGCTGGCGACGTGGCTGAGCGGCGTGGTGGGCATGCGCACGATTCACGCCCTGCTCTCCTGGGCCATCAACGCCGGGCCCGTGCTGCTGATCGTGCTCTTCCAGCCGGAGATCCGGCGCATTCTGGAGGAGCTGGGCAACAACTCTGTCTTCGACGCCGCGGGGCGTCTGCAGAAGTCCAATGACACCGAGCTGATCATCGACGAGATGATCCTCGCCTTTGAGCACATGGCCCGCCGGCGCGTGGGCGCGCTGGTCGTCGTGGAAAACAAGATCCGACTGAACGACGTCATCGCCACGGGCACGCGCGTTGACGGCCTGATCTCCCAGCCGCTGCTGGAAAATATCTTTGAGCCCAACACGCCGCTGCACGACGGCGCTGTCGTCATCCGGGGAGACCGGGTGATCTCCGCCGCCTGCCTGCTGCGCCTGTCGGATACGACCGGCGTGGGCCGCGATCTGGGCACGCGCCACCGCGCGGGTCTTGGCGTGAGCGAGGTGTCCGACGCCACCGTCTTCATCGTCTCCGAGGAGACGGGCATCATTTCCATGGCCGAGGGCGGCCGCCTCGTCCGCCATCTGGACGAGACGTCCCTGCGGCAGATCCTGCACCGCATTTATGACGCAGAGGAGGAAAAGGAAAGCCGCCTGAACGTGCCGCTGCCCCATTTCCTGCAAAGGAGGCGAGTTGCGCATGATGAACAGCAGACCGACAAAAAGGCCTGAGGGCCGCCGCGGGCCGTTCAAGGGCCTGCGCAAGGGTATCGCGCGCATCGTCTCAAGCCGGGCGTTTCTGCGCGTCGCCTCGCTGCTGGCCGCCGTGGTGATCTGGTGCATCCTCGTCACCTCGGACGGCTCGCTGACCATGCAGCGCGTCTTTCAGAATGTCGCCGTCAGTGTGACGGGCGAGGCCACGCTCAAGAGCCGCGGCTATATCGTCATGGACGACCTGAGCGAGCTGCTGCCCGCCGTGAAGATGACCGTCGAGGTCACACAGGCGAACTACAACCGCGTCAGCGGTACCGCCTACAACCCCCATCTCGACCTCACGCAGGTGACCGGCGAGGGGGAAAACACGCTCGACGTGCTCTTCTCCTCCCAGCTCTACGGTCCCGTGACGGCCTGCGAGCCCGCGAGCGTGACGGTGAACGTCGAGCGCTACATGACGCGGCGCATCCCCGTGATCGTCGAGCAGAGCGGCAGCGCGCCCCAGGGCGTGTACCTGGACAGCGTCAAGACCGACCCGACGATGCTCTCCGTCTCCGGCCCGCAGTCCCTGGTCTCCTCGGTGGCGCGGGCTGTGGCCAGGCTCGACCTGACGACGCTCTCGCTCTCGCGCGCCAGCGACCGCGTGGCGCTGGGTATCGAGCTGCAGGACGCCTCCGGCGAGGCGATCGTCTCCGACAAGCTGGAGATCACCAACCAGACGGTGATCACCGGCACCATCGTCGTGGAGACGGAGGTGCTGCCCATGCGCAGCATTCCGCTGGACGTCGAGGGCTTTGTGACCGGCAAACCGGCAGAGGGCTATGAGCTCATCGGCATCGTGACCCGCGAGGACTCGGTCGACATCGCCGCCAGCGAGGAGATCCTCGACGCGCTGACCGTGATGACGACCGACCAGCCGCTGAACATCGAGGGCGCGACGGAGAGCATCAGCGGCTATGTGAAGCTCAAGCGCCCGACGGGCATCGAGAACACGGTGCCCACCGACGTGGGCGTGACCGCGCAGATCGCGGAAAAGATCGTCGAGCGGACGTTCCGCAAGGTCGCCATCGAGCTGGAGGGCAAAACCCCGGAGGCCTCCGTCATCCTCTCCGAGGTGAACGCGACCGTGCAGCTCACCGGCGGCTACAATTTCCTGCATTCGCTCACCAATGATGACATCCGGCTGTATGTGGATCTGAGCGGCCTGGAGCCGGGAAGCTACACATTGCCGGTGCAGATCCACATCGACGATGCGCAGGATTTCACCTGCGCGCTGAGCTCGCCGGAAATTACCGTGACGATCGAAGGCAAGTGATCCCCTTTCCGGCCGCGGCCAGCGACCGGATTTTTGTACGTTTTTGCCCGGCGCGGGAGGGCTCCCGGCAGACCGGTGACCGACGGGAGGAAAGACCATGGGAGGCATCGCAGATTCGCTCTTTACGCTGCTGATGGGCTGGGTGCGCGCGCTGGTGAGCGGCATCTGGGCGCTGTTCAGCACGGATCAAACGACCATCCTCGAGTTTCTGGGCAGGCACTGGCTGCTCATCGCTGTCGTGCTGATCGCGGCGGGGCTTGTGATCGACTGGCTGGTCTGGCTGGTGCGCTGGCAGCCGTATCACCTCTGGGCGCAGCGCGTGCGCCGGCTGCTGCACCTGCCGCCGCCGCAGGAGGATGAGGAGGAGGAAGAACATCCCGTCCGCCCCGCGAAAAAGCCCGCCCCAAAGCCGGCCCCGCAGCCGGCGCCTGAGCCGGACTGGCTGCCGTTGGAGCAGCCTGCGCTGACCGGGGAGGATGAGCAGCGCGTGATGCAGCAGGCGCAGAGCGTGCCGGACGAGGCGCTGGGCGCGTATCCGGGCATGCGCTACGGCGCGGTGAGCACGGCTGCGCCGGTCAGCAGCGACACGCAGCGCTATGCGGCCGTGCACAGCGAAGGGCCGGGCGCCGCCGAGGTAGCGCGCCGCCGCGCGGAGATCGACGCTTGGCAGCAGCAGATGCAGGAGGAGGCACGCCAGCAGGCAGAGGCACGCCGGGCCTATGAGGCGGAGCAGGCGCGGCTTGCGCAGGAGGCCTACGAGGCGGAGCAGGCACGGCTTGCGCAAGAGGCCTACGAGGCGGAGCAGGCACGGCTTGCGCAGGAGGCCTACGAGGCGGAGCAGGCGCGGCTTGCGCAGGAGGAATACGAGGCGGAGCAGGCGCGGCTTGCACAGGAGGAATACGAGCGTCAGCTTGCGGAATACGAGCGCCAGCAGGCGCAGTATGAGCGGGATATGGCGGAATATGAGCGGCAGAAGGCGGCCTATGACGCGGAGATGGCGCGCCGGCAGGCGCAGGCCGAGTTTGAGGCCGGACAGCGGGAGGAGGAGTCCCCGACCGTCCATCGCCGCAGGAGCGTCCGCAGCGGCGCGACCTACAGCGATTATGTCGCCGGGGACGCCGTGGGCGAGCTGCCCGATCCCCCTGCCTGGCCGCAGGCGGAGACGTCCGTGCCGCAGGAGCCTGCCGCCCCTGCCCGGGAGAAGAAGACGGCCAGGGACGGCGGCCTGATGGCCAAAATGGCCCGGATGATCGAGCCCGAGGAGGATGAGATCACCGGACTGAAGGCGCTGCCGCCGCGTGTGGACATGCACGACGCCTACAAGCCGCCGAAAAAGCCGCAGAAGCCGGGGAGAAGGCCCAGATGACCGACGCGCTTCGCACATGGCTGCCCACAGCGGCGGCCGGGGTGTCCATCGCGCTGATGGGCCTTTGCGCTCTGCGGCTGCTGGCGCGGCTGATCCGCGTGCTGCGCGGGCAGGAGGATCCCTTCACGCCCGTGCGTCCGGCGGATGAGCTGCCGGGCCGGGCACCGGCGCGCGCGCTGCTCGCCGCCGCGGGAGCTGCGCTGCTCAGCCGGGCGCTTGTCTACCTGCTCGCCTACGCGATGCGCCGTGCGATGGGGGAGTCGGGCGGATTCCTTGAGACGCTGCCCCTGCTTTGGGTGCATTGGGACACCCGGCACTACACCGGCATCGCGCTGGAGGGCTACACGGCGGTGGGCGACGAGCGGCTCAGGCTCGTCTTCTTCCCGCTGTATCCGCTGCTGATGCGCCTGCTTTCGCCGCTGACGGGCGGGAATGTCTTCGCCTCCGGACTGCTGATCTCGCTGGCCTGCTCGGCGGCGGCCTCCGCGATGGTCTGCAGCCTGGCGTATGAGACGTATGGCGCGCGGACGGCGAAGCTCTCCGTCGCCTATCTGCTGCTCAGCCCGCTGAGCGTGTTTCTGAACTGCTGCTACACGGAGGCGCTCTTCCTCTGCATGACGCTTGCCACGATGATGCTGCTGCGCCGGGGCCGGCCCTGGCTGGCGGCACTGTGCGGCATGGGCGCGGCGCTGACGCGGATGCCCGGCGTGATCGTCGCGGGGCTGTTTCTCATCGAGCTGCTCGCCGGCATCCCGAAGGCGCGCTTGACCATGCGCGCCGTGCTGCGCTGCGCGGGACAGATGCTGATCGTGTTCTCCGGGCTGTTTGTCTATTGGGCGATCAACTGGATCGTCACCGGCGATGCACTGATGTACATGACCTATCAGCGGGAGAACTGGTTCCAGGAGCCCGGCACCTTCTGGGGCTCCGTCTCCAACACCGTGTATTATCTGCTGGGCAGCCTGGAGGAGGGCGACTGGTTCTTCTCCTGGGGCGCGCAGCTGGCGGCGATGGCGTTCGTCTTCCTGCTGCTGGCGTTTTGCGTCGACGCGCTGCCGTTTGACTGGGCGGCGTACAGCTTTGTCTATGTCGCCGTCGTGCTCGCACCGACGTGGCTGCTCTCGGGCCCGCGCTATCTGTTCGCGCTTGCGCCGCTGCCCATGCTCAAGGCACAGATGGTCAGGGGAAGGGGCGCTCATGCGGCGGCCCTGACGCTGAGCGCGGCGCTGCTCGTGCTCTTCACCTTCGGCTATACCATCGCCATCGAGGTGCTCTGAGCGAAACGGATACCGCCGCGAAGCGAAGAAGGGTCAAGGGATGAAATCCCTTGCGGGGATTGGGGCAGAGCCCCAAGTGGGTTTGGGCGGCAGCCCAACGTACGCCTTGATGGCGAAGCCATTCTGTAAAAGCAGTCAGGGAGCAAAGCGTTACCTGACGGTGGATTTACCCGAGGCCCGGATTGATTTGAAAAGGGTATCAGACAAAACAGAGGATTTCGTCTCATACTATAAAGGAAGGAAACCATGAAACGAAACGACAGACGCGGGAGGCGGGCGCGCAGGGCGCTTCTGGCTTTCGTGGTACTGGCGGCGCTCGCGGCCGTGCTGCTCACGCTCTGGCGCGGGGGCTGGCTTA
Source organism: Clostridiales bacterium (assembly GCA_004555535.1). Classification (GTDB taxonomy): domain Bacteria; phylum Bacillota; class Clostridia; order Christensenellales; family Aristaeellaceae; genus Ventricola. Next base: position 20,532 of record SFHU01000031.1, read on the forward strand.
AAAGGCTCGGCTCCGTGGAGGAGCTTCGCGCGCTCATCGATCAAACGGGCGCGTGGGCCGGCGTCGTGTATTTTCTGCTCCAGATGATGAGCGTCATCATCGCGCCGATCCCCAGCAACGTGACGATGATGGCGGGCGCGCTGGCGCTCGGCTTTTGGGAAGCGGTCTTTCTCGGCGTGCTGGCGGTGCTCGCGGGCTCGCTGGTCATGTTCAGCGCGGCCCGGCGGCTGGGGCGGGACGCCGTGCAGCGCTTCGTCGACCGGAGTGTGATGGAAAAATACCTGCCCGTCATCGAGGAGAAGCAGGACATGTTCCTCTTCCTGACGATGCTCTTCCCGTTCTTCCCCGACGACATCCTGTGTATCCTCGCCGGGCTGACGACGATTCCGCTGCGGCGCTTCGCCGCGATCATGGCGCTGGCCAGGCCGTGGGGCCTCGTCTTCGCCGCGCTGGTGGGCAGCGGCGCGATTGCGATGCCCGCCTGGGCCTGGGCCGTGCTGGCTGTGCCGATGGCCACTGTCTTCTATCTGATGATGAAGCACAGCGCGAAAATCGAGGACAGGCTCTTTCGAGCCTGCCGCAGAATCAGCGGGCGCAGGAGGAAGAAGCGGTCCGCTTCCTCCGGGACGCCCTCCGCGGAGGGCAAGGCCTGAGCCGCAAAAAACGACAACCCATGCTTACCCGTGACAACCCATAAGGAGGAAACGACATGCTGACCGTCACCTATGAGCAGGCCGTCGAGGCCATGGAGCGCGGGCTCCTTCGCTACATGCCCGAGGACAAGGCTCGCCGCTTTGCCGAGATCTTCGCGGGGAATTCCTGCGACGGCGTCCACAGCCACGGCATGAACCGCTATCCGCGCTATCTGAGCGACATGGACAGCGGCTTGTGCGACCGCAGCATCACCGAAGCGGAGCGCGTCTCCGGCATCGGCGGCCTGGAGGTCTGGGACGCGCACTTCGGCGTCGGCCCGCTGATCGCCGAGCAGGTCACGCGCCGGGCGATCGAGCTGGCGAAGACGCATGGCATCGCCTGCATCGCGCTGCGCAACAACAGCCACTGGCTGCGCGCCGGCCGCTACGGACTGATGATGGCTGACGCGGGCATGGCCGGCCTGTGCTTTACGAATACCTGCATGAACCTGACGGCCTACGGCGCCAAGCAGCCCTCCGTGGGCAACAACCCCGTGACCATCGCGCTGCCGCGCAAGCGGGGGAGCCTCGTCATGGACATGGCCGTCAGCCAGTATGCCTACGGCAAGCTCGAGATCATGGCGCAGAAGGGCGAGATGCTCGACAGCCCCATCGGCTACGACACCCGGGGCGAGCTGACCTGCGACCCGGGCGAGATCTGCAAGAGCGGCCTGATGCTGCCGATGGCCCAGTGGAAGGGCAGCGCGCTGTCGATCATGCTCGACATGCTCGCCTCCACGCTCTCGCTGGGGCGCACGGCGCTTGAGATCGGCACGCCGGCGGAGGGCGAGCGCGGCATGAGTCAGGTGTTCATCTGCATCAACTACGCGGCGCTGGTCGACGCAAACGAGGCTGATGCGCAGATGGAGCGCACGATCGCGTTCCTTGACAGCCTCAAGCCCGCGCAGGGCGGAAAGGGCGTGCATGCGCCGGGCGAAAACCTGCCCGCCGTGCGCGAAAGGAATATGCGCGAGGGCATCCCCGTCACGGAGGAGACCTGGGAGAAGATCCTCGCCGCAGGGAAATAATCTGCTGCATTATTTAGTAAACTGATAGGCAATCGTGTCCTGAACTGGAAGATTTTTTTGTGCCATCCGCGTATGAAATCTGTTTTTTGACTTGACAGACTGTGTAAAAGCATGTATGATGTAATGGTTAATCCGCTTAACCGAATGCGGCATGCAGGTGAATTCATTTAACCAGCGAAGCGAAATGGAGGGGCCATGAGACAGACGAGCGAGATCACGCCGTTCGGGCGCAGGGTGAAAATCCGCCTGCTCGAAATGAACATGGATGCGCGCGAACTCGCCCGCCGCGTTGGCACGAGCCCCGTTCAGATCAGCCGCATTCTGCATGGCAAGCGCCCCGGGCGCGAGCAGATTCCCCGCATCGCGCAGGTGCTGGGCATCGAGGTGGATGACACGGAAAAGGATGAGGAGAAGAACGCCTGAAGCATTCCGGGAGACCGGGACTGCCTGGGGCATTCTTTATCAAGGGGTATATTTTGATGCGGGTCCGTCCCGCGGATAGATATAAAAAATAATAAGGAGGGTTTTTTCCATGAAGAAGATTCTTTCTCTGGTTCTGGCCATCGCCATGCTCCTGTCTGTGGGCGTCGTGGCGTTTGCCGAGGACACCATCGAGAAAGGCACCATCGTCTACGGTGCTTCCACCGAGATCGGCGGCGACTTCGCGCCGAGCGCCTGGTGGACGAACAACGCCACGGACAAGATGATCCGTGACCTCACCAACGACTACTCCGTCACCACCACCAACCAGGGCGGCGAGTATGTCATCAACCCGACCGTTTGCGCGAATCTTGATAGCGTCGTCAACGACGACGGCACCAAGACCTACACCGTGACGATCAACGAGGGTCTGGTCTACAACAACGGCGAGGCCATCACCGCCAAGGATTTCCTCTGGCCGATGATCTTCTCCTGCTCCTCCGTGGCGACCGATACCGGCGCGAAGCTGACCGGCTATCTGACCTATGTCGGCGGCCAGGAGTATTATGACGGCACCGCGACCGCAGTTTCCGGCATCCACCTCATTGACGATTACACCTACTCCGTGACCATCGTGGCCGACAAGATCCCGTACTTCTACGATCTGGCCTACGTTGCGGACGCTCCGTTCAGCATCAAGTACTGGCTGGGCGAGGGCCTGGAGGTCAAGGATGACGGCGAGGGCGCCTACATTGCGGGCGACTTCACCAAGGAGAATATCGAGAAGCAGCTTGAGTACGCCCGCTTCAACGCTGGCGAGGACCGTGTCTCTGCGGGCCCGTACAACCTCATCGCGTTTGACAAGGCTGCTCTGCAGGCGACCTTCACCATCAACGAGAACTACGCGGGCAACTTCGAGGGCCAGAAGCCGTCCATCGAGAAGATCGTCATTCTCCGTGCTGAGGATGCGACCTGGGCGGATCAGCTCAAGACTGGCGCGTTCAACTTCTATGACACCATCACCGACGGCGACGACATCAACAACGCGATGGACATCGTCGAAGCGGGCGGCTTCGGCTACACGACCTTCGACCGCGCCGGCTACGGCATGATCAACTTCCAGTGCGACTTTGGACCGACCCAGTTCAAGGCTGTCCGTCATGCGATTGCGAAGCTGCTGGATCGCAACGAGTTCGCCAACACCTTCTGCAAGGGCTGGGGTTCCGTCGTCAACGGCCCGTACGGCACCGGCCTGTGGCAGTTCCAGGATGCCGAGGAGTGGCTCGAGCTCTCCCTGAACACCTATGAGTACGATCCCAACGGCGCTGTGGAGCTGCTGGTGAACGACGGCTGGATCTATGACGAGACTGGCGCCGAGTGGACCGAGGGCCACATCCGCCACAAGAAGGTTACCGCCGCTGAGGCCGGCAACTATGCGCATAACGTGACCCTCGCCGACGGCACCATCCTGATGCCGCTGATCATCGAGTGGTCCGCCTCTGACGGCAACCCGGTGTCCGAGCTGCTCAACGTCATGCTGGCGCAGGGCGAGCAGACCGCTGCCGCGGGCATGCAGATCAACCAGAACGTCATGACGTTCACCGAGCTGCTCAACTACTACTATCGTGACGCTTCCCAGGGCGACAAGTACGCCGTGCCGACCTATGGCATGTACAACCTGGCGTCCAACTTTAACCCGGCTTACGACTACTCCTACGAGTGGACGCTCGATCCGGACATGATGGCGCAGGGCTACAACCTCAACCGCCTGATGAACCAGTCCCTCGACGCGCTCTCCATGAACATGGTCTATGGCGTGGAGTCCGACGATGTGGAGACCTACATGACCTACTGGAAGGCGTTCGTCATGCTCTGGAACAACGAGCTGCCGCAGATCCCGCTGTACTCCAACGTGTATATGACGGTCTATCCGGATTGGCTCGAGGGCTATGAGCAGGATTCCTTCTGGGAATTCCAGCAGGCGATCCTCTACTGCACCGTTGCCGAGTAATCTCTTTCATACCCCGAAAATGCAAGAGGGCGGGCGCTGCGCCCGCCCTCTTCTTCTTTGATATCGAAAGCTCCCGGTTCGTGCCGCCTGAGGCGGGCCGGTTTACTGTGAAAGTCCTTCCGCAAAGCTCCGGCCTCGGCTACAAGGCAAGGGGATTGATGACATTTCGTCGGAGATGCAGCCGGCATCATGCCGGTTTACTATGAAGGTCCTTCTGCAAAGCTCCGGCCTCGGCCACAAGGCAAGGGGATTGATGACATTTCGTCGGAGATGCAACCGGCATCATGCCGGTTCACTCTGTAAGTCCCTCTGCAAAGCTCCGGCCTCGGCCGCAAGGCAAGGGGATTGATGACATTTCGTCGGAGATGCAGCCGGCATCATGCCGGTTTAGTCCTGGAATAAGGGCTGTGCCCTTGACGAGGGGCGGTCTCTGCCGCGCGGATAAAGGCAGAGTCCTTGTTCCCGGCTTTTCCAATACCAATATAGAGAGGATGGATGAGATGGGCAAGTATATCGCCAAGCGTATCGGCTACATGGCGCTGGTGTTTCTCATCGTATCGTTTTTGATGTATGCACTGTACAACCTGATTCCCACAGATCCCGCCCGCGCGGAGCTGGAGGCGCAGAAGACGAGCCTCAAGCCCGCAGAGTATGAGGAGATGTATCAGCAGCTGCGCAAAAAGATGGGCCTGGACGATCCGCTGGTCATCCGCTACATGCGCTGGATGGGCCTGTGGCCCGAGGTGGATGGCAGCGGCTTCAACGGCCTGCTTCAGGGCAACTTTGGCTATTCGCAGTTCTTCAAGAAGGACGTGGTGGATGTCATCGCCGCGCCGATGGGCAACACGATCTTCATCAATATCTTTTCGACGATCCTGGCCCTGGGCATCACGATCCCGCTGGGCATCTACTGCGCCGTACACAAGGGAAGGAAGATCGACAACGGCGTGCAGGTCGTCACGATGCTGGGCTACAGCCTGCCCATCTACATCATTGCGCTGATCTTCATGTTCTTCTTCTGCGTACACTGGCGCATCTTCCCGATTTCCGGCACGAAGACGCCCGGCGCGATCTACGCGACACGCTGGGATGAATTCATCGACATGCTCTATCACATCACGCTGCCGGGACGTTCGCCTCGCTGGGCGGCATGACGCGCTACGTCCGCAGCGCGATGATCGACGCGCTGAGCATGGACTACATCCGCACGGCGCGCGCCAAGGGCCTGCGCGAGAAGGTCGTCATCTATTCCCACGCGTGGCGCAACGCGCTGCTGCCGATCATCACCTCGATCATCGGCTGGTTCATCAGCATCTTCTCCGGCTCCGTCATCATCGAGAACACCTTCTCCCTCAACGGCATGGGCAAGCTCTACTGGACGGGCCTGAACAACCTCGACTTTGAGCTGGTGCTGGCGATTCAGATGTTCTACACGGTCGTTTCGCTCATCGGCTCGCTGCTGATGGACATCAGCTATGGCCTGGTCGACCCGCGCGTGCGCGTGGACAAGTAAGGAGGAAGAAACATGAGCAACAAGAAAAAAGAATTCTTCCTCGTTCGCTGGCTCAAGCGCTGCTTCCTCGGGGACCGCTCGGAGATTTCCCTGGAGGATGAGGAGAAGATCCAGACCCCGATGCGCGCGATGGTGCAGAGCTTTGTGCATAAGCCGCTGGCGATGCTGGGCCTGATCGTCTTTCTGGCGATCTTCGTGTTTGTCATCGTCGGGCCGCACTACTGGCCGCTCGACCTGTCCGACCAGGACGCCTCGCTGACCAACCTGCCGCCCTCCAACGACATGATGTCCGTGCCCAAGGAGCTGCTGGAGACCGGCATTGCCGATATCGCCTCCGGCAACACCTACGGCATCGGCACAGACGTGAACGGCAATCTCTATATGTGGGGCCATACCCGCGTGACCGACAAGATCGACATGGCGGACATCCCGCAGGAGGTGCTGGACGCCGACCTCACCTATATCGCCGCGGGCACCGACCACTGCGTCGCCGTGGGCGAGGACGGCCAGGTCTACGTCTGGGGCAACACGAGGCTCCAGCAGGACAAGTTCTCCTCCGACATGACCAAGGCGATGAAGAAGGGCGGCGATGCCTGGGACGTCATCCAGCTGGAGGCGAGCAACCAGTTCTCCGCGATCGTGACCTCCGACGGCAACCTCTACCTCTGGGGCAACGGCAACATGGCCGACATCAAGCTGCGCTCCAAGTACGAGGGCAAGATCGCCAAGGTGGCGCTCACCGAAAATGAATACATCGCCCTGCTGACGGACGGCACCGTCGCCTACACGGGCTACAAGGACAAGAATTCCCCCTTCGCCAAGATTCCGGCGGAGCTCAAGGGCAAGACCGTCGTGGATATCGCCTCGACGAGCAAGAGCGTCGCGGCCATCACGGAGGACGGGCAGATCGTCGTCTGGGGCAACGCGACCAAGGGCGAGGCCGATGTGCCGGAGCTCTCCAGCAAGCCGGTGCACCTCTACGGCGGCCGCTACCACTACACGGCACTGCTGGAAAACGGCGACGTCGTCTCCTGGGGCAACAACAAGTATCACCAGATTGACGTGCCGGACGCCGTCAACAGCGCCGATAACATCGAGCGCATCTTCGTGAGCAACTATCAGAACTATGCGCTGGGCAGCGACGGCAAGCTCTACACCTGGGGCCTCAAGGGCTTCACGCTGGGCACCGACAGCCTCGGCCGCGACATGCTCACGCGCATCGTCAACGGCGGCCGCGTGACGATGACCGTCGGCGCGATCTCGGTCGTCATCGCGACCATCCTGGGCGTGCTCTTCGGCGGCCTGGCCGGATACTTCGGCGGCCATCTGGACATCATCATCATGCGTATCGCGGAGATCGTCGGCGGCCTGCCGTTCATCCCGTTCGCGATGATCCTCTCCGCCGTCATCGGCACAAGGCTCGACCCGACGCAGCGCATGTATCTGATCATGGTCGTGCTGGGCGTGCTCTCCTGGGTGCCGACCTGCCGCCTCGTGCGTGCGCAGATTCTGGCCCAGCGCGAGATGGAATACGTCACCGCCGCCAAGGCGATGGGCATCCGCGAGGGAACGATCGTCTTCAGGCACATCCTGCCCAATGTCGTCTCCCTGCTGATCGTCTCCATGACGCTCGACTTTGCGACCTGCATGCTGACGGAATCGACGCTGTCCTACCTGGGCTTCGGCATTCCGCTGCCCACGCCGACGTGGGGCAACCTTTTGAACGGCGCGAACAACTCCATCGTCATCCAGCAGTACTGGTGGCAGTGGGTGTTCCCGGCGCTGATCTTCGGTATCTGCACCATCTGCATCAACCTGATTGGCGACGGCCTGCGCGACGCGCTCGACCCGAAGGCGCTTGAACGGTAAGGAGGGGAAGAAGCTATATGGCACTGCTAGAAATGCGTGATTTGAAGACCTTCTTCACCACCAAGCGCGGCGTGGTCAAGGCGGTCAACGGTGTTTCCTATTCGGTCGAGCCGGGCAAGACGCTCGGCGTCGTCGGCGAGAGCGGCTCGGGCAAGAGCGTTTCCGCGATGAGCATGCTCAAGCTGCTCGACGGCAACGGCTATATCGCGGGCGGCAGCATCGTCTTTGACGGCAAGGAGCTCACGAAGCTCTCCATCGCGGAGATGCAGAAGATCCGCGGCAACGACATTTCCGTCATCTTCCAGGAGCCGATGACGAGCCTCAACCCGGTGTTCACCGTCGAGCGCCAGGTTGCGGAGCCGTTCATCATCCACCAGGGCCTCTCCAAGGAGGAGGCCAAGAAAAAGGTCATCGAGATGCTCGCGGATGTGAAGATCCCCAACCCGGAGGTCGTCGCCAAGCAGTATCCGCATCAGCTCTCCGGCGGCATGCGCCAGAGGGTCATGATCGCGATGGCGCTGGCCTGCAAGCCGAAGCTGCTCATCGCGGACGAGCCGACCACCGCGCTGGACGTGACGATCCAGGCGCAGATCCTCAAGCTGATGAACGACCTCAAGCGCGAGCACGGCACCAGCATCCTCTTCATCACGCATGACCTCGGCGTCATCGCGCAGATGGCGGATGACGTCGCCGTCATGTACTGCGGCCAGGTCGTCGAGATGGCGCCGGCGCGCACGATCTTCAGCGAGAGCGAATTCTCCCATCCCTACACTGAGGGCCTGATGGTCTCCATCCCGAGGCTCGACACCCCGGCGAACACGCGGCTGGAGTCGATTCCCGGCGCCGTGCCGCATCCGCTGAACCTGCCCAAGGGCTGCAAATTCGCCCCGCGCTGCAAGTATTGCCAGCAGCGCTGCCTCGAGGAGGAGCCGGAGCTTGTGAACGTGAGCGAGAATCAGCAGGTTCGCTGCTTCTATGCCAGAAAGGAGGAGCGCCGTGCAAACCTCAAATGAGTCTGGGAAGAGGGTGCTGCTCCGCGTCAGCAACCTCAAGCAGTATTTCCCGCTGAAGAAGAAGGGCCTGTTCGTCCGGGCAAACGACGGCATCACGCTGGATATCTACGAGGGCGAGACCTTCGGCCTCGTCGGCGAGAGCGGCTGCGGCAAGTCGACCCTGGGCCGTACGCTGCTGCAGCTCTACCGCCAGACCGACGGCCGCACGATGTATTATGGCCGCACGCTCGACGAGATCGCGCCGGTGTACGTCAAAAAGACGCTCGAGACGATCGACAAGCGTCGCGCGAAGTGGCGCGAGCTCACGAAGACCTACGAAACCGTCAAAAGGGAATACGATGCCCTGCCGGACGGCGAGGAGAAGTACAGGAAGAGCAACGACGTCGACAAGGCCTACAAGGACATGAACGACGCGCTGCTGGACATGGCCAACCTCATCGGCGGCTTCGTCGCGGTGGAGGACATCAAGGAGCCTGTCGCGCTCTTCCTCAAGGAGTATCATCTCGCGAGCCAGCGCTGCAAGGCGCGCGCCAAGCGCAGCGAGGTGCAGCTGGACATCGACGACGAGACCTTCTACGCTGAGAAGGCGGAGAAGGCCGGCCAGAAGGCCGACAGCCGCCGCAGGAAGATCGAAACCCTGCGCCAGAAGGCCGCCGTCATCGACGGAGCGATCGAGGAGCTGAACAGCCAGATCGCCGCCGTGCGCGAGCAGCTGGACGCGCTGCGCAGGCCGCACGAGGGCGAGGAGGCCTTCGACAAATACGAGGCGCTGCGCGACGAGGGCATCGACCTGGCCCGCCTCAATTACAGCGAGATCCGCCAGCTTCGGCGCGACCTGCAGCTCATCTTCCAGGACCCGTATTCCTCGCTCAACCCGCGCATGACCGTGGGCAACATCATCGGCGAGGGCTTGCTGGCGCACGGCTTCTTCAAGAAGAACGACGAGCGCATGCAGCAGTACATCGTCAAGGTGATGGAGGACGCGGGCCTGGCGAGCTATTTCCTGCACAGGTTCCCGCACCAGTTCTCCGGCGGCCAGCGCCAGCGCATCGGCATCGCCCGGAGTCTGGCTGTGAAGCCGAAGTTCGTCGTCTGCGACGAGGCGGTTTCCGCGCTGGACGTGTCCATCCAGTCCCAGATCATCAACCTGCTCTACGACCTCAAGCAGCAGAGCAACCTGACGTATCTGTTCATCACGCACGACCTCTCCGTCGTCAAGTACATCTCCGACCGCATCGGCGTCATGTACCTGGGCAACATGGTCGAGCTCGCGGAGACGCAGGAGATCTTCGACCATCCGCTGCATCCCTACACCGAGGCGCTCATGGCGGCCATTCCGACGACCGACATCGACGCGAACAAGGAGCTGCGCATTCTGGAGGGCGACATCCCCAGCCCCGTGCATCCGCCGGAGGGCTGCAAGTTCCACACGCGCTGCAGCCGCTGCACGGAGATCTGCAAGCATGCCGTGCCGCAGTGGACGGAGATGGCCCCGGGCCACTTCGTCGCCTGCCATCATCCGCTTGGCAGCGAAGAGCGCGGGAGCTGAGATGAAAAGGAGGGAATGCCGTGCGGCTTCCGTTTCACGGGCGCTATGTGCGCTTTCGCGAGCTGGAGAGAGAGAAGCGCGAGTCCATGCCCCTGGGCAGGGATGAAACCCCGCCCATCGACGTGATGGAGAAGGGCGATTTCGCCGCCATGCTCATCGCCGCACTGATCACCATCGTGCCCGTCTGTCTGCTGGTGCTGGCTGTGCTGGCGCTGGTTGGATACTTTTTCATCGTGTAAACACAGGGAGCGCCGAGGGGAAGGCCTGCGGCGCTCCCGCTTTTCTTTCGCGCGGAAGGCGGGACAAAAGGAACACGAGACTCGAAATGGCGTAAGTTATCTTTCTTTTCTTTCTTCAAAAGGCTTGAAAATTGGGTTGGAAAGTGGTATCCTCTTTTTTATATGAATTCCATACAACGTACTCACATGAATTGACAGAACGAAGGAAACGGAGAGCTTTCATGGACAATATCGATCGCCGCATTCTGACCATCCTGCAGGAAAACGCGAGAACGCCGCTCAAGGTGATCGCCGAGCAGGTCTTTCTTTCTTCGCCGGCCGTCAGCGCGCGCATTGAGCGCCTCGAGACCGCTGGCTATATCACGGGCTACCAGGCGCAGCTCTCCAGCGCCGCGATGGGCTACCAGATCAAGGCCTTCATCAATCTGGAGGTCGAGCCGAGCCAGAAGCCGGAGTTCTATCCATACATCGAGAGCGTGCCCAACGTGATGGAGTGCAACTGCGTCACGGGCGACTATTCGATGCTCATCAAGGTCTGCTTCCATACGACGCAGGAGCTCGACCAGTTCATCAACCAGCTGCACCGCTTCGGGCGCACGCGCACGCAGATCGTCTTCTCCACCCCGGTCGAGCACAGGGGCATCCCCGCGACCGAGGACGCGGAGGGCTGAGCGCCTGACCGTTTTCCTTTTCTTCCACCAAAAGAGCGCCGCCGCGGGGAAAGCCTGCGGCGGCGATTTTATACGGATTTTGTACTGAATTGCTTCAATACGCGCGAAGCGAATATGGGGTCAAGGGGCGAAGTCCCTCAGCGCGTGCTGTCGATGGCGAGCTTCGCCGTGCCATAGATGCCGGCGTCGTTGCCCAGCTCGGCCAGCACGATGCGGGCCTTCTGCTCGCTGAGCGTGGCGTATTCGTTGTAGTGGCGCGTGACCAGGTCGATCAGGTACGCGCCGGCCTTGGAGACGCCGCCGCCGATGATGAACAGCTCCGGGTCGATCACGCAGCTGAGCATCGAGAGGCTCTTCGCCAGGAAATCCATGCAGATGTCCGCGACCTGCGCGGCCAGCGCGTCCCCGGCCTTCGCGGCGTCGAAGACGTCCCGCGCCGTGATGCGCTCGAGGCTGCGCAGCGCGCTGGGCGTGTCGCAGGCGGCGAGCATGCGCTCTGCCCGGCGGACGATGCCGGTGGCCGAGGCGATCTGGTCGAGACAGCCGATGCGCCCGCAGTTGCAGGGCAGGGGCTCGTCCGGGTCGCAGAGCGTGTGGCCAACCTCGCCACCCAGACCGTGCGCGCCGTAGACGACCTTGCCGTCGAGGATGATGCCGCTGCCCACGCCCGTGCCCAGCGTGATGAGGATGACGCTGTGCGCGCCGCGGCCGCCGCCCTGCCAGTATTCGCCCATCGCCGCCATGTTCGCGTCGTTGCCCGCGAAGCAGGGCACGCCGCCCAGCAGCGCGGAGAGCTCGCGCGCGGGGTTGAAGTCGCTCCAGTGCAGGTTGACGCAGCGCTCGACGCGGCCGTTGCGCAGCACCGGTCCGGGGATGCCGACGCCTGCGCCCGCGACGCGGCTCAGGTCGTTTTCCGCATAGCGGCGAATCTCGGAGGCGACGGCCGGCAGGATGCGGGCCCCCTGATCCGCCGTGTCCGTGGGAATCTCCCATTGGGACAGCTTGACACCCTCGGCCGTGAACGCGCCGAACTTGGTGGCCGTTCCGCCGATGTCAACGCCGAAGTAGAGGGTATCCATAGACATGCTCCTTTCTGAACATGAGATGACGGAGGGGCATCAGTCCACGCCGTCGAGCTCCTCCGGCGCGGCGGGGCCGATGGCAAGCCCCTGGGGCGTCGTGCGCGCGGCGCACAGATAGGCGCCCTGCGCGCTGCCCACGGCGAAGGGGAAGAGCGGCAGCGTCGTTGCCGCGCCGAAGCCGCCCTGCGCGGAGAGGGCGATCAGGCTGACGCTGCCCGCGTCCTCGCCCAGACGGCGATGGGTGTCGCTGAGGCCGCGAAGCGCCTCCTCGCAGGCCTCCTGCGCGCTCGCGCCCCGGCGCATCAGCGAGACGGCCTCATAGGACAGGCAGCCGCGCATGATGTCCTCGCCCAGGCCGGTCGCCGCTGCGCCGCCGTATCGGGCGTCGCAGTAGAAGCCGGAGCCGACGAGCGGCGAATCGCCGACGCGCCCCGGCTCCTTGAGAAACAGACCGGAGGTCGACGTGCCGGCGACCATCCGCCCCTGCGCGTCCAGACCGATGACGCAGACGGTGTCGTGGCCGCGGTAGGCCGTCAACGGCTCTTCGTCGGCAAGCGCCTGCATCGCCTCGCGCCAGCGAGCCTGCGAGCCCTGCGTGCGCATGTCGCGCAGAGGAAGCCCCGCGCTGACGGCGAACTGCTCCGCGCCGCGACCGGCAAGCAGACAGTTGGTCTCCCGCCCGCAGAGCAGGCGCGCCGCGCGGATGGGGTTGCGCAGGTTTTCGGCAGCCATGACGCCGCCGACGCGCAGCGTCTGCCCATCCATCCAGCCGGCGTCGAGCAGCACGCGCCCGTCCCGGGCGGGCAGCGCGCCGTAGCCGACCGAGACATAGGCCGGATTATCCTCCACGCACATGATTGCGCGCTCGACGGCGTCCGCGGCGTTCCTGCCGCAGGCGAGCATGTCGCGGGCCTCCGTCAGCCCCTGAAGGGACATTTTCCATGTGCCGATGATCGCGTACATGTCCAAGACCTCCTGGAATTTATTGGTCGAGCGCCTCCCGCATCGCGCGGAAGCGGGCGGCGTCGGTTCGCTTGTAGCTGTCCTCCGGCGGATAGAGCGCGCCGCCGAAGTGGATGTCGGGGTTTGCGCAGGTCGAGGGATCCGACACGCTGCGCCGCTGGGAGAGATGCACCTGCGTGCAGCCGGTGAGCCCGAGCAGCCGGCGCACGTTTTGCGGCGTGATGCCTCCGCCCGGCAGGATCTCGATAGCCCCCTGCGCGTGGCGGCGCATCTGCGCAATCACGTCCGCGCCGTAGAGCGCCGCGGGCGCCTGGCCGCTGGTCAGCACGCGCGTCACGCCCAGGCGGATGAGCACATCCAGCGCGGCGCGCCAGTCCGGCACGACGTCGATGGCCCGGTGGAAGACCGTCTCCCGGTCTCCGGCAAGCTCGACGAGCGCGCGCACGCGCTCCTCGTCGACCGTCCCGTCCGCGTGCAGGCAGCCGAAGACGAGGCCGTTCGCTCCGGACTTAAGCAGCAGCCGCCCGTCGGCGAGCATGGAGCGGAATTCGAGCGGCGTGTAGCAGAAGCCGCCCTCGCGCGGGCGCAGCATCACCATGACGGGGATGTCTGTCTGCTCGCGCAGGGCCTTCAGAGAGCCGGCGCTGGGCGTCAGCCCGCCCAGAAAGAGCGCGGCGTTCAGCTCGACGCGGTCCGCGCCGCCGCGCGCGGCCTCGAGCGCGTCGTCGGCAGAGCCGCAGCAGGCCTCCACGAGAATGCGCGCCATGAGATGATTCCTCCTCAAATGGTGTTGTCTAAAACGATTATAACAGCCCGCGAAGCGGATTGCAAGGCTGCGCCGCATGCTCCTTGACAGGCCGTCTGCATTCCCCTATAATTCGTCTTGTCAGAGAAAACCGAAACAGGGCAGGGAGTACCGGAACGCCGGTCGGCCCGGCCTGAAAGAACGATGGGACCGGAGCGCTTGCGGCAGACCGCTGCCCGAAGGGGCGTGCCGCGCGCCTCCGTGACAAACGGAAGGGAAGTGTTTGGATGGACAGAAGAGCGGGCGTGCTGCTCTCCGTGACCAGCCTGCCGGGGAAATACGGCATCGGCAGCTTTTCAAAAAGCGCCTATGACTTTGTGGATTGGCTCGCGGAGGCGGGCCAGAGCTACTGGCAGATTCTGCCGCTGGGGCCGACGAGCTACGGCGAATCCGGCGACTCGCCCTACCAGGCGTATTCCGCCTTTGCGGGCAATCCCTACCTGATCAGCCTGGAGGCGCTGGTCGAGGAGGGCGTGCTGACGCAGGCGGAATGCGACGCGGCGGACTTTGGCGACAGGGAGGAGCGCGTGGACTTTGACAAGCTCCACGAGAGCCGTTTCGCGCTGCTGCACCTGGCCTATGAGCGCAGCGACATCAGCCATAACCCGGCGTACCAGCGCTTCGTGCAGGAGAACGGCTGGTGGCTGTCCGATTACGCGCTGTTCATGGCCGTCAAGTCCTTCTTCGGCGGCGCGCCGTATCAGGAGTGGCCGCAGGATATCCGCATGCACTGGGGCTTCGCGCTTGACTACTACCGCCGGGAGCTCTACTTTGACGTGGAATTCCAGCAGTACATGCAGTTCAAGTTCTTCGAGCAATGGAAAAAGCTGCGTGCCTACGCGAACAGCCGGCATATCCGGATCATCGGCGACATGCCGATCTACGTCTCGCCGGACAGCGCGGACGTCTGGGCGCACAGCGAGCTGTTCCAGATGGACGCCGACGGCCGCCCTGAGGCAATTGCGGGCTGCCCGCCGGACGGCTTCTCCGCGACGGGGCAGATCTGGAAGAATCCGCTCTACCGCTGGGATGTGCACAGGCGCAGCGGCTTCTCCTGGTGGATGTCGCGGATCTGGCAGAGCTTTGAGATGTACGACGTCGTGCGCATCGACCACTTCCGCGGGTTTGACGAGTATTACTCGATCCCCAACGGCAGCGATTCCGCGCTCAATGGCCATTGGGAGAAGGGTCCGGGCATGGATCTGTTCCGCACGATGCAGCAAAACCTGGGTCCCCGGCAGCTCATCGCGGAGGATCTGGGCCTGATGACGGATTCCGTGCGCCAGCTCGTGCGTGAGAGCGGCTTCCCGAACATGAAGGTGCTCCAGTTCGCCTTTGACGTTGGCGACACGGGCGCGGCGAACGACTACCTGCCCCACAACTACGACCGCAACTGCGTCGTCTACACCGGCACACACGACAACGAGACGATCGCAGGCTGGTTTGCGGGCCTCCCCGAGGAGGAGAAGAAGCTCGTGCGCGACTATCTCTGCGTGCCGGACGCCAGCGATAGGGAGATGCCCGTCATCCTCATCGCCGCGGCGATGCGCAGCTGCGCGCAGACCTGCATCATCCCAGTGCAGGATTACCTCGGCCTGGGGAACGACTGCCGCATGAACCAGCCCTCGACCGTCGGGGAGAACTGGCGCTGGCGCCTCAGGCCCGGCCAGCTCACCAGGGAGGCCGGCAAGCTGGCGAAGGAGCTGACGATGCGCTACGGGCGCATGAACTGGGCAAATGAGCAAAAGGCCTGAGACAGGACTGAATGGCTTGCAGGCGCGCGTAGCGAAGAGGGGAGTCTGAGGGACATCATTCCTCAGGCAGGTCATGGGGCGGCAGCCCTATCGTATCCCAATCGATCAAGAACGTAGTTTCAGAGCAGACCGCGTAGCGGTTACGATTGAAACGGGATGGATGGACAAAGGCCGGTTTCAGAAGAAAAAATGAGGGAAAGCAAACACGTTTTCCGGGAAAGGAATGCTGCATGAACGAACAGGAGCTGCTGCGCCTCGTCGACGAGGTCAACGCGCAGGGACCGTACAAGCCGGACTGGGCGTCGCTTTCCGCTGTGAAGATCCCTGAGTGGTTCACAAGGAGCCGCTTGGGCATCTTCATCCACTGGGGCGCGTACAGCGTGCCCGCGGCGACGGACGAGTGGTATCCCCGCAACATGTACATGAAGGACAAGCCCGCCTATGCCCACCATCTGCGCGTCTACGGGCCGCAGCGGGAGGTCGGCTACAAGGATCTGATTCCGCAGTTCAGGGCGGAGCGCTTCGATCCCGCCGAATGGATTTCGCTGTTCCGCGAGGCCGGCGCGGGCTATCTCTTCCCGGTCGCCGAGCATCACGACGGCTTCCAGATGTATCAAAGCGACCTCTCACGCTGGAACGCCGCGCAGATGGGCCCCCGGCGCGACGTGCTCGGCGAGCTCAAGGCGGAGGCAGAGCGGCAGGGCCTGCAGCTGTGCGCCTCGAGCCACCGCGCGGAGCATTGGTGGTTCATGTGCCACGGGCGGGAGTTTGACAGCGATATCCATGAGCCGCTGCACAAGGGCGACCTCTACTGGCCCGCGATGCCCGAGCCGGCGGATCACGAGGACCGCTTCAGCGAGCCCGCGCCCAGCGAGGAATACCTGAATGACTGGCTCGCGCGCACGGCGGAGCTGATCGTGCGCTACTGCCCGGCGCTGATCTACTTTGACTGGTGGGTGCAGCACCGCGCGTTTGCGCCGTACCTCAAGCGCATCGCGGCGTTTTACTACAACTGGGGCGCACGGCAGGGCAGGCAGGTCGCCCTGTGCATCAAGCACGACGCCATGCCGCCGGACGCCTGCATCCCCGAGATCGAGCGCGGCGGCTTCGAGGGCATCGTGCCCTTCGCCTGGCAGACAGACACGGCCGTGGCCCGCAACTCCTGGTGCCACACGGATTCGCTCGACTACAAGACGACGGACGAGATCATCACCACGCTGCTGGATACGGTCAGCAAGAACGGCAACATGCTGCTTAACATCGGCCCGAAGGCGGACGGCACGATCCCCGACGGGGACAGGCGCATTCTGACAGAGCTGGGCGCGTGGATGCGCGTCAATGGCCGCGCCATCCGCGGCGCGAAGGCCTGGAAGCGCTTCGGCGAGGGGCCGACCCATCCGCCGATGGGCGAATTCACCGACCAGAAGCCGCCCTGCTATACGCCGCAGGACTACCGCTTTACCGTGAACAATGGACGACTGTACGCCGCGGCGCTGCGCTGCCCGGCGGACGGACAGTTCCTCGTGCGTTCGGTCACGCCCGGGCCACTCTGGCGCGCGCCTATCGCGCAGGTGCGCGTGCTGGGCTATGACGCGCCGGTCGCCTGGCGGCAGGATGAGGCGGGGCTGTACGTCAGCGCCCCGGGCCTGAGCAGCCCCTGGCCTGTCGTGCTGGAGATTGAGCCGGCGTAAAGCAGGCGGAGGAGGAGAAGCATGAATCCCGAATGGACAGACCGTCTGGCCCACTGGATACAGACGCTCAGGCAGGAATTCTATGAGCCGCTCGGGGAGATCGCGCTGGAGGGCATGACGACGATGGACATGCTCTCGCCGCAGGAGGCGGAGCGGGGCGCGTTTGCGCCGATGCCCGCGGGGACGCCCTGGGGGCGCACCTGGGAATACGCCTGGTTCCGGGGGGAGATCGCGCTGACGCCCGAGGCCAGGGGGCAGACCATCGTCATGGACATCCGCACGGGCGGCGAGGCGACGCTCTTCGTGGACGGCGAGGCGTTCGGCACGCGGCGTGCGGAGTGGGTCGGCGAGGCGCACCACTATCTCTGCGACCAGGTGCTGACCCGCTGCGCGCGGGGCGATGAGCGCTTCCATCTGCTGCTGGAGGCCTACGCGGGGCACGATTATCCGGAATCCCCGCTGGGCGGCTGCGCGACGGGCCCCGTGCGCCCCGGCGACTATGCGCCGCGGGATGAGAGCGAGCCGCGCCAGCGCGTCGGGCGGACGACCTGGGGCATCTGGCATGAGGAAGCCTATCAGCTCTGGCTCGACGTGACGACGCTCAGGGATACGCTCGCCTCGGTCGATCCGGCCTCGCTGCGCGCGGCGAAGATCGAGGAGGCGCTGGAGGCGTTCATGCTCGAGGTCGACTTTGAGCAGGAGCGCCCCGCCAGACTGGCGGACTACGCGCGCGCGAGGAAGCTGCTGGCGCCCGCGCTGGCGGCACGCAACGGCAGCACCGCGCCGGCGTTTTACGCCGTCGGCAACGCGCATCTGGACATCTGCTGGCTCTGGCCGTATCGGGAGACGCAGCGCAAGGTCGCGCGCACGTTCGCCCAGCAGATCCGGCTGATGGAGCTCTACCCCGAATACCGGTTTTTGCAGAGCCAGCCGCAGGCATACCTCGTCTGCAAGGAGCTCTATCCGGCGCTCTACGCGCGCATCAGGGAGAAGGCGCGCACGGGACAGTGGATCGCCGACGGCAGCATGTGGGTCGAGCCGGACACCAACATGACCTCCGGCGAGTCATTGATCCGCCAGATTGTGCATGGCAAGCGCTTCTACCGGGAGGAATTCGGCGTCGACTGCGAGCTGCTCTGGCTGCCGGACACGTTCGGCTACAGCGCCGTGCTGCCGCAGATTCTCAGGGGCTGCGGGGTCAAATACCTGACGACGCAGAAGATCTTCTGGACCTATAACGGCTCGGACCGATTCCCGTATCATTATTTCACCTGGGTCGGTATGGACGGCAGCGAGGTCACGAGCTTCCTGCACATGGATTACACCTCCCGCACGGATCCGGCGACGGTGGCCGGGCGCTGGCGCGACCGCGTGCAGCGGCGCGACCTGACGCGCTTTCTGCTGCCGTTCGGCTATGGCGACGGCGGTGGTGGCCCGACACGCGACGACATCGAATACATCCGGCGCGAGGCCGATCTGGAGGGCATCCCGAGGGTGCGGATCGAATCGCCTGTGCGCCTCTTTGAGGACTGCGCGGCGGAGGGCGCGCCGAAGAACCGCTATGTCGGCGAGCTGTATTTCCAGTGCCATCGCGGCACCTACACCACGCAGGCTGCCATCAAGCGCGGTAACCGCAAAAGCGAGCTCGCGCTGCGCGAGGCGGAGCTGTGGTGCGCGGCGGCGGGCGAGTATCCGCTGGCGCAGCTCGACCGCTGCTGGAAGGACGTGCTCTTCAACCAGTTCCACGACATCCTGCCCGGCAGCTCCATCGCCCGGGTCTATGAGGAGGCGCGCGCGAAATACGACGCCGTGCTCCGCGAGACGGACGGCATGATCCGCGGAGCGCTTTCCCGCTTCACAGCGGGCGAGGGGGAGACCTGGTTCAGCAGCCTGCCCTGGACGCGGCGCGCGCTCGTCAAAACGCAGGAGGGCTATGCGTTTGCGGACATTCCGCCCTGCGGCGCGACGAGCCGCGTCGACCGGACACTGCCCGACAGCCCCGTGACCGCCCGGATGGACGGCACCGGCGTCGTGATGGAGAACGGCCTGCTGCGCGTCAGGCTCAATGAGCGGGGCGAGATGACCGAATGCACCGACGCGGCGGGCCGCGCGCGCATCAGCGCGCCGGGCAACGTGCTGCGCCTGTACAAGGATGTGCCGCGCAAGTTCGACGCCTGGGACATCGACAGCATGGTCGAGGCATCGCCCGCGCAGATGGACGGGGAGAGCCGCATCGAGCTCATCGAATGCACGCCCTTTGTCTGCCGGGCGCGCGTCACGCGCAGCTTCAGCCATTCGCAGCTGGAGCAGGTGATCTCGCTGACGGCGGGCCGCGCGCAGGTGGATTTTGAGACGACCGTTGCGTGGCATGAGCGCCACAGGCTGCTCAAGGCGGCCTTCCCGACGGGCATCCACGCTGAGGAGGGCATCAACGAGATTCAGTTCGGCTACGTCCGCCGGCCGACCCACCGCAGCAGGCCCTACGACGCGGACCGCTTCGAGGTCTGCAACCATCGCTACACGGCGCTGTGCGACGAGGGGCGCGGCGCGGCCGTGCTCAACGACTGCAAATACGGCGTGAGCATGCTGGGCGACGAGATCGCGCTGACGCTGCTGCGCGCGGCGACCTGCCCCGACCTGCACGCCGACCAGGGCGAGCACCGCTTCACATACAGCTACTACGTCTGGGACGGGCCGCTGCTCACCAGCGGTGTCGTTCAGGCGGGCTACGAGCTCAACGTGGACGTTCAGCACGCGCAGGGGCGCTGCGAGGACTTCTCGCTGGCCTCCTGCGACCTCGGCAACGTCATCATCGAGACGATCAAGCAGGCCGAGGACGGCAGCGGCGATGTAATCCTGCGCGTCTATGAGAGCCTGAACGCGGCCTGCCATGCCAGGCTGACGCTCGGCCTGCCGGCGACGTCCGCGCTGGAGTGCGACATGCTCGAGCGCGAGCTTCGGCCGCTGGAGCTTCAAAACGGGCAGCTGGAGCTGGATTTCAGGGGCTTTGAGATCAAGACGCTGCGCCTGAAACGGTAAGCAACCTCAGGGACAGCCGGGGCGGCGCGTGCCGCTCCGGCTCCTTCCCGGAGGCGAAAACGACAAAAAATTGAAAAAGTTTGAAAAATCCCTTGACTTATTCGCGAACCTGATGTATACTGTATCTCGTGCTTGGGGTCGTAGCTCAGCTGGTCAGAGCGCCACGTTGACATCGTGGAGGTCGTAGGTTCGAGCCCTATCGACCCCACCAGTACAGCCGGACTTGTCACCCGGCAAAGGAAGATCGGAAAAATCCGGTCTTTTTTTATGCCCGTTCGGGGTCGATTGGGCGAGAATGGGGCGGGAGTGAACAGGCCACAGTGTGGCCTGAGAGCCGCCCTGACCGAAGCGGCGTCGAGCCGCAAGAAAGAGCCCTATCGACCCCACCAGCATCGCCGGACTTGTCACCCGGCAAAGGAAGATCGG
>SFHU01000032.1 GCA_004555535.1 Clostridiales bacterium
CGTCTGACATCGGCAGACAGACTGGGCGATTCCCTCAGGTTGAGGGAGGAATCCTCGTCGATGTTCGCCACGACAGCGAGATACTCCCCCTCACGCAGCTCACCGGTACTGACGGGCATGAGCGTCGGCCTGGGTGTCGGGCTCGCCGTCGGCGCAGGGGTCGCCGCAATGGCGGCATTCGGTGTAGGCTGCGGCTCGGACTGTGTGCTGACCGTCACCAGCTCCAGCCCGGGATAATAGAAGCTCAGGATCTGCTCATAGGTCATGCCGTATTCCGCGGCCATCTGCTGCGCGCCGCGCTGGCTCATGCCGACGCCATGCCCATAGCGCCGGGACTCGATCATGAACGAGGAGCCGATGTCGCAGACCGTCACCAGCTCGTTGCGGGAAACGTTGATGCTCAGCCCCATGGCCTGCTCTGCCGTCGTGAAGATGGGCAGCGTGACGACAAGCACTTCCTCGACGGAAACATACTGCGAATACAGGGGCGTCGCGGTCGGCGCAGGAGTCGGGCTGGGCGTGGGAGCGGCGGAGGGCGTCGGGGCCGGCGCAGACGTTCCCGACTGTCCGGCGCCCGTATCCCGGAAAAGCGCGTCGCGCAGCGAAATGCGCACGGTGAAGCGCAGCTCCGTCATTAGCCGGGATTCTCCCTCATAACGCGGCGTGATTGCCTCGACATTCAGGATCTCGTCAAAACGGACGAGATCGTCCTCTGCCCTGCCGCCCAACGTCTCGATCTGGGGCGCGAGCGCCGAGACGAGCGCGCTGTGCAGCGCCGTGCCGACGCCATGCTCGCCCGGCGTCTTGTTCAGCGTATAGCGCTTGACCGGGCTGGCCTCGTTTTCCAGGTCGTAGGGATCGTCCCGCATGTCCATGTAGCCGTAGGCATCTGGCTCGGAGGTGGGCCAGACGTGCTGCCCCAGCTCGGTTTGGCCGCCGTTGCTCGCGGAATAGAAGCATTGGGCGAGCGACCCGTTGTACACCCCGCAGATACCCTCCGTCTCGCGGACGGCCTGCTCGGAAAGCGGGCTGGATGACGACCTGCCGCGGTACGCCTGGTCATTGGTCGTGTCCTCCACGTCGTAATCGGCGCTGGAGCCGCTCTTGCGCAGCGCATAGGTGCGCGCTGCGATGGCCTGTGCCTTCAGGGCCTCCAGCGGGAAGGAATCACCCATCTCATAGGGCACGACGCCCAACAGATAATTCTCGATTCCGATGGTCAGAACAGGCCGTATGGCGCCGTCGGCGACACTCAGGCGAAGGTCGCCCTCATAGCGGCCGCTCTCCCCCTGAAGCAGCAGCGCGCCGGGAGTCCCGTCCTCACAGCGGCGCATCGTCATGGACGTGCCCATCGCGATGGCGATGTCCCCGGTGTGCAGGACGAGCTGCCCCTCGCGCACAACGACGCCGAGCTGCGCGCCGTCCCGGAAATACACAGAACCATCCTCAAGCATGTAGGTGCCTTCCACGCTGATGTGCAGGCTGTCCTGCACCTGAAGACGGCGCAGAAGCACGCGGATGCTCGCATCAGCCTGCGCGCCGGCCGGCGGCAGAGCCACCCCGAGCGCCACCAGAAGGGGCAGAATGCAAAAGAAACGCCAAAGCGGTCGCTTCATGATCAGCGGCCTCCTTTTCAAGACAGAATCAAATGGATTTCGATCACCATTATAACAAAAAGCCGCGGCCCGTGCAACCGTTCGCCCGCTTCCGGAAGAACTACGCAAAAACGGGCGGCAGAGCCAGATTTGGCCTGCCGCCCGAAGGGGTTTTCTGTTATGCACGCGTCCTGATGCGGTATGCGTCCGCTTTTTTTACAAAATGGCCGAAGATTCGGGCGGCCTGCTCACTGTTCTCCGCGAGAAACTCGGGATGGAACTGCACGGCCAGAATGGAATCATCGTCCTTGCCGCGAACAGCCTCGATGATGCCGTCCTCCGAATACGCTTCGACGACCAAATGCGCACCGGGATCCCTGACAGCCTGGTGATGCATGCTGTTCGTGCGCATGGAGCTGACGCCCGTGATGGAGGCAAACAGGCCGTTTTCCTCAAAATGGACGGTATGAACGGGTTCACTATACGGCGGCTCCTGGCTGTGAACGCTCTTGGCGATGCCACGCTGCGTTTCAATATCCTGAATCAACGTGCCGCCCAGCGCCACGGCAAGCACCTGAATGCCTCGGCAGACGCCGAAGATGGGCATCTGCCGTTTCACGGCCCCGGGGATGATCTGCAGCTCAAAGGTATCGCGCAGGTCGTCAGGCGCTCCGCAGGCAGGGATGGGCTCTTCGCCGAAATAGGAGGGCCGCACATCGCCGCCGCCCGCGAGCAGCAGGCCGTCGATGGCGTCCAGCAGCGCGGACACCGTTTCCGCATCGGCCACCTCGGGCAGCAGCACGGGAATGCCTCCCGCGCGGAGCACAGCGTTCATATAGTTTTCCCGAATTGAAAACAGCGTCTCCTCCGGGTTGTGCGAGCCGGAGATACCGATGATAGGACGATCGCTCATGGTTTACCCTTTCCTCTTTTCCTTGCCTTTTTCCACTTATTTGGCCTTCTCGCCGTATTTGGCGCTGTAGGCGTCGATGCATTCCGTGATGATATGCGCGGCAACCTCGCGGTTCTGGGGCTTGCTGACGACGGTCTTGCGGTTCTCCAGCTCCTTGTAGACCGTGAAGAAATGCCGGATCTCATCGAGCACATGCTCGGGCAGCTGGCTGATGTCGAACATGTAGTTGTAATTGGGATCGCCGAGCGGGACGGCGATGATCTTCTCATCGCGCGCGTCGCCGTCGTTCATCTCAAACATGCCGATCGGGCGGCACTGCACCAGCGTCATCGGCTCAATCGCCTCCGAGCAGAGCACGAGCACGTCGAGCGGGTCGCCGTCATCCGCATAGGTGCGCGGAATGAAGCCGTAATTCGCCGGATAATGGGTTGAGGTATACAGCACGCGATCCAGGCGGAGCATGCCGGTCGCCTTGTCCATTTCGTACTTGTTCTTACCGCCCTTCTTGATCTCGATGACCGCCATAAAGCGCTCGGGGGTGATCAGCTCGGGGGAAATATCGTGCCAGATATTCATACGCAAACCCTCCATCCTCTGTGCTCCGTATTGCTGTGCCTGTCAAAGCTCTGCCGAAAGCTCCCGGTAAATCTCCTGCTGTGCCTCCGCCGAAACGCCGATATCCGGCCCGAACCAGGTTTTCTGGGCCTCCACGGCCTGCTGGAACAGCATGCCAAGGCCCTCGATGGAAGGTATTCCCTCCGCTTTCGCCAGCCCAAGCAGCTTTGTCGTTCTCGGATTGTAGACGGCATCGAACACAGCCCCGCACTGCGCGACGACATCGCGCGTCACAGGACTCGCATCCGTCGCGGGATACATGCCGACAGGCGTACAGTTGATGAGAATATCATACGACGCGCAGGGGATGCTGTCAAGCGTACAGACGTGAATTCTTGCCTGTCCGTCGCACTGGGTTTCGCCCAGCTCCACGCTGAGCCGCCCGGCCTTCTGCGCATCCCGGGCGGCGAAGGTCACCTCGCCGCCGCGCGCAAGAAACTCATAACCCGCGACGCGTGCGGCGCCGCCCGCACCGAGGATCAGCGCACGGATGCCCTGCGTCCGCACGCCGCCCTGCTCAATCGCGGCAAGCATGCCCAGGCCATCAGTGATGTGCCCGATCAGCCGTCCGTCGCGGTTTTCGACGGTGTTGACGGCACCGCACGCACGCACGGCATCGTCGACCTCGTCCAGAAACGGCAGGATGCGCTCCTTGTAGGGAATCGTCACGTTGAAGCCGGCGAAGCAGCTTCGCAGCACATCCACAACGGAAGCAAGCCGGTCACGCCCAATGGTGACAGGCAGATAGACGGCATTGCGCGACGCAGCCAGAAACAGGGAATTGTGGATATACGGAGACCAGGTGTGGGAGAGCGATTCCCCCAGCACGGCAAAGCGAAGCGTGTCCGCGCCGATGCGCCGATCGAGCATGACGGCAGTCCCTCCTTTGGCTTACGCGCGCAGCACCGCGCCGCACTCCTTCTCGCTGGCCGCGAGGATCTTCTGCATCACGGGATTCACGTCGTCGTCGGAGAGTGTGCGCTCCGCATTGCGGAATGTCAGCGAGAAGGCGACGGACTTCTTGCCCACCAGCAGCTGTGCGCCGCGATAGATATCGAACATCTCCGCCTTCTCGAGGTTCGCGCCGCCGTGCTTGCGGATGCAGGCCAGCACGGAGCCGACCGTGACGCCCTCGTCCATCACCAGCGCGATGTCGCGCGTCACCGCCGGGAACTTGGGCAGGCTGTGCACATGACCCATCTTCGTGCGAAGGCTGGCGAGCAGCTCGAGGTTGACCTCGGCGATGACCGAGCGGCGGCTGAGCTCGAAGGCCGCCATCACGTCGGGATGCACCTCCGCGACAGAGGCGATGCAGGCCTCGCCCGCCATGAGCCGTGCCGCGCGGCCGGGATGATGATACGGCTCCGCGCCGGGCACGATCTCGCAGGAGACGCCGAAGCGCGCGAGCAGGTCGAGCACGATGTCGCGGATCAGATAGAAATCGACCTTCTCGCCATAGGCGCCGATGCACAGCGTCGGCTGCTCGTGCGGCAGCT
Source organism: Clostridiales bacterium (assembly GCA_004555535.1). Lineage (GTDB taxonomy): Bacteria > Bacillota > Clostridia > Christensenellales > Aristaeellaceae > Ventricola. Next base: position 4,620 of record SFHU01000032.1, read on the forward strand.
CGCCGCTCTTGCGCTCCGTGACGTCAAATACGGGCCCGATCTCATAGAGCATTGCCGTCTCATTGTTGCGGCTTTGGTTGAGCGAAAGCGTTCCGAGCATCGACGGCACGAGCGTCGAGCGCATGACGCTGGTATCCTCGCCCAGCGGATTGATGAGCTCGAGCGGCTTGAGGCGCGGGTCACCCGGCTCAAGCCCCAGCTCCTCGACGAGCTTCGGGCTGATGAAGGAGAAGTTGCGGATTTCGTAGAGGCCCTTTCCGGAGAGGATCCGGCCGATCTTGTCGTTGATGCGCATGTGCTCGTTGCGCGTGCCGGGCGCGGTTTCGCCGCGCAGCAGTGTCGAGTGGATGTACTCATAGCCGTAGATGCGCAGCACTTCTTCGGACAGATCCGCCTCGTTCTCGATATCCTCGCGGTAATCCGGCGCGACGGCGGTCAGCGTGTCCCCGTCAAGCGTCACCTTCATGTCCAGCGCGGTGAGGATTTCTGCCATCTTCTCGCCCGGCAGATCCAGACCGATGCGCGCGTTGATGCGCGCGACGGACGCGGTCACAACCTGCTCGCCGCGCGGATTCGGATAGCAGTCGTAGACATCCTCGATCACCTCGCCGGCGCCGAGCAGGTTGACGAGCTGGCAGGCGCGGTCCGCCGCCTCGCGGCAGGTCGCCGCGCAGACGCCGCGTTCAAAACGGCCGGAGGCCTCCGTGCGCAGGCCGAGGGCGCGTGTCGTCAGGCGAATATTGGTGCGGTCAAACGCCGCGATCTCGAACATGACGGTCGTCGTCTCTTCGGTGATCTCGGATTCCTCGCCGCCCATGACGCCGGCGATGCCGGTCGCGTTCGTCTGGTCGGCGATCATCAGCATGTCGGTGGTCAGCGCGCGCTCCTTGCCGTCAAGCGTCACGATGGTCTCCCCCTCGTTGGCGCGGCGGACGATGATGTGCTGATCCTTCACCTTCGCCATGTCAAAGGCGTGCATCGGGTGGCCGGTCTCCAGCATCACGTAGTTGGTGATGTCGACGATGTTGTTGATCGCGCGCACGCCGCTGGCCGCCAGTGCCTTGCGCATCCACATCGGGGACGGGCCGATCTTGACGTTCTTGATGATGCGGGCGCAGTAGCGCGGGCAGAGTTCGGTGTCCTGCACGTCGATATGAACGAAGTCGCTCATCCTGCCGGGAACGGTTTCCACCTTGATCTTCGGCTTGTTGAACTTCGTGCCCAGCGTCACGGCCGCCTCGCGGGAGACGCCCCAGACGCTCAGGCAGTCCGGGCGGTTGGCGAGAATTTCAAAGTCGACAATCGTGTCGTCGACGCCCAGAATCGGGCGAACGTCGCTGCCCGGCGCGTAATCCTCATGGAAGATCAGCAGGCCCTTGTCGCCCACGGAGGGATAGAGATAGTCCGGCACGCCGATTTCCGGGCCGGAGCAGCACATGCCGTAGGACTCCACGCCGCGCAGCTTGCCTTTCTTGATCTTGATGCCGCCGGGCAGCACGGCGCCGACCTTCGCCACCGGAACCAGATCGCCCTCGTGCACGTTCGGCGCGCCGGTGACGATCTGCAGCGGCTCCGCTTCGCCCACATCGACGGAGCAGATCACCATGTGATCGGAATTCTCATGCTTGCGCACGGAGAGGATCTTGCCCACGACGACGTTCTGCACGGCCTCGTTTTGATCCTCCAGGCCCTCGACGCCCGTTCCGTGCATGATCATCGCATCCTGAAAAGCCTCCGCGGAGACGGGAATCTCCGTGTACTGCTTCATCCATTGCATCGGTACTTTCATCGCTTTATACCTCCAACTGAAGCTTTCGCCTTAATCCTCGCGGAACTGGGACAGGAAACGCACGTCGCCCTCGTAGAGCGCGCGCATGTCCGTGATGCCGTAGCGCAGCATGACGATGCGCTCCAGGCCGACACCGAAGGCAAAGCCCTTGTATTTCTTGCTGTCGATGCCGCACATATCCAGCACCTTCGGGTTGACCATGCCCGCGCCGAGCACCTCGATCCAGCCCGTGCCCTTGCAGACGCGGCAGCCCTTGCCGTGGCAATTCACGCAGGTCAGATCGACCTCGGCGGACGGCTCCGTGAACGGGAAGAAGGACGGGCGGAAGCGCGTCGTCACATCCTCGCCGTAAAGCGCCTTCGCAAAGGCGTCGAGCGTGCCCTTGAGGTCGGCCATCGTCACATCCTCGTCGATAACAAGGCCCTCCATCTGATGGAAGACCGGAGAATGCGTCGCGTCGACCTCGTCAGCGCGGTACACGCGGCCCGGGCAGACGATGCGGATCGGCGGCTTGCGCGAGAGCATGGTGCGGGCCTGAACCGGGGAGGTATGCGTGCGCAGCACGATGTTGTCCTCGATATAGAAGGTATCCTGCGCATCGCGCGCGGGATGGTTCTTGGGCAGGTTGAGCAGCTCGAAGTTGAACAGATCGAGCTCGACCTCCGGGCCCTCGACGACGTCGAAGCCCATGCCCGTGAACACATCGCAGAGCTGATCCTGCACCAGCGAAACCGGATGCATGCTGCCAATCGGCGTATGGGCGCGCGGCTCGGTCACGTCAATCGCCTCGCGCTCCAGCTTCTTGTGCTGCTCCAGGCGGCGGATTTTTCCGTCGAGCTCGTTGAGCTGCTCGGTCAGCTTTTCGCGCACGGCGTTGATCATCTGCCCGGCCTTCGGGCGCTCCTCGGCGGGCAGCTGGCCCATCGAGCGCAGCAGAAGCGTCAGATCGCCCTTCTTGCCCAGCAGCTTGAGGCGGAGCGCGTCAAGCCCCGCCTTGTCCTTGACGCTTTCCAGCTGGGCCAGAGCCTCTTCCTGAATGCGCTGCAGTTGTTCATGCATATCCATATTCTCGGTCCTCCTCTTTTCAACAGAAACCGGCACGATGCCGGCTGCATCGGCAACAAAGGTTTGTGAATCCCGCCGCCATGCAGCCGGGATCCATGCTTCTGGGTGGTTTTTACATAAACAAAAGCCCCGTCCGCAAAGGGACGAGGCTGAATAACCCCGTGGTACCACCCAATTTTGTCTCGTGCGCGCAGCGGCGCAGTAAGACCTTTGATTCGATAACGGGTCGTCCGTCTCCGCCTACCTGTCAGCGAAGCAGCTCCTGAGTGAATTTCCCGCGGCGCTCCGGGCGGAATTTCAGCCTCGTTCCGCCCTCTCTGATGACCGCCTGCAAGCGGGCCTTGTCTCATTCACAGCCTTTACGCCGTATTATACATGATTTTGTGCTGCAAGGCAAGCCGCAAAATGCCGAAAATTTCCTCACTGTAGCAGGTCCGGATCCCCGCAGGCGCAAAACTCGCCCGGGCTGTGTCTCATCCCACAGGGGGAGACGTCCTCCTCCTCACCCGCGATTTCCCGAAGGATGCGCTGGATGACGAAGCTGCCCACGACGCTCTGGATTTCCGACTCGTCGCGCGCAACCACATAGCGCTTTTCCCCGCTCTCCGTCTCCTCCTCGCGGACGATCAGAAAGCGCCGGATCTCCACGCGCCCCTCCAGCTCCTGCGCGTCTCCGAGCACGAAGTAGTTCAGCTCTCCGATGCGGATGGTCGCCAGATGGCGCATGGAGGATTTGTTCCCCTCGGAATCGCTGATTTCGACCCACTCGTCCTCGTTTTCAAATGGATTGGTCATAGTTCGCCTTTCAAAACCGGCATGATGCCGGTTGCATCACCGACAAAGTTGTGCTATCCCGCTGCTCTGCGCCAGAGACTGATGCTTTGCAAGTGGTTTTCAAGTGGTTTTACAGACAAGATGATCAGGAATCCCGCTCGTTCTGCCTCAGATGCGCGGCGTAGATCTCGTTGATCAGATGCTCGTCGTCCAGGGACAGGTAGCAGGGGTTGCCGTCTCCGTCCGTCGTGCTCTTCATGATGAAGGTCTCGTCCTTGGCCACGTCCCCGGCATCCTCTGCGCAGGTCAGCAGCACATACTCCTCGCCACGATAAGGAATCCGGGCGCTGAGCACGAAGGAGATGACGTTGCCGTCCTCATCCTCCATGTCAAGCAAGTCGCCGTCCTCTTCCTCCGGCGCATCATCCGCTTCTTCCAGGGCCTCGGAGCGTCTGCTTTGCGCCGCCTGCGCATCCAGATAGGACTGGAGAATGACCACCGCCGCGACCATGTCGACCTTCTTCTTGCGGTCCGCGCGGCTCATGTTCGCCTCCAGCAGTGCATCCTCGGCCAGCACGGTGGTGAGCCTCTCGTCGTAATACTCGACGGAAAGGCCGGCTTCCTCCAGCTTCGCGGCGAATTCGCGCACCTTCTGCGCCTGGCCGCCCTGGGAGCCGTCCATGTTCCGAGGCAGGCCGCAGAGAATGCGGTTGGTTTCATGCTGCTGCGCAAGCGCGGCGATATGGCGCACATCCGGGCCGTAGCCCACGCGCGTATAGGTTTCGATGGGCTGGGCGGTCATCCCCAGACGATCGCAGACCGCAATACCGATGCGCCGGTCGCCCACGTCCAGCGCGACAATTCTTTCATTCATGGGTCATCCTCACACATTCTTGGAGAGATAGAACTGCACAAGCTCCTCGAGCAGCTCGTCACGGTCAATCCGGCAGATGAGCGAGCGCGCATTCTGATAGCTCGTGATATAGGTCGGATCGCCGCTGATCAGATAGCCCACGATCTGCGTGATGGGATCATATCCCTTTGCGGAAAGCGCATGATAGACGCAGAGCAGAATCGTCTGCGCGTCCTGCGGATTTTCGCTGATGGTCTTGAAATGCTGGGTGCCCATATCCGAATTGATCATGTTACCCTTTCCCCCTAACGATAATACATGCTTATTATACACGATGTGACGGCGGGTTTCAACGTTTTCTTATCGACCGGGCTGCAGCTGTGCGTGCCTGAGCGACCAGAGCAGGCTCCGCGCCGTGACGACGAGCGGAACCGCCAGCAGAATGCCCCAAAGGCCGAAGAGACTGCCCAGCACAAACACGCTGACCACTGCCGTCAGCGGATCGATGGATGTGCTCGACGCCGTAAAATACGGGCTGACGAAATTGCCCTCCACCTGCTGCACGGCGATGACGAGCGCCAGGGCAAGCGCGCTGGGATAAATACCCTGCGGCAGTGTGGACAGCAGAATGGGAATCGACGCGAGAACGGGCCCGACATACGGCAGCAGCTCGAAGATGCCCATAAACAGCCCCAGCAGCAGCGCATCCCGCACGCCCAGCAGCGCGAGCCCCAGCGCCGTGGCGCCGCCGACGAAGGCGCTCGTCTTGAGCACGCCGCACAGATAGCCCATCACGGCGTTGCCGCAGCCCTGCATCGCCTCCAGGAACGCCGTGCGCCAGCGCAGAGGAAGCAGCAAAAGCAGATGGCTCACGAGCATCTGCCTGTCGCAGAGAAAATAATAGGTCAGCACGAAGGAAAAGGCCAGCCTTCCCGCCTGCGTGGCAAAGGCGACGCCGCCGCGGGCCAGACGCGTGGTCAGCGCGGACATAGATGAGGCGAGCAGCCTCGTCAGCTCCCCCGTCGCCTCGATATGGAAGCCGAATTGGGCGAGCAGCTGCGAGCCATGTCCGAGCAGCCCGTTCATCGTCGGCGTAATCCGGCGGACAAGCTCCGCGCTATGCGTGATCAAGTAGGGCACAAACGCCGAAAAGGCCAGCACGACGCACGCGATGAGCAGCAGCAGTGACAGCCCTGCGGCCGCTCCGGGCCCGATTCCCCTTCGCTCGAGCCGGATACACAGGGGCACGAGCATGACGGAAAAGGCGCCTGCCAGCGCAAACACCGTCACAATGCCCCAGATCTCGCTGCGATAGCGTATGATCAGAAGCGCCAGCACCGCTGCCAGCAGAAGCCTGCCCGCGAGCCGTTTGACTGAAATCTCCATCATCAGGCTGCATCCTTCCCGGAATCAACGTCTCCGCGTCAAAAGAAGGGCTGCGGAGAGGCAAATTCCCCTCCGCAGCCCCTCGCCTGTCATCTCGTCCAGCAGTCCGCGACCTGCTTGAGCAGCACCGGTCCGTTCTTGCTCAGGACGCGCTTCATTCGCTTCCCCTGAGGCGTCATCATCAGCCCTGCGCCGAGGGTCAGTCCCATCAGACCGCCCGTGACAATGCCCCGCATCGTCGATCCCCGCATCGCTCAGATTCCCTCCCTCTTCTCACTCAGCTCCTGGCCCAGGCAGGCGGGAATGGTCAATTCCAGTGGGCGTTCATCCCGGTGCACGTAATGAAACATCCAAAGCCGTGCATGCCGCTCCGACGGAGCGTAGCCGGGCATCACCTCAATGGCCTCGACCCGAAGCGTCGCCTCGTCGATCGCGTAATCGGTCACGCGGCCGGCCAGCAAGCCCGTCGTATCCCGGACAAAGAGGCACAGCGGCGTTTCATACGAGCGCCGATAGCGAACGGCCCTCCGGGACAGAATAAAGCCATCGGCCAGCGCCAGCACATCCTCTGCCAGAACGACGCGCTTTCCGCGCATTCCGCAGGAAACGATCAGCGCGGAAACCCGTTTTTGCGCCGGATCGAGACTGATGCTCTGGAGCAGACCGAGCCGCTTGTTCTCACAGATCACCGGTAGATTGCGAAGCGCGCTCATTCTGACCATCTTGTTCCCCTGCCTGTTCTGAGCCTGCCGTTAGCCTTTGCCCGCCGGGGAGAAACGATGCTGGCAATTAAAGCATCCGGCCTGAGAGCTTTTGAAGCGTCGCTTCAAAGGCTTCGGGCAGTGGGGCCGTCAGCTCCACGCGCTTTCCGGTCGAGGGATGGGTAAAGGCCAGGCTGTAGGCATGCAGCATGAGCCTGGGAATGCGCACGCTCGTGCGCAGATTTGGCGCATAGATCGGATCCCCGAGCAGCGGATGGCCGATGGACTGCATGTGTACGCGGATCTGGTGCGTCCGCCCGGTGAGCAGGTGAACGTCCAGATACGTCGCGCCGTTCAGCGTTTCAAGCACCTGCCATTCGGTCTTTGAGGGCCGCCCATCAGCCATGACGGCCATGCGCTTTCTGTCGGCTGGATGGCGCGCGATGGGCGCGTCAATGAGACCATGCTCCTCTCGGAAATGGCCGTAGGCGACGGCGCGATAGTGCTTTTCCATCGTGCGCGCCTTGAATTGCTCGCTGAGCGCGGCGTGCGCCCGGTCGTTTTTGGCGATCAGGATGAGGCCGGAGGTGTCCTTGTCCAGCCTGTGCACGATGCCGGGGCGCATCTCCCCGCCAATACCGGACAGGTCGTGTACATGATAGAGCAGCGCGTTGACCAGCGTGCCGTCCTCGTTGCCCGCAGCCGGATGGACGACCATGCCGCAGGGCTTGTTGACCACGACCACATCCGCATCCTGGTAGAGGATGTCGATGGGGATGTCCTGCGCCAGCACGGCAGCCGGCGCGGCCTCGGGTACGGCGAGCTCGAGGAGCTGCCCCTCCATGACCTTCGCAGCGGGCTTCATCTCCAGGCGGCCGTCAATCGTCAGTGCGCCCTGGGAAATCAGCGCGGCAATCCGCGAGCGGGAGAGCTCCGAATGCGCACAAAGACAGGCGTCCACACGGACGCCCGCATCCTCCGCCTCACAGCGCCAGCTAATGATGTTGTTCATGTGTTACTCCTGATTGGATTTCCAGCCTGCCCGTGAGCAGCAGCAGCATGAGCACCGCGACGGAACACACGATGAGTACGTCCGCCAGATTAAAAACGGGAAAAGGGACAAACAGCAGGCGGATGTAATCCGTCACAGCGCCGAACAGCAACCGGTCCGTCAGGTTGCCCAGCCCGCCGCCCAGCAGGGCGGAGAGAGCCAGGCGCGCCGGGCACGTCAGATGAAGCCGCCGGAAGGCGGCGACAGCCAGCGCAAGCAGCAGCAGAGCAGTCAGCAGCGTGACCAACCGCGGATAACCGGCAAAGAGGCTGAATGCCGCGCCTGTATTCCGGCAGTGCGCGATCTGTGCCAGGGGCGTCAGCGTCCAGAAAACCGTTCCCACCGGCTGACTGCGGATCGGCATTTTGATCGCCTGATCTGCCAGCGCGAAGAGTACGGAAAGACCCATGATCTGTTTCATGTAAGATCCTTTACAGCTTGCTTTCTACAATGCGGACGAGCTCCGCCAGAAACGCGCCGATGACGGGCAGATTGGCCAGCGCGATATTGCGCAGGACATACAGCAGCAGCGCGCCCAGAACCGTGAAACCGACGGAAAAGCCGATTCCCCGGACGATGCCGCTCACGAATTCCGAAAAAAGGCGCCGCTTCCAGTTGCGCACATAGCGAAGATACGCGTCCAGGCGCGCCTGCTCCAGGCGGTCCGCCACGTGCTCCAGACGGTGGATGATCCAGTCCTGCTCAAACGAATCCATAGCCCGTCCCCCTTTTCTTTCTTATCATGGCGAAAAAGGGGTAGACTATGCCCTCCGCTGCCCGCGGAGCGCAAATCGGCGGACAATGGAGATTGGCAAAGGAAAAGGCAGGGAATTCCCTGCCTTCGCACGCCTTAGAGGAGCTTCTTGATCTGCTCGACGGAAGCGGTCTGCTGGTTGAGCATCTTCTGCAGGGACGCGCAGTACTCCGCCGTCTCCTTGCGCAGCGCGGTGAGCTTTTCGGTCAGATCGGAAATCTCGCTCTCCGCCGTGGTGCGCAGGCTTGCGGCCTCCTCGGTGGCCTGCCTGACGATCTCGTCCGCGCGCGCATCGGCAGCGGCGACGATCTCCTCATAAGCACCCTTGGCCTTGCTGAGCACGAGCTCAAAGCTCTCCGCCGCATGGCGATCCTCCACGGGCTTGGCTGCCGGCGCGGAGACCGGAGCAGGAGCCGGAGCAGCTGCCGGGCGCGCCGCCAGCTGGGCGCGGGCCTCTTCGAGCTCGCGGGTCAGCTTCTCAACCTGCTCCTTGAGCTGGTTGGTCTGCGCCTCACGGTTCTCCATCTCCTCGAGAATCTCATCCAGGAAAGCCTCGACCTCGTTGTTGTCGTAGCCGTTTTTCACAACCTTGAACACCTTGTTCACGATCGTATCCAATGTAATGGCCATGGGGAAAGCTCCTTTCAAACGATGTTTTATGAATACCTGAAAAATGAAACGCTGATGCGTTGTTTGCGCGTCGTACCCAGCATTGAAACCAGCCTCACGCGACCCTTTCCGCGCAGAGAGAGCAGCGCGCCCTCCTCCACACGGGCATCCGTCTGCGTGCACGGCAGATGATCGACCTTCACCAGTCCGGAGCGGATGGCTTCCGCCGCCTCGCTGCGCGACAGCTTATAGGCTGCGGCAAGCACGGCGTCCAGCCGCATCGAGCTGATGACCGCCGAAAAAGCCTGCCCCCTGGGCTCGGGCATCGGGGGAATCTCCTCCATCACCTCAAAGCGAAGCGACGCTCTGCCCGCGCTCGTCAGCGAACCGGCGACATAATCGGCGACAGCTGCGGATACAAACAAAAATATATCCTCATCCTCTATGATCATATCCCCAACCGAGTCTCTTGTCAAGCCCAAAGCCATAAAAGCGCCCAACAGATCCCGGTGCGTAAGCGTGCAGAACCGGCTTGCGAACCGCGCGTGAAGACAAACCAGCGGGTATTCGCATTCGACAGGCTCCTCGCCGAACGGATGGAAGCATCCGATGGCGCGTTCCGCCCGAGGATAACCGCCGAAGCGGTCAAAGGCGACGCCGTACAGGCGGGCAAGCCGATCCGCCTCAGCGCATTGGGCCGGATCCAGAAAACGCGTGAAGCGGCTGAGCCCTTTAGCGGAAGCGAAGCGGGCCGCGCCCTCCAGCGTTTGAAGCGTTTCCTCTCTGTCCATAGCCACCTGCGTCAGCGATAGCGATGCTGCGCCGCAGCGTACGGATCCTCCTCGATGACCTCTACGGTTTCCGGCGCCAGCAGATAGGACAGATGCGCCACCTTGAGCATGCGTCCCTGGAGCGCAAACGCCGCGCCGCTGAGCAGGTCGACGACGCGCCCGCAATCCTTGGGATCGATGTTCTCCAGGTTGAGCAGGATGCTCTCTCCGCCCAGGAGATACTGGATGATCGTGCGGCATTCCTCAATCTGGCGGACATTGACGATCCTCGTCCTGTGCTTCGCCTCCTGCGAGGCGCGGGCATCCATGCGCGAATCGTGAATCACGTTTCCGCGGCGTGTACGGGAAGGCTCCGGCTCCTCCTCCTCTTCCGCCTCCGGCTCCTGAGCGGCGCCCTTGAACGGATTGCTGAACCGGAAGGAAAAGCGCGAGCTCTGCGCCTCGTCCTCGCCCTCTTCCTCCTCCTGCTCCTCGCTGTCGTCTATCTCCTCGCCGTGCTCCTCGCCCTCCTCCATGGAAAAGCCGAGTTTTCTGAGCAGCGTATCCAAAAAGCTCATTGACGTTTATCCCCCTTGAGAAATCACTCTGCGCGGCTCACCGGGTCGCGCGCCCCGAAAATCGCCGAACCGATGCGCACGACAGTTGCGCCCTCCTGTGCGGCAAGCTCATAATCCCCGGACATGCCCATCGACAGCTCTTCCATCGAAACGCCTTCAATCGCCTCCAGGGCAAGGGTATCAAACAGTTGACGCATTCTGACAAAATACGGACGCAACGCCTCCTGATCCCGAAGATCCGGCATCACGGCCATCAGGCCTTTGACCCTGAGTCCAGGCAGTCTGGCGGCATAGCGCGCGAAGTCAAAGAGCGACTCCACGGCGACGCCGCCCTTCTGCGGCTCATCCCCGATGTTGACCTGAATCAGAACCGGCATCACCAGGCCGTGCTGCTGGGCACGCCGGTCGATTTCCTGCGCGAGGCTCTCCCGGTCCAGCGACTGAATCATCGCGACCTGATCAATGATATACTTGACCTTGTTGTTTTGCAGCCGTCCGATCAGATCGATCCGAAAGGAGGCGTCAAGCTCCGGCCGCTTTTGCAGAATCTCCTGCACGCGGTTTTCCCCCAGGCGGGTGATGCCCTCAGCCAGTACGGGGTTGACGCGCTGCGCGGGCACCGTCTTGCTGACGGCGATGATCTGCGGAGCGCTGCCCCAGCGCGCCAGGGCAGCCTCGTTCAGCCTCTGCATGATTTCGCCCAGACGCGCATGAAGCTCCATATCCTGTTCCATTGTGTGCCTCTCATCCCTGTTTCAGTATAGCATGACCGTCTTCCCGTTTTCAAGCGGGCTGCCCTCCCGCGTCGGGCGCACAAAGGCGTATTCATCGTCGATGTACGAGATGACCGTCACGGGGACAAATGTCTGCATGCCGCCCTCCAGAACGACGACGCCCATCATGTTGTCATACGCATAGAGCGCGCGGATGGGCACGCGGACGCCGGAAACGAAATCGCCGACCGTCGCGCCGCAGGTGCGGATGTTGAGCACAGGCTCGACGCTCTGATCGCGGACGCTCATGCGCAGCAGCAGATCGTTGCCGATTCTTGTGAAGGACTGCACGGTTGCATTGATGATATAGTTGTTGAAGCCGGACAGCTGCATCTGGTAGGTCTCGCCGACCACGGGATTCCAGTCCTTGTCCGAGCACAGGAAGAGCGCGTACCACTCATCCTCCAGCACCGTTCGGAAGATCGGATCGCTGCCGCGCGAGACGGTCGACTGCTCCGGCGCGACGCCGCGGATGACATTCCGCACGTCCGTCGGGGTCAGCGTCTGATAGGTGGATGCGTTGAGGATTCTCTCGTAGCCGTCCGTATAGAAGCTGACGAGACAGTCCTCCTTGGCCGTGTAGGTCGTCGTCCAGCTTTCGATCTTCTTGAGCTGATCGCTTTCCACCTTGTACAGCTCGGAGAGCGTCTGATCGTCGGGATACTTCTGACGGAGGTAATTCTTGCGAACCGTCAGAGCGCTCTCCAGCTGCTTTTCCAGGTTGGTCAGGCTGCCGACACCCTTGCCCTGCACCAGCGTGCGAACCTGCTGGGAAAGCGTGGCGATCTCCGCGTTCTCGCTGTCAAGCGCCGCGTCGACGTAGGTGCTCAGCACCTGATTGACGTGATAATTCTGAATCTCCTCGCGATAGGTCTGCAGGCGGGAAATCTCCGTCTGATTGTATCCGGAGGAATACACCCGGCAGATGACGCCCGTGCGGTTGACCCGGCTTCCTTCCTCGGCCACGAAGTCGATCTGCGTCATGTTCTCCGTCTCATACAGCGTCTCGTTGCGCGCAATCACCACCGTGCCGGTATAGTAATTGCCCAGCGAATCGCTGCGCGCAATGGCCGTGGTCGCGCTGCCGGCAAACATGCCCCGCAGCTGCCAGGCGACCACGCCCGCCACGGCGGCAATCAGCAGCAGCACCACGAGCAGGATGACCAAGGAGCCTTTCTTCTTTTTTTTCTTCTTTTTAGCACTCATGTCCGATTCTCAGTCCTCGCAGGAGTCAGGGTCATTCATCCTCTTCTGTCTTGGGCGTCATCACCCAGAGCGCGCACCGCTGACCGCTCAGCGTCAGATCAAAGCGGGCCATCATCCGGATGCCCTGCGTCTTGCGCAGCGTGCTCTCTGCATGAGTCAGCGGGGCGAGCACAAGAAGCCGTCCCCCGTCCGCGAGGATGCGCCTGGCTTCAAAGAGCGCGTTGCGCAGATCGGACTCGGTTCTCTCCGTCTTCTCAGACTTTGCCGCCAGGAAGAGCAGTACGGCACTCTGGCTGTCGTCTGCCAGATCCGTATAGCCGCTGGAGCCCTCACAAACGCGCACGCCGCCGACCTTGTCCGAGATCATCCTGGCGCTGGCGCGGTCCGGGCAGACGCAAGTGAGCGTCCGCACGCCGCCGGCCTTGAGCGCGGCGGGCAGCGCAGTCTCCATGCAGCCCAGGATCGCGGCATTCTTTGCGCCGCACTGGGAGAGGAAGGACATCACGGCGCAGACGTCGCTGCGCAGCTGGCCGTCCTGCCGGGCGGCGGAGCGCTTGCCGATCCGCCAGAGGAAGTACGATGCTTCCGGCCGGCAGAGCACCCACAGCTCGACATCCGGCCGTTCGCGATAGGTTCTCATGCCTGTATGCTCACAGATGGCCGTTTCGAGCATGTCGATATAGCGCATATTGGCGCTGACGAGCTTGTCCTCCTGCGCCGTGACGATGCGGAAGCGCTTCCCCTGCGTCTCCTCATAAGGGAAGCGGTCCAGCCAGCCGCCCGTGGCGAGCAGCCGCTTGACCGCATCGTTGACGTCGGCGACAGGCTTCATCTGGAAGAGCACGGTAAAGGTCTGGTGCACATAGGGAAGCACAGGCTCGCGGACGCTCCTGTACAGCGCCGCGCCGCGCAGCACGCGTTCCACGACGACGCCGCCCTCCTTGTGCAGCATGGCCTCGACGGGCTTTTCAAGGCCCGGGAGAAACGTCGAAAAATAGAGCTTCTTCATGATTTCATTCTTTCCAATCCCGGATGATTCAACCGGAGTTTATTGATCCCCCGCCGCCGCATCCTGTTGACGGCGGCCCTTGAAATAGGCAAACAGCATTCTGAAATAGGAATCCCCGTAATTGTAGAGCTGGTTTTCCGAAACCATGCGCATCAGGGCGGCAGGCGTGCACCATCTGACCTCGCTGACCTCCTCCTTCTGGAGGAGGAAATCCTCCGCCCTTCTGTTCAGGCGCAGCGTATACACGCTGCAGAAGGAATTGGTGCGCCGCAGACAGGCGATGAGCGAAAGCCCGTCGGGCGCGGCATCGATGCCGATCTCCTCGCGAAGCTCCCGGCGCGCCGCTGTCAGCGCGTCCTCGCCGCGAATGGCGGAGCCGCCCGTCACAGCCCACAGGTTGGGATTCCACTGCACCGTGGACGCGCGGCGCTGAATCAGCAGCTCGCCGCGGTCGTTGGACGGCCAGATGTGGACGGCCAGATGATACAGCCCGGGCGGTACCTCTTCGCCGCGCACCATGGTCTGATTCGTCTTTCTGCCGTGCGCGTCATACAAATCCCAGATCTCACTGCCCATCGACGCCCTCCATCCGCGCGCGAAGGCACGCCGCAATGCGCTCGACGGTCTGCTCGATATCGCCGTTTTCCGCATCGAAGACGATATCCGCCTCCGCCTCGTACAGCGGAACCCGCTCATCATACAGATCCCGCAGGGTCTGTCCGGGCCGGAGCGTGACGCCGCGCGTCGCCAGATTGGACAGCCGCGACCTGATCACCTCATAGGGAAGCCGGATATAGACGACAATGCCGCCCTTGTGGAGATGCTCCATCGCGCGGCGTCCATAGACGACGCTGCCCCCGGTTGCGACGACCGTCCTGTCGCAGTCAAGGCCGAGAATCGCTTCCTCCTCGCGAAGCAGGAACGCATCAATACCAATCTCATTGATAATCGCCTGGAGCTTTCTGCGCTCCCTGGCCTGAAGCACGACATCCGTATCCACAAAGGACATGCCCAGCGCCTTGGCCAGCAGGACGCCGACCGTGCTCTTTCCGCATCCGGGCATGCCGATCAAAACGACATTTGCCATCCAATCCTTCTCTCTACAAAAAATCCCTGTATATTTTATCCTGAAAACGCCCCTTTTTCAAGGGATATACGGCTTTTTATTAAATAAACAGTGGAATCGTTCATCGGGTGAAAAGATTATCACCGAAATTCAGAAAAAAGAGGAAAGAGGTCTTGCATTTTATTCAGCTTTGCCGTATAATCATGCACATTCTCTTTCCTGTATTCCACTGTAAAGGAGCAGATCACGATGAATCTTGCGCAATACAAGCCCTTGGAGACCTTTTCCCAGAAGCATCTGCTGACGCTGCAGGACTGGTCGGAGGATGAAATTCTCCATTGCCTCTCCCTTGCGCTGAAGATCAAGGCGATGCAGAAGCGCGGCGAGGCGCAGACCTGCCTGCGCGGAAAGATGCTGGCTATGATCTTCTCGAAATCCTCCACGCGCACGCGCGTCTCCTTCGAGGTCGGCACCACCCAGCTCGGCGGCACGGCGCTCTTCCTTTCCACCGCGGACATCCAGCTTGGCCGCGGAGAGCCCATCAGCGACACGGCGCAGGTGCTCTCCCGGATGGTTGACGGCATCATGATCCGCACCTACAAGCAGAGCGACCTCGAGGCACTGGCCAAATACGGCAGCATCCCGATCATCAACGGCCTGACCGACGAGTTCCACCCCTGCCAGGTGCTGGCCGATCTGCTGACCATCTACGAGAAGAAGGGCACGCTCAAGGGCCTCAAGCTCGCCTTTGTCGGCGATGGCAACAACATGGCCCATTCCCTGATGATCGGCTGCTCGAAGCTGGGCATCGATGTCGCTATCGCCAGCCCGGACGGCTACAAGCCCAACCCGACCTATACTGCCTGGGCGGTTGCCAACGCAGCGGCCCAGGGCAGCCGCGTGACGGTCTGCACTGATCCGCTGGAGGCGTGCCGCGACGCGGACGTGCTCTACACGGACGTCTGGGCGAGCATGGGCCAGGAGGGCGAGGCCGACGTCCGTCGCAAGGCCTTCGAGGGCGTCTATCAGATTAACGACGCCTGCCTCTCCGTCGCCAAACAGGACGCCATCTTCCTGCACTGCCTCCCCGCGCACCGCGGAGAGGAGGTCACCGCGCAGGTCATCGACGGCCCGCACAGCGTCATCTTTGACGAGGCGGAAAACAGGCTGCATGCGCAGAAGGCCGTCATGGCCCTGCTCATGGGCGGCATCCGCTTGTAAGCACCAAACCCCGCGAGGCCGGCGCAATGTTTTTCCAGTCTGCGGAAGAAAGGGCTTGACAAGCCCTCCGCTTCCCCGTATAATGACCTCGACAATTCCAAAACGCTGGGGGCGCTTTTCGCTGAGATGGCCGCACGGCCAGTCCCTTTGAACCTGTTGTAGATAATCCTACCGTAGGGAAGCGACACATCGAATCCATCGATTCATCGCCGTGAGCCCTTCGGGCTTGCGGCTTTTCTTTTCCGGCCGGGCGCCGGGAAGCCGTTTCCCGAGGAAAGCCTTCTGCAATGCCTCCGCATTCCCGGAATTGCGCAATGATTTACGAAAGGGGTCAAAACCTATGTTCTCCAAGTTTGCGGAAATCTCTCCCGTCGTCTGGGGCATCCTGGCCGCGCTCGTCATTCTGGGCCTCGTGCTGTTCTTTGTCACGCGGGACAGCAAGAAGTGGAGCACGCGCATGCTGGCCAACGCCGCGCTGTGCATCGCGCTCTCCTTCGTCCTCTCCTACATCCGCCTGTACAAGCTGCCGCAGGGCGGCTCCATCACTCTGGCCTCCATGCTGCCGCTCTTCCTGTTCGCCTATGCCTACGGCGTGGGCCCGGGCATGCTCGTCGGCGCGGCCTACGGCATTCTCCAGTTCATCCAGGACGCCTACTTCGTCCATCCGATTGAGCTGCTGCTGGACTATCCCCTCGCCTTTGCCATGCTGGGCCTGGCCGGCCTCGCCAGCCGCTTCTCCGACAAGTGGGGCCTGATTCCCGGCATCGTTCTGGGCACCTTCGGCCGCTTTGTCTGCGCGTTCCTCTCCGGCGTGATCTTCTTTGGCATGTACGCGCCCGAGGGACAGAGCGTGCTCGTCTATTCCGCTGTCTACAACGGCTTCTACCTCATTCCCGAGTCCATCATCTGCATCGTGCTGGCGATGGTTCCGCAGATCCGCAGGCTGGCCAAGCAGCTCGCGCTGAGCAAATAAGCAGCCTTCCGCATACGGAGCAAACAAAAAACGGTCTGACAGTCAGGCCGTTTTTTTGTAGGTGAAAAGGACACAGCCCTCGCAACGGGTCAGCCCGCTTTCCTGTTTTCCTGGGAAGAGGGCGGTCAGTTGTCTCTTTTTTCCCTCTGTGCTATAATACGGACAAAAGACATGGAGGGTGATCCGATGAGCACAGGCAGAAAGAGCGGAAACAGAACCAGCAGCCGGGAGCAGAGCACGAAAATCGCGTTTTGCGGTCTGATCGTGGGCGTTGCGGTTGTGCTGATGCTGGCGGGCGGGATCATCCCCATCGCCACATACTGTACCCCCATGCTCGCGGGCATTCTGCTGCTGCCCATCCTGCTGGAATTCGGTCAAAAGGCTGCCCTGACGGCCTTCGCCGCCACGGCCCTGATCTCTCTGATCCTGGGCATTGACAAGGAGGCCTCGTTTTTCTTCCTCTTTCTGGGGTATTATCCGATCGTCAAGTGGCAGCTGGACCGCCGCATCCGCTCAAAGCCCCTGCGCCTGCTCGCCAAGCTGGGGATTTATAACCTTTCCGTCGTGGCCATGTATGCGCTGCTGGGCCTCGTGCTCAACATGGAGGCCATCGTCGCGGAGTTCAGCGGGATGGGCACGAGCCTGCTCATCGCGTTTGTCGTGCTCTTCAACATCTGCATGCTGATGTACGACCGCCTGCTCATGCCGCTCGTCTTCCTCTACGCCAACCGGATCCGGCCGAAGCTGCGCTTCCTTCGCCAGTGATCTCCGCTTAAGCCTTCGCGCCCTGCCTGGCGGAAAGCCTGTCCGAAAGCGCGCAGAAATCGCCGATGGACAGCTCCTCCGCGCGCGCCTGAGCCCGGAGGCCTGTCTCTTCAAGCATCGCTGCCGCTTCCTCCCGGCTCAAGGAAAAGCCGGCAACCAGATTGTTGACCAGCGTCTTGCGGCGCATGACAAACGCCGCGCGGACCAGCCTCAAAAACAGCGCCTCATCCGCGGGGACGCAGAGCGGCTGCTCCCTTCTGACGAGCACCATGAAGCTCGAATCGACCTTCGGCGGCGGCGTAAAGCACGCAGCCGGCACATCGAGCGCGCGGCGCACGTCATAATAGAACTGGCAGAGAATCGCAAGCGGCCCGTAGCCCTCGTCCCCCGGCCCGCTGAGCAGCTTGTCCCCGACCTCCTTCTGGATCATCACGGCGATGGACTTCGCCTGCGGCAGCTCAAAGAGCAGCTTGGTGAGCACATCCGTCGTGATATAGTAGGGCAGGTTGGCCGCCACGCGAAGGGAAGCTCCCTCGCCGAAGGCCTCGCTGACCAGCGGGGCCAGCTTCGTCCGCATGACGTCGCCCTGCACGACGCTCGCGTTTTCGCTGTGCTCCAGCGTCACGCGGAGAATCGGCAGCAGCGTCTCGTCGATCTCCAGCGCCAGCACCTGTCTGGCCCGTCTGGCCAGCGGCCTGGTCAGCGCGCCGAAGCCGGGACCGATCTCCAGGACGCAGTCCTCCTGCGTGACCAGGGAGAGATCGGCCAGCTGCTCCAGCAGCGCTTCGTCCTCAATAAAGTTCTGCCCCAGGCTGTGCTTGTGGCGAAATTCGCCGCTGTGCGGCTTTTTTTGTTTCAAGGCTTTTCCTCCGTCCATCAGCGCACGCGCTGCGCATCGCTGTCGTTGGTCTCCGCGATGATGTAATGCGGTCTATGCTTGACCTCCAGATATGTCTTGGCCAGGTATTGCCCGATGATGCCCATGCAAAGGAGCTGAACGCCGCCGATGAAGAGGATGACGCAGATGGTCGAGGCCCAACCCGCGACGGGATCACCGAAAATCAGCTTGCGCACAATAATAAACAGAATCATCACGAAGGCGACCGCCGTAAACAGCACGCCTGTGAGCGAGGCCAGGGAGAGCGGCGCCTGGGAAAAATTGACGATACCGTCAATGGAGTATTTGAACAGCCCCCAAAAGCTCCACTTTGTCTCGCCGGCTACGCGCTCCACATTCTGAAAGGGCAGCCACTTCGTCCTGAAGCCGATCCAGCCGAAGATACCCTTGGAAAACCGGTTGTATTCGCACATGGAGACGATGGCCTCCACCATTTCGCGCTTCATCAGCCGGAAATCCCGCGCGCCGTCGACGATGTCAGCCTCGGAGATGCGGTTGATGATTTTATAGAACATTCGGGCAAAGAACGAGCGGATGGGCGGCTCCCCCGCGCGCGTGACGCGCCGGGTGGCGACGCTGTCATATTCGCCCGCTTCCAGAATGGCCAGCATCTGCGGCAGGAGCTCCGGCGGATCCTGCATATCCGCATCCATCACGGCGACATAGTCGCCCTTCGCGTTGCAGAAGCCGGCGAACATCGCGGCTTCCTTGCCGAAGTTGCGGGAAAAGGACAGATACCGCACGCGCTCGTCCTGTCTGGCCAGCTCCCGCATGACGGACAGCGTGCCGTCCCTGGAGCCGTCGTTGACCAACAGAAGCGAAAGCGCATACTGCGACAGTCCCTCGGCCACCTTGCAGACAGCGCGATAGAAGACGGGCAGGGCTTCCTCCTCGTTATAGCAGGGAACGATGATCGTCACCGTTTTTTTTGCATCCATGCTTTCGTGCCCCCTCGGATAAAACTGCGCCTTTATTGTTTCATATCCGGCCCCAAATGTCAAGACGCGTAAAGGCGGCGGACAACCGGAAATCCTGCGCGCACTGCATAAAAGCATCCACATGGCCTTGTCCACGTGGATGCTTGGGTGTTTTGGGCTTTCCGGTCAATGACCGGATAACGCGGTATGAGGTTTCTCGGCCTTCTGCGCCGGGTCAGAAGAGTCAGTCGTCCTCGTCCTCTTCCTCCGGCAGATCGCCGTTGTGGTAGACGTCCTGCACGTCGTCCAGATCGTCGAGCATTTCGAGCATCTTCTGGATCTTCTGCACCGTCTCGGGATCGGTGATTTCGTTGGTCGTCTGCGGGATCATGGTCAGCTCGGCGCTCAGGAAGCTGTAGCCCGCCTTCTCGAGATTCTCGCGAACCGTCGAGAAATCGCTGACCGTCGTGGTGACCTCAAAGCTGTCCTCGTTCGCCTCGATGTCGGAAGCGCCCGCGTCAAGGGCCGCCATCATCACCTCGTCCTCGTCCATGCCGGGCTTGCGCTCGATGACGATCAGGCCGACGCTGTCAAACATGTAGGACACGCAGCCGTTCGTGCCCAGCGAGCCGCCGTTCTTGTCGAAGATATGGCGGATATCGGAGGCCGTGCGGTTGCGATTGTCCGTGACAGTGGAGACGATCACGGCCATGCCGCCCGGCGCGTAGCCCTCGTAGGTGATCTCCTCGTAATTGACGCTGCCCAGCTCGCCCGCCGCCTTCGCGATGGAGCGCTTGATATTCTCGTTGGGCATGTTGTTGGCCTTTGCCTTGGCAATCACGTCGCGCAGCTTGCCGTTGGTCGCCGGATCTCCGCCGCCGTCGCGCACGGCGATGGCAATCTCACGGCCGATCTTCGTAAAAATTTTGCCGCGCTCGGCATCGGCCTTGCCCTTTTTATGCTTGATATTTGCCCACTTGGAATGGCCTGACATAACTGAAAACCTCCCGGTTGATTTTGCTACGTCGGCTATTATAGCACGTCCGTCGATCATCGCGCAACAGAAGGGGGGAGATTTTCTTCGCTTTTTGTGAAATTTCGTGCCTTTTTCCATGCATGACGGGCCTTTGCGGGCGCATAGCGTCCTTTGAAAAGGAGGGATTTGCCTGACTGTCCTGCTTTTGCTGGCCATGCTGGCCGCGATGCTGCTTTTTCCGCAGGTCTGCATCGCGGCTGCCGCCCAGGCGCTGCGCATCTGGGCGCTCGACGTCGCGCCCAGCCTCTTTCCCTATATGGTGCTTTCCCGGCTGCTGGCGCAGCGGCTCAGCGCAGCAGGTATTCCGGGGGCGCTCAGTGCTCCGCTGCTCGGACTGCTGGGCGGCTCGCCCTCCGGCGCCTGTGCGCTCAGTGTCTGCGCACAGGAGGGGCGCCTCTCCTCCCGCGCACTGCATGTGCTCTCCGCCCTCTGCGGCACGATCAGCCCCATGTTCTTCCTGGGGACCATCGCGCGATGGACCGGCGATGCCGCCCTGGCCCGCAAGCTGCTGGCAGCGCATCTGATCGGCGCGGGCTATGCGGCGCTGGTCGTCCTGGCGCTCTCCGCGCTCCACAAGCGCCGCCCGGTTTCCACAAAGCAGGAATCCACCGGCGCCTCTGACAGCCCGATCGTGCAGAGCGTCGATGCCGTGCTCGGCGTCGGCGGATGCATCCTGTTTTACAGCGTGCTGGCTGCTCTCGTTTCAAGGATTCTGCCCGCTTCTCTTGAGCCGTATCGCCCTGTGCTCCATGCCGCGCTGGAG
>SFHU01000033.1 GCA_004555535.1 Clostridiales bacterium
GGCTGCTTCTGGCGTATTGGGGAAAAGGATATGCCGCTGAGGCGGTAGTAGCCATGGTGGATTGGGCATCAAAACAGCCAGGCGTAAAGCGTATTGAAGCAGAGACGAATGGGAGCAATGCCGCTTCACAAAGAGTGCTTCAAAAAGCGGGGTTCATACCATCAGGAAAAACCGGTAAGGAAGGCCCCGGATTTGTCTGGCAGGGCGCCGTTTTGTAAAGATATCCCATTGAAGCCGGAGCATTGTGTGCGTCATCAGCATTCTCTCCCCGCGCAGCCGGCATGTATCCATGTTCCGGCGCCGGAAACAAACAGAAAGGGATCCCCGAAGGCCCGCCACCAGCGGCAGACCATGGGGATCCCTTTTGTTTGAATGAGGAGGAGGCCCTGCGGCACATCAGACCTTTTCCCTGGCGGGCAGACCGGCGAGCAGTCTGGCGGCCTCCTGGCCGGGATAGAGCGCCGGCGCGAGCTTGACAATCTGCTCGAGAATGCTTTCGGCCTCGCGGCGGTTGTTCTCGGCCAGCATGGCGCGCGCAACCCAGAGCGAGGAGGTGATGCGCTGGAGCTGATGTGTCTTGTTCTGACGGGTCAGCTCCTTGAGCTTCTCGACGTCGGCCTTGCCGGTCTTCAGGAAGACCATGCACTGCTCGTTAAGCTCAGTGGAGAAGGTCATGCGCTTCTTCTCCGGCTTGGCCTGCTGGAGGGATTCGAGTTCCTTGCGCAGGCGGATGAGTTCGTCGAGGGTCTTCTGCGCGTTTTCAATGTCGTTCTTCTGCTCCGAGCAATAGCAAATATTGCTGACGATGGCAAAGCGGGCGAGGAGCGCTTCCTCGTGGTTTTTTCCCTCCTTGACGGTGAAGGAGGAGAGCAGCGCGATGGCGTCGTCAAAGCGGCCCTGCGCGCAATAGGCGTTGGAGAGGTGCAGGCGCACCATCAGCGCGGTGTTCTGGTTTTTGAGCCTGATCTGAAGCTTGGGCTCGTATTCGCGCAGGAAGCCGTCGACATCGAGCTGATTGTAGAGCCGGTTGAGCAGCTGGCTGTGCTGGTTGGTCGCGGCGGAAACCTCCGCGCCGACGACGAGGATGAAGCCGAAGACGGCCAGCAGGCAGGTTGCGATGGGGTTGCCCGAGCCGATGATCAGCAAAAAGGCGGCGAGCGCCAGATAGACGCCAAGCACGATGAGCATTCTGGTTTTCTGCCTAGGGAAGAGATGAATCATGTTGACAGCTCCTTCGTTTGAGATAAAACGGACAAAATAACCTGTCCGAGCTTATGACCTCAGTATAGCTTTTTGGCCGGGGAAAAGCAATTCTTTTCTGACAGACCGCGCAAAAATATAGGGCTGGACAGGGAAATGGATGAAACCAATAAATAAAATGAAAAAAGATTGGGTGATTTTTCCGATTGATAAACTAGAATGCAAGATGTATGATATTAGTAAATATTCGAGAAAAGATTGGATATAATGAATAATTTTCAACTGTGCCGAAGGCGGTTTTTTTAAGGAATGATGATGCGGATGAAGCCAAAATTGCTTAAAACGGGGGAAACCCGCGTCTGGCGGACGTATACGGGCGGAGCGGGACTTGACGCGTTTCACGGCAGAGCCGGGGAAAACGGGCAGCTCCCGGAGGATTGGGCGGCGAGCACGACGCGGGCGATCAACCCGGGACGGGAGGCGCTGTGCGAGGGGCTCAGCCGGGTGATCAGCCTGCCAGGCGAGCCGCTGCTTAAGGATGTAATCGCCTGCGAACCGCTGGCGTTCTTTGGCGAGGCGCATCTTCGCACGTTCGGCGCGCAGGCAGGCTTTCTGGTGAAGCTGATTGATGCGGCAGAGAGGCTGACCATTCAGGTGCACCCGGACAAGCGCTACGCCAAAGAGGTGCTTCACAGCGACTACGGCAAGACGGAATCCTGGTATATCCTGGGCGGCAACGGCGCCGCGCAGGAGCCCTGCATCTATCTGGGCTTTCGGCCCGGCGTGACGCGTGCAATCTGGAAGCGCCTGTTCGAGGCGCAGGATATCGAGGGTATGCTTGGCTGCCTGCACCGCATTCCTGTCAGGACCGGAGAATGCTACTTCATCGCGGGGGGCGTTCCGCATGCCATTGGCGCGGGTTGCTTCCTGGCCGAAGTACAGGAACCGACCGATTATACCATGCGCACAGAGCTGGTGACGCCGGGAGGATTGCGGATTCACGAGCGGCAATGCCATCAGGGTGTCGGCTACGAAAAAATGCTCGACTGCTTTCATTATGACGGGGAGAGTTTGGAGCAGACGCTTGCGCGCTACCGCAGCGCGCCCCGGCGGATTCTCGAAACGCCGGGCGGCGCGGTGGATTCGCTGATCGACGCGCGGCAGACGACGCTCTTCGCCATGCGTCGCGTGACGGTTACGAGCGGATTTGCTTTGCCCGCAGAGGGCTGCATGCGCATCCTGATCGTCCTTGAGGGTGAGGGAAGTGTCCGCGCGGGGGAGGAGGGCCTGCCCCTGCGCCGCGGCGACGTGCTCGCCGTGCCGGCAAACTGTCCGGCGCTTGAGCTGAGCGCGACAAAGCGGCTCGTTCTGCTTGACAGTCTGCCGCCCAGAAACTGAAGAATGTCATCCGGATTTTCCGGTGATATAAAAAACGAAGGAGGAACCCCAACATGAAAAAGACTCTTGTCGTTGCGCTGGCACTGGTGATGTGCTTCGCGCTGAGCTCCGTGGCCTGTGCGAAGAGCTATGAGCTCAAAATCTCCACCACCCAGACCGACACCTCGATGATCTACGCGGGCCTGCAGGCTGCTGCGGACGAGATCATGGAAAAGACCAACGGTGACGTGAAGGTCACCATCTATCCGTCCTCTCAGCTCGGCGGCGAGGAGGACATGATCGACCAGGCGATCGCCGGCATCGGCGTGGCCGTGCTGACCGATGCGGGCCGTATGTCCAGCTACGTCAATGACATCGGCATCTTCAACATGGCGTACTTCGTCAACAACTATGAGGACGGCCTGAAGGTCATCGCGACCGATACCTTCAAGGGCTGGACGGACGAGCTCATTGACCAGGGCATCCGTGTCCTGTGCTTCAACTACTACGACGGCGCCCGCTCCTTCATGCAGAACAAGGAGGTCAACACACCTGAGGATCTCAAGGGGCTCGTGACCCGCACGCCGGGCGCTGCGCCGTACAACGAGTCCATCTCCGCGATGGGCGCCACGCCGTACAACGTTGCCTGGTCCGAAGTGTACAACTCCATCCAGACCAAGGCGATTGACGCGTGCGAGGTGCAGTACACCTCCGCCGTGTCCTCCCACATCTATGAGGTCTGCAAGTACGTCGCCAAGACCGAGCACATCAACCTGTTCAACTGCCTGATCTGCGGCGAGGCCTGGTTCTCCAAGCTGCCGGAAGAGTATCAGCAGATCGTGCTCGACGCCTGCTACAACAACGCCTACAACAATGCGCAGGAGATCATCGCTGCGCAGGCTGACATGGAGAAGACCCTGATCGACAACGGCATGACCGTCATCGAAGTGGACAAGACCCCGTTCCAGGAGGCCGCGAAGGCCGCGTATGAGAAGCTCGGCTGGACTGAGCTGCGCGCCAAGATCTACGAGGAAGCTGGCATCTAACCGGCAAAAAAGAGGGCGGAGGTGCTTCGAACCTTCGCCCTTTTTTTGAAACGTTGTGAAGGAGCGAAAAGATCGCATGGATACGGTAAAAAAAATCTACGCCAGGTTCTGCTGGCTGGAGCAGCAGATCGCGATGGTTCTTCTGGCCGCCATCACCGTGCTGGTGTTTGTCTCGGCGCTCACCCGCACGTTTGGCTATCCGATCAACTGGGCGCAGGATGCCGCATTGATCATGTTCGCCTGGCTGGCGTTCATCGGCGGTGATATTGCGCTGCATTCCACGGGCCTTATCGGCATCGATCTGATTGTCAGGCGTTTCCCCAAGGTGTTCCAGAAGGGTATCGACATCCTCTTCAAGATCGTCATGCTCGTGTTCCTGGCCGTGCTGGTCATCTACGGCTATCAGTATGTGCTCACCGGCTACAAGCGCCTGATTACGACGCTCAATGTCTCCTATGCGTTTGTGACAGCTTCTGTGCCCGTCGGCGCGGTGCTGATGATCATCTCCGTGAGCATCAATCTCGTCAAGAGCATCAAAACGCCTGTTGAAAAGTGGGGTGAAAAGGCATGATTGCGGCGATTGCCATCTTCTTCGTATTTCTGCTGCTGGGCATGCCCGTTGCGTTCTCCATCGGCATTTCCGGCTTCGCGTTCTTTCTGTTCCGCGATCTGCCTCTGAGCATCCTAGTGCAGAAATCCATTTCAACCACGCAGAGCTTCACCATGCTGGCGATTCCGCTGTTCATCCTGGCGGGCAACCTGATGAATGCAACCGGTATTACCCGCCGTCTGATGAAGCTGGCCAATGTGCTGACCGGCCATATGTATGGCAGCGTCGGACAGGTTTCCTGCGTGCTTTCGACCCTGATGGGCGGCGTTTCCGGATCCGCCGTTGCGGATGCGGCGATGGAGTGCCGCATCCTCGGCCCGGAGATGGAGCGCCAGGGCTACGCCAAGGGCTGGGCGGCGGCGATCAACGGCCTCTCCGGCCTGATCGTGGCGACGATTCCACCTTCCATGGGCCTGATCATCTATGGCACCGTCGGCGAGGTTTCCATCGGCCGCCTGTTCATGGCAGGTTGGGTGCCTGGTCTGCTGATGATGGTCTTCCTGATGATTGCCTGCTCGCTCTCCGCGCGCCACTTTGAGTATAAGCCGGAGCGAACGAAGATGGCGCCGCTCTCCGAAATCGGCAAGGTGATGCTCGATTCCATCTGGGCGCTGCTCTTCCCGGTGCTGCTGATCGTGCTCATTCGCTTTGGCATCATGAGCCCGACGGAGTCCGGTGCGTTTGCCTGCGCCTATGCGCTCTTCGTCGGAATTGTCATCTATAGAGAAATGTCGGTGGAATCCCTGATGAAGACGCTCAAGGATTCCGTCAAGGACGTGACCGTCATCGCGATCATTCTCTGCTTCTCCGGCGTGTTTGGCTATGGTGTTGTCTTTGACGATCTGACGACCGTGCTGGCGGAGGCCCTGGTTGCGATCACGTCCAACCGGATCGCCCTGCTTGGCCTCGTCATCCTGTTCCTGTTGATGTGCGGCATGTTCATGGAGACGACGGTTATCGCGCTGATCCTGACCCCGATTCTCAAGCCGGTCATGGAGAGCGTGGGCGTCGATCCGGTCGTCTTCGGCATGATTATGATGACCTGCGTGACCTTCGGCGTCATGACGCCGCCGGTGGGCACGGCGCTGTATACGACATCCGACATCATGGGCTGTGACATTGGCGAGACCGTCAAGTACGGCTGGCCGTTCTACCTGGCCGTGATTCTGGTCGTCGTGTTCATGGTGTTCTTCCCGGATGCCGTGCTGTGGCTGCCCAACCTGGTCTACGGCGTGGGCGCGTAAGGCGCGTTTGCCATGCGCCCGCCGGATTTCTTCAGAATCCCTGATGAAACAATTGGCGGGCGCATGAAATTCATGGTACAATGAAAGCATATGGGGAACCTGCTTTCCCGCACAACGAAAAGGAGTGTGACTGCGGATGAAAATGACGTTCCGTTGGTACGGAAAGGACAGCGACAAGATTACCCTCAAGCAGATCAAGCAGATCCCGGGCTGCACGGGCCTGATGGGCGTGCTTGACTACAAGGCTGCCGGCGAGGTCTGGGAGGAGGACGAGGTCCGCCAGTATATCGAAGAGGTGCATGCGGCCGGCCTGGAGTGCGAGGTCATCGAGAGCGTGAACGTCCATGAGGACATCAAGCTCGGCCTGCCCACGCGCGACAAGTATATCGAGAACTACTGCAAGAGCATTCGCAACCTGGCGAAGTACGGCGTCAAGGTGATCGTCTACAACTTCATGCCCGTGCTCGACTGGCTGCGCACGGATCTCGCCCGCGAGATTCCGGAGGACGGCTCCAACAGCCTGTATTTCGACGAGGAAGAGCTGGGGGCGATGACGCCTGTGGAGATCGTCCGCAAAACCGCCGAGAATTCCAACGGCTTCACGCTGCCCGGCTGGGAGCCGGAGCGCCTGGCCGACCTGGAGCATGTGCTTGAGCTCTACAAGGACATCGACGAGGCGAAGTTGCGCGAGAACTTCAAGTATTTCCTCGACGGCATTATCCCGACCTGCGAGGAGGTCGGCGTGAAGATGGCCTGCCATCCGGACGATCCGGGCTGGCCGATCTTCGGTCTGCCGCGCATCACGCACGACCAGGAGGGCTACGACATCATGGTCAAGCTCCATGACAGCCCCTGCAACACCGTCTGCCTGTGCACCGGCTCCCTCGGCTCCAACGTCAAGAACGACATCCCCGCGATCATCCGCCACTTCGGCGAGATGGATCGCATCGGTTGCCTGCACGTGCGCAACGTCAAGCACCTGGGCAGCGACCGCCGCTTCCGCGAGTCGAGCCACCTGTCCTCCGACGGCGACCTGGATATGTACGAGATCATGAAGGCCGTCTACGAGACCTGCCCGGATACCTATATCCGTCCGGATCATGGCCGCATGATCTGGGACGAGGTCGGCCGCCCCGGCTATGGCCTGTATGACCGCGCGCTGGGCATCGCCTACCTCAACGGCCTGTGGGAGGCCATCGACAAAAATGCGAAGGCAGCCAAATAACCGCTTCCGCGCTAGAAAGGTTGATTGCACATGAAACTGACGCGCAATGGAATCAAGGATACGGCGGCCTGGAAGGCTGCCGGCATCAGGCTGCCGGAATACGACGTGGAGGCCGTCGCCGCAAGGACCCGCGAGAACCCCGTCTGGGTGCACTTTGGCGCGGGCAACATCTTCCGCATCTTCATCGGCGGCCTGGCGGACAAGCTCATCGCCAAGGGCGAGATGGACCGCGGCATCACCTGCGTGGAGACCTTTGACTTCGACGTCGTCGACAAGATCTACACGCCGTATGACAACCTCGTGCTGGCCGTCACGCTCAAGGCGGACGCCACGACGGAGAAGGAGGTCTACGGCTCGCTGACCGAGGCGATCAAGGCGCAGTCCTCCGTGCCGGAGTATTGGAACCGACTCAAGGAAATCTTCGCGAATCCGGGTCTGCAGATGATCTCCTTCACGATCACCGAAAAGGGCTACGCGCTGCGCAACGCTGCGGGCGACTTCTTCCCGTTCATCCAGGCGGATATCGACAACGGCCCGGACAAGGCAGGCAGCGCGATGGCCGTCGTCTGCGCGCTGCTCGCGCACCGCTTCGCGACCTGCAAGGCGCCGCTGGCCGTGGTCTCCATGGACAACTGCAGCCACAACGGCGAAAAGCTGCGCGGCTCCATCCTCACGATGGCGCAGGAGTGGGAGAAGAAGGGCTTTGTTTCCCCCGAGTTTGTCGCCTATGTCTCCGACGAGGCGAAGGTCTCCTTCCCCTGGAGCATGATCGACAAGATTACCCCGCGCCCGGCGGATTCCGTCTGCGAGGAGCTCACCAAGGCGGGCGTCGAGGATATCGCCCCGGTCATCACCGGCAAGCGCACCTACATCGCGCCGTTCGTCAACGCCGAGGGCCCGCAGTATCTGGTCATCGAGGACCGCTTCCCGAACGGCCGCCCGCCGCTTGAGAAGGCCGGCGTCTATATGACCGACCGCGACACGGTCAACATGACCGAGCGCATGAAGGTCACGACGTGCCTCAACCCCTTGCACACCGCGATGTCCGTCAACGGCTGCCTGCTGGGATATACGCGCATCTGCGAGGAGATGAAGGATGAGGATATCGTGAAGCTCATCCGCCGCCTGGGCTACGTCGAGGGCCTGCCGGTCGTCGTCGATCCGAAGATCATGAGCCCGAAGGCGTTCATCGACGAGGTTGTCGAGCAGCGCCTGCCCAATCCCTTCATGCCGGATGATCCGCGCCGCATCTGCACGGATACCTCCCAGAAGGTCGGCATCCGCTTCGGCGAGACGATCAAGAGCTACATCGCCGAGGGCCGCGATCTGAACAGCCTCGTCGCGATTCCTCTGGCGATTGCGGGTTGGATGCGCTATCTGCTCGCCTTGGACGACAATCTGGAGCCGATGGAGGTTTCCGCTGACCCGATGAAGGACGAGCTGCAGGCGCAGCTGGCCGGCATCGAGGCGGGCAAGCCGGAGACCTACAAGGGACAGCTTCGTCCGATTCTCGCCAACGCGAATATCTTCGGCAGCGACCTTTGCGCCATTGGCCTGGCGGACAAGATCGAGACGATCTTTGTCGAGGAGCTGGCCGGCAAGGGCGCCGTTCGCGCGACGCTCAAAAAGTATCTGGCGTAAGCAACCGGGGCTGTCAGGCTTGAAACGGGCCTGACGGCCCTGATTTACAAAGGACGGGAGAGGATCAGCATGCGCATCGAGGAGCGACAGTATGCCGAGACGGCGCGCGACTACGCGCTTCGGATACTCAAGGACAACATTGTGGCCATGGAGCTGGAGCCCGGCGCGATGGTCAGCGAGAACGAGCTGGCGGCGCAGATGGGGCTGAGCCGCACGCCTGTGCGCGAGGCCCTGATGGATCTGGCGAAATTCCACATCGTCGAGGTGCTCCCGCAGCGGGGCAGCCGGATTGCGCTGATCGACTACGCGCTGGTTGAGGAGGCGCGCTTTGCCCGGCAGGTGCTGGAGGTGGCGATTCTCGAACAGGTCTGCGAGCAGGCGACAGCAGACGATCTCTCCCGCCTGCGCCGGAATGTGCGCTTTCAGGAGCTGACGCAGGAGCCGAATATGGCCGGATCGCTGAGCCTCATGGAGCTGGACGACGACTTCCACAGAATGCTCTTCCACATCGCGCAGAAGGACAACATCTGCCAGATGCTCAGCGGCATGACGATCCACTTTGACCGCGTGCGCACGCTGGCGCTCAATATCGTCCGCGATTCCAAGATTATCAGCGATCACAGGGAAATCTGCGATGCGATTGCGATGAAGGATGTGCAGCGGGCCCGGGATGTGATGCGCAAGCATCTGAGCCGCGTGAAGGTGGACGAGGAAGCCATCCGGAAGGCCTGCCCACAGTATATCCGGGACTGAAACCGCCCGGACGGCCCTGCGCTGCCCAAAGCGCTTTGCTCTTCCAATACGCTCACCCGCGGAAAAGGACTTGAAAGCCGGTTCCGCGGGTGTTATAGTATCGGGAGAGAATCAAGTAACAAAAGCTGGAGGTTTCCGCGATGAGAAGAGGAATGCTGCCCGTGCTGGCGCTTTGCCTGCTGCTGGCGGCGGCGCTGCCGCTGACGGCCGCCGCAGAGGACATGACGATGGACGAGCAGGTGGACAAGGTCTTCAGGGATACGCGCGCGGTCGGCGGGGCGTTTGTCGTCGCGCAGCACGGCGAGATCGTCTATGAGCGCTACTATGGAATTCAGCAGAAGACGACGGGCGTGCCGGTCGACGAGAATTCGTTTTTCCGCTGCGCGTCGGTCACGAAGTTCGTGACGGGCATCGGCCTGATGAAGATGATGGACGACGGGCTGCTCGCGCCCGATGAGGATATCAGCACCTATCTGGGCTACACGGTCCGAAACCCCTATTACATGGACACGCCGGTCACGCTGCGGATGCTCATGTCGCACACGGCGGCGCTCAAGGAGACAGGCTCCTACAGCAGCAAGTCAAGCCTGCTGCAGGATATGATCGACGTTGAGCGCAAGGCCAAGTCGAATTTCAAATCCGACGTCCGGCCGGGCACGCAGTACGCCTATTCGAACTTTGGCGCGGGCATCACCGGCGCGATTGTCGAATCCGTGACGGGGCAGGACGTCTCCTCCTTCATGCGCGGCTACCTCTTTGAGCCGCTGGGCATCGAGGCGGCCTATTCCGCGACGCAGATCTCGACGCCGGAAAACCTGACGGCGACCTATCACAAGGACGGCTCGCTCTACGCTGCGCCCTCCTACATGCTGCGCCAGGAGTACCTGGCCGAGGCCAGCCCCGACACGCATTACCGCACCACCGTGGGCAGCCTGCTCATCCGCCCGCGCGATTTGGCGAGGTTGGGCATGATCCTCGCCGGGGACGGCACGCTGGACGGACAGCGCGTGCTCAGCGAGGAGGCCGTTGAGGCGATGAAGACGCCGCAGAGCCCGGAGACGACCGGCATCACGTCGGACTCGCCCTATGCCTTCTTCACCATCCGGCAGGACACGCTTCTCGAGGGGCGGACGGTCTACGGGCATCAGGGCACGGACGAGGGCATCGTCTGCAATGTCTACGCGGAGCCGGAGAGCGAGCTGGTGATCGTCGTGATGACCAACGGCTGCAAGACGACGCGCGAGGACGGCATCATGCGCATCACGCGCCGTCTGGCGGCGATTGCCGAAGCGGAGTATCTGCAGTGACAGGAGGAAGAGGACATGCTTGAATCCCTTTTGGTGGCGAATACGACCCGCGAGGAGCGCGAGCGCATCGTCGTGCAGGCGCTTTCCGGCGGCGAGGTCGGCTGCGAGGACTGCGTCAGTGAGCAGGATTTCGCGCTGTATCAGCCGTACATCGACGGCGAGATGGAGCTCGACGAGGCGACGCGCCGCTTCCGCGCCTCCTTCATCCGGGAGGACATGGACAGACCGCCGCGTGGAGTTTGCGGGTTTGTAAAATAAGAAAAAATAAAAGAAAGTGGAGCGTTTTCGCCGACTTCATACGCCAAATGGGGATGAAGTGGTGAAGACGCTCCACTTTTGCGTGCGAAGTGGGTTTATGCGCGGCGCTTGGCGCGCGAGGGGATGCCGGCGCGCTGCACGAGGCCGATCAGCCGCCCGGAGAACAGCACGGTCAGCAGCGAGCAGGCGAGGTTCGCCAGCGGCAGATAGGAGGCGGAGAGCAGCAGGACGATCAGGTCGCTGGCCAGATAGATGCGCTCAATCGGCTGGCGCAGCACCTGGGAGAGCGCCATTGCGAGCGCGTCGTCCCCGCCCGGGGCGCCGCCCGCGCGCACGCTGAGCCCGACGCCGATGCCGACAAAGAGCGCGCCGACGATCGCGGCGGCCAGGGGAGCGCCGGCAAGCATCGGAAAGACAGGCGGAAGCAGCTCAAAGAGCGCATAGAACAGGGAAAAGCCGCCGCCGGCGATCACAGAATAGAAGACAAAGGATCGTCCGAGCGTCTTATAGCCGAAGAGATAGCAGGCCGCGTTCAGGATGAGTCCCGAAACAGAGGGGGAGACGCCGAGCCAGTGGTGCAGGAGCAGCGTAAGGCCGAGCACGCCGCCCTCTGTGACGCCGGAATATGCGTGAACATGGCAAAGGCCGAAGGCCAGAATGGCGCTGCCCAGCAGCGCGAGCAGGAGCCGGCGAGGGGAGACAAAACGGGGAACAGAGAGATGCAAAATAACAAATCCTTTCTTATGTTTTCATGTATACTATAGCATGCGCCGGAAAACCTGTCAAATGGGCGGAAGAGGAAAAAGAGGAGAAAGAGGAGAAAGGTGGAGAATGAACTGATTGAAAAGGGAAAATAGTGGTAAAAAGTGGTTGAAAATGGAAGAAAACAATTGATAATAACGAATGATGTGGTTGATAAATTGCATGAAAGCGGGAGGGAAGCGCGACAATGGCGCGTTGAGATTTTGCGCGCTTTGTGGTACAATCGGCAGGAAGATGCCGGTCTTTGCGCGCCCGGGCGGCAAAGAGGCGGCAGGAAAGCGGAGGAAAACCACATGGAGCAGTATGGCATTCGCCGCGGGGCGGTGCTGCGCGCAATGGCGCCGGACAGCATGCTGGTGCTGTATGCGGGGGAGGGCGTGCCCGCGAGCATGGACGAGACCTATCCCTTTGAGGCCAATCGGCACTTTTTCTATCTGACCGGCATCCGCCGGGAGAATATGGCGCTCGTGCTCAGCCGGACGGTCGAGGGGGAGAAGGCCGTGCTCTTTATCGAGGAGCCGGTTCCCGCGATGGAGCGCTGGACGGGCCGCCGGATGACGCGCGGGGAGGCGCAGCAGGTCAGCGGCATCGAGGATGTGCGCTACATCGACGGCCTTCAGGGCTATCTGAGCCGGCTGCTGACGCGCGAGGCGGTCTCCACGGCGTATTTTGACTGCTACCGCAACGCGCTGGGCGATGCGGACAGCTACAACATGGCCCGGGCGAAGGCGTTTGCTGCCGAGTGCCCCGCTGTGGCCATCCGGGACGCGCATCCGCTGGTTTCCGCGCTGCGCATGTGCAAGGACGAGCAGGAAATCGGCCTGATGCGCAAGGCCGTCGAGTTGACGGACAAGGGCCTGCGCCGCGTGCTCTCGCGCCTTGCGCCCGGACAGATGGAATACCAGATGCAGGCGGAATTCGAATACGAAATCCGCAGAAACGGCGCGGAGGGTACGGCCTTTGCGACGATCGCGGGCAGCGGGATCAACGGCTGCATGCTGCACTATGGAACGAACCATTGCGAGATGAAGCCGGACACGCTGCTGCTGATGGATCTGGGCGCGAAATACGAGGGATACTGCGCCGATATCACGCGCACCTATCCGGTCAGCGGCCGCTACACGCCGCGGCAGAAGGAGATTTACGACATCGTGCTCGCCGCCAATCGCGCCGTCGCGAGGGCGGCCAGGCCGGGCGTGACGCTTGCACAGCTCAACGACCTGTGCAAGCAGGTGCTCGCGGACGGGCTGATCGCGCTGGGCAAGATTAAGGATGCCTCCGAGATTGGCACCTACTACATGCACGGCGTCTCCCACCATCTGGGCATCGACACGCACGACGTTGCTGTGGCGTCGCGGGCGGCTCTCGTGCCCGGCATGGTCATCACGGATGAGCCCGGACTGTACATCGACGACGAGGCCATCGGCATCCGCATCGAGGACGACCTGCTCATCACGCAGGACGGCTGCGAGGTGCTCTCCGAGGCCATTCCCAGAACCACAGATGAGATCGAAGCGATCATGAAGGGGTGAGCCTGCGTGCTGTTGAAGATTCAGGCGCGCGCGAAGATCAACTGGACGCTTGACGTCGTGGGCATGCTGCCTAACGGCTATCATGACCTCGACATGCTGATGCAGTCGGTGACGCTCTGCGATCAGATGACGATCCGGGATGCGGACGCGCTGACGCTCTCCGTGCGCACGGCGGGCGGCGCCTTTGTGCCGGCGGACGAAAACAACCTCGTGCTGCGCGCGGCAAACGTGCTGCGGCGCGAGACCGGCGTGCAGGCCGGCGCGGCCATCACGCTGCGCAAGTACATCCCCGTCGCGGCAGGCATGGGCGGCGGCAGCAGCGACGCGGCGGCGGCGCTCGTCGGGCTGAACCGGCTGTGGAAGCTCGGCCTCTCCGAGGACGCGCTGGAGGCCATCGGTCTGACGATCGGCGCGGACGTGCCCTTCTGCATCCGCGGCGGCCTGCAGCGCGCGCAGGGCGTGGGCGAGCGGCTCACGCCTGTGCCCCTTGCCCGGCCGCTGTATCTGGTCGCCTTCCAGCCCTGCCGGGGGCTTTCGACCAAGGAGGTTTTCACCAGCCTGCACGAGGAGGGGATCCGCCCGGAGGACAGACCGGACAACGAGGCCGCGCAGCGCGCGCTGGCGCGGGGCGACGTCGTGGCGCTGGGCAGGAGCCTGGGCAACGTGCTGGAGCCCGTCTCCCGGAGGCTGCGGCCGGAGATCGACCGGGCCATCCTGGCCATTGAGGAGGCCGGCGCCGTGGGCGCGCGCATGACGGGCAGCGGCTCCGCGGTCTTCGGCGTATTCCGCCATGCCGGCGCCTGCCGCAAGGCGCAGCATCTGCTTGCCCAGACCTATCCGACCTGCCGGATGATGCGCACGGCCGAGAGCGGCATCGTGGTCGAGGAGGCCGAACAATAAAAACAGCGCGGCACAGCGGTTGACGCGTGCGGCCATGCATAATCGCAGCCCGATCGGGCGACCCTGTCTCCAAGAACCTGTAAACGGAGGGTGGAGCATGGGTCGTCCTTTTTCTGTTTTCCTGATGGGGCTTACAGCCGTCCTGCTGCTGACGGGCGCGCTCTGCGCCGGCGCACGGCGGGAGCCTGCGCAGGAGGCGTTTTTCAGCATGATCTTTCCGCAGCTGGTGCCGCAGTGGGCGTGGACTGCGCCGCAGGATTGCGCGACGCCCGGCGAGGCGCTGCACAATAACGGGCAGGCCCTGGGAGAGGCGGTGTGCCTGTGAAAGCGCAGAGGGGAAAGCGCCTTTTCCGGCGGCTGGCGTCGCTGGCGCTGATCGTCTCGCTGCTTCTGATGATGGGCGTGCGGGAAGCCGCGGCGGCGGTCGCCTGGGGTGACTCCGGCACGCTCGTACGGCAGGTGCAGCAGAAGCTGAGCCAATGGGGGTATTTTTCCGGAACAATTGACGGCGTATTCGGCAAGCAGACCTACGACGCCGTGGTCAGCTTCCAGCGCAAAAACGGGCTGACCGCCGACGGCGTCGTCGGCACGGCGACCGCGGCGGCGATGGGCATTTCTTTGGGCACAGCGAGCGTCGCCGCCTCGACCTCCGGCAGCACGTCCTATGCGTCGGATGTTGAGCTGCTGGCGCGACTGATCCACGGCGAGGCGCGCGGAGAGCCCTATGTCGGCATGGTGGCCGTCGGCGCGGTCGTGCTCAACCGGGTGCGCAGCAGCAAATTCCCCAACACGCTGGCGGGCGTCATCTATCAGGCAGGTGCATTTGACGCGGTCAGCGACGGGCAGATCAACCTGACGCCCAACGAGCAGAGCCGGCGCGCGGCCCGCGACGCACTCAACGGCTGGGATCCGACCGGCGGCTGCTTGTATTATTACAACCCCTCCACAGCGACCTCCTCCTGGATCTGGTCGCGCGAGGTGCGGCTGAACATCGGCGCGCACAGCTTCGCCGTCTGACGGGCGCAAGGATCAGAAAGGAGGCAGCGGGATGAAGCGGGAATGGACGGGACGCGGCGCGCGGATGCTGGCCTTCGGCCTGACGCTGGCGCTGGGCGCGTCCCTGGCGGCGAACGCGGCGCTGGCGGCCCAGAATAAGACGCTGTCAGCAAACGCCATGGCGCAGCGCCAGCGGGAGATGGCGGATGTGGTTTCAGCGATGGCGGACATCGAGGTCAACCTCGCCAAGCTGCTGCTGGCCTCCGGCGCGCAGCAGAGCGTAACGCTTCTGGGGGAGACGGCGATGCTCGCGCAGCATGTGTCCAGCGGGCTGTCCCGCCTGCCGCTGCGCTATGAGACGGCCAGCGGCGCGATGAAATTCGCGGGGCAGATGGAGGATTACGCGCTGGCGCTGGCGGTGCAGGTCTCCGGCGGCGGGATGCTCACCAGCGACGACGAGGCGCAAATCGCGGGGCTGCTGACGGCCTGCCGCGCGCTCAATGAGCATCTGACGGGCGCGGGAGAGAAGATCTACGCCGAGGACATGGGCGAGGCGGACGTCTATGCGGATGCCGCCGCGGGCTGGCAGGACGAGACGCTCTCCGGCAGCGAAATCAGCTATCCGTCGCTGATCTATGACGGGCCGTTCTCCGACGGGCGGCAGGAGGGCCAGGCGCGCGGCCTGACGGGCGAGGCCATCACGCGCGAGCAGGCGCGCCAGGCGGCGGCCCGCTTCGCCGGGACGACCGCCGACAGGGTGACGGACGCGGCGGACAGCGGCGGACGCTTCGAGGCCTTCGGCTTTACGGCGCAGACCGAGTCGGGACGCCTGAACGTGCAGGTCACGGGTCAGGGCGGCCATCTGCTGTGGATGATGCCCGAGCAGGCGTCCTACTCCGGCAGGCTGACCCGGGAGGACTGCCTGCGCAGCGCGCAGATCTGGCTGGCGGATGTGGGCTTCGGGGAGATGGAAGCCTGCTTCGTGCAGGCGTATGACGGCATGGTCGTGGCGAATTTTGCGGCCGTGCAGGACGGCGTGCTGCTCTATCCCGACCAGGTCAAGGTGCAGGTCAGCATGGACAGCGGCGCGGTCGTCGGCGCGGAATGCTCCCAGTACCTGACCAACCATGCGCGGCGCTCGATGCTGACACCGGGGATCGACGAGGAGCAGGCCAGGCAGATGCTCTCGGGCAGGCTCGACGTGCAGAGCAGCCGCCTGTGCGTCATCCCGCAGGAGGCGGGCGAGCGGCTCTGCTGGGGCTTTGAGGGGACGTTTGGCGGCGCGAAATACTACGTCTTCATCGATGCGAGGACGGGCGAGGCAGCCGACATCCTGCGCGTCGCCGCGACGCAGGACGGCGAAACGGCGATCTGAACGGAATGACGAAGGGGGAGATGCGCGAGGCATCTCCCTTCGGGCCGCCGACAAAGAGGTTTTCCCTCCCCGAAGGGGAGAGAAAACGTTCAATTATTCCTTGAAGAAAAGCATCCGTAAATAAAAAAAGCGCTTGTGTCGACAAACTGCGGGGGAGATGCGCGAGGCATCTCCCCTTGTTTACGGCCGGGCCGTGTCAGTGGTTGCACTGGTTGCAGGCGGAGCAGCCGCAGCCAAAGCCGTGGCACAGGCTGCACAGGCGGCGACGGCAGACGATCGTCACGACGGTCGGCGGGCAGTTCGCGGTCAGGCGCACGGTGTTGCCGCAGACGGGGCCGGTGAGCGTGGTGATGAATTGATGCGGGAAGGAGAAGAGCAGCTCGATGGTGTAATCGCCCGGGATCAGGCCGGTGATGACCAGCGGCTCGTCGAGCTCGATGCAGCTGCCCGCGCGCAGCGTGAAGACCTCGCCGCAGGGGAAGCTCGGTCCGGTGATGCGGATATTGAATGTGCGGGGCGTGCAGCTCTGCTCGCCGCAGGCCTCCAGAACGATCTGATGGATGACGAGGGTGGCGCCGTCCTCGCTGCCCGCGCAGCACAGGTGCGTCTGGTTGCAGCAGATCGGATGGATCCACTCAGGCCAGGGGCAGGAGGATGTGCAGCCACCAAAGCAGCCGCCGGAGCAGCCGTTCAGGCAGCCGTCAGAGCAGCCACAATGACGATGATGATTGGAACAGGACATCTATGAGCACCTCCGAAGTCGAAGGGAAGAAACAGGGTTGAGCACAGCCTTGCAGGGGCGGGGCTCCACTACACGCTATGCGCCGTGCGGGGAGGGTGTGCGCCCTGCGGGCGCTGTGTCGATTTCTCTGACCTTCGGGGAAAAGAATTGCCATTTGCCGGGCGGCGCGCTATAATACATCCTAGAAAGTTATGGCTTTATCGGAAGAGAGGACTGCTTCATGCGCATCAGAAGCCTCGTCAAACGGCTGACGGACAATGACTATGTGTTTACGATTTTTACCAAGATCATGGCGGTGCTGATCGGGCTGATCGCCTCGAGCTACTCCAACCGCTTCCTGGGACCGGAGCTCAAGGGGCAGCTCGGGCGCATCTCCTCGATGCTCTCCATCGTCGCCGTGACGGCGAATTTCGGCCTGTATCAGCCGTATCCCTATTACAAGCGGCTCGGGGAGCAGGATGTGCTCGACAAATTCCTGCGCATCTTCCTGCTGCAGTTCATCGCCTATTCGGTCATCGGCGTGTTCGGCGCGGTCGCGCTTGAGTCCTTTGAGCTGACGGCGGTTTGCCTGCTCGCGCCGATTCAGGTGCTGGCCAATCAGCTGAGCTTCATGATCATGGTGGAGGACGTCAAGTTCAAGAACGTGATCTTCTTCACCGCGCGCATCACCAACACGGTCATCACGATCCTGGCCTTCTACACGATGGACAGGACGATTCTGGTCGCGCTGGCGCTGATCGTCGTCGGCGACCTGATCACGATCGTCTTCGCGCTCCTGAGAATGCGCCGCCTGCCCAATCCGCTGCGCGCGGATCTGCGGTTTGCGGCGAAGATCGTGCCCTTCGGCTTGATCTCGATGCTCACGACGTTGATGCTGACGCTCAACTACCGCGTCGACACGCTGATGATGGGCTACATGTTTGCCGTCAGCGACACGGAGATCGGCTATTACACGCTGGGCGTCTCGCTCTCGGAATACGGCTGGCTGATCCCGGATGCGTTCCGCGAGGTGCTCTTCTCGCGCACGGCCAAGGACGACGCCATCGGCGAGGTCACGATGAGCATGAAGGTCAACCTGTACCTGACGCTGCTGATGATCGTGGGCATCCTCGTCCTGGGGCGGCCGGTGATCTATCTGCTCGCGGGCACGCCGTACCTGCCGGCCTATCCCGTGACGGTGATGCTCATCGCGGGCATCATCCCGATGAGCTATTT
The DNA here is from genome assembly GCA_004555535.1 of Clostridiales bacterium. Classification (GTDB taxonomy): domain Bacteria; phylum Bacillota; class Clostridia; order Christensenellales; family Aristaeellaceae; genus Ventricola. The sequence continues at coordinate 18,184 of SFHU01000033.1, forward strand.
CAAGATCATCGGCACGCTGCTGCTGGCGCAGGGCAAGAAGATGGTCTATCTGGGGATGCTGACCGGCTCGGTCGTCGTCAACATCCTGTGCAACCTGGTGACGATCCCGCTCTGGGGCAAGATGGGCGCGGCGCTCTCCTCCGTGGTTTCCTACACGGTGGCGGGCGGGCTGTTTTTGCTCTACTACCTGAGAACCTATCAGGTGCCGCTGCGGGATGTGTTCCTGTTCAGGCGGGAGGAGCTTGACCGGCTTGCGGGCATGGTCAGGCGGGTCCGGCAGAAGCTTGCCCGAAGAGGATAAAGGAGGAAGGCCGGCGGCGGAAAGAGCGCCGGCATGGAAAGGAGAACTATGGACGAGCAAATGAAGAAGGGCCACGCGGCCTACATGCAGATGGAGGAGGCCTGCGACCTGCTGGTCAAAAGCGGGAACTGGCAGCGCGTCGGCGCGAGCGACATCCGTCTGTTCCTGGACATGTACACCCAGGCGCTGCTGCTGAAGATGGCGCAGGTCAACGGGACGGTTTCCCAGGAGATGCTCCGCTTTATCGCGGAGATTCCCTCGCGGGATGTGCTGAGCATCGGCAAGGCCAGCCCGGAGGCGGCGCTCAACATCGGCTACAAGAACCGCTCCTTTGCGGAGGGGACGCCGCTGCTTTTGCGCTGCTGCGTCGCCATGGACGACAAGGACGGCACGAAAAGCGCGCAGCAGTTTGTCGACGGCGTGAGCAAGCTGCTCTATGCGGCGGCGGATGCGGACGGCGACATGACCGGCCGGGAGCTGAGCTTCATCACGACCTATGCCGGGAGCCTGCGCACGTTCCTGATGTCGCGCGCGGCGGGCCGGCACCAGTCCGGTGTGCAGGAGCAGACAAAGCGCGACGAGCCGGAGGGCGGCGCGCAGGATGCGCCCGCGGCGGCGCAGCCGGAGAAGGCACAGGGAAAGCCCGCGGAGAAGGAGCAGACGCTCGAGGAGCTCATGGCCGAGCTGGACGGGCTCATCGGCCTGGATGGCGTCAAGCGCGAGGTGCGCACGCTGACGAACCTCATCAAGGTGCGCAAGATGCGCAAGGAGCACGGCCTCAAGGTCATGGACATGAGCTTCCACATGGTCTTCACCGGCAACCCGGGCACGGGCAAGACGACCGTCGCGCGGCTCGTCGCGAAGATTTACAAGCAGCTCGGCTTCCTCTCCAAGGGACAGCTCATCGAGACGGACCGCAGCGGCCTCGTCGCCGGCTACGTCGGGCAGACGGCGGGCAAGGTGACGGAGGTTGTCAACAGCGCGCTGGGCGGCATCCTCTTCATCGATGAGGCCTATGCCCTCGCCAGAAAGGGCATGGAGAACGACTTTGGCCGCGAGGCCATCGACACGCTGGTCAAGCTCATGGAGGATCACAGGGATGACCTGGTCGTGATCGTCGCGGGCTACACCGACGAGATGCACGACTTCCTGACGAGCAACCCGGGCCTCATCTCCCGCTTCAACAAGTACATCGACTTCCCGGACTACACCGACGAGGAGCTGATGCAGATCCTTGAGATGAACGCGGGACGCCAGGGATACGTCGTCGACGAGGAGGCAAAGCAGGTCGTGCGCGACATGCTCGCCGCCATGACGCTGGGCGACAGGCTCGACTTCGGCAACGCGCGCGGCATGCGCAACACACTCGAGAAGCTCGTGCAGGAGCAGGCCAACCGCATCGCGGGCTTCGACGGCGAGATCACGAAGGAGATGCTCCAGCAGATCACGCAGGCGGACGCGAAGGCCGCGCTCTGCGAAGAGGAAGAGGCGCAGCAGCAGGAGGCCGAGGCGGCGGATGAGGCCGAAGAGGCTGCAGAAAACGAAGCTGCGCCGCAGGCGTGACGGGGCGCAAGGAGAAGACATGGCGGCGATTTTATCGGCGGAACACCTCGCAAAAAGCTATACCCTCAAAAAGCTCATCACGGACGCGACGCTCTATATCGGCGAGCACGACCGCATCGGCGTGGTGGGCATCAACGGCACGGGCAAGTCGACGCTGCTCAAGCTGCTCTGCGGGCAGGAGGAGCCGGACGCCGGCGCGGTCATGCGCAGAAACGGTCTGTGCGTCTCCTATCTGCCGCAGATGCCGCGCTACGATGAGGCGCGAACGAGCGTCGAGCAGGTGCTCTGGGACAGCCCGAAGGACGTCGGCGCGCCGGACGCCTACGAGGCGAAGGCGCTGCTGACACAGCTGGGCATCACGGACTTTGACAGCGATGTGCGCACGTTTTCGGGCGGGCAGAAAAAGCGCGTTGCGCTGGCGGCGGCGCTGATCCGGCCCGTCGACCTGCTGCTGCTCGACGAGCCGACCAACCACATCGACGCGAAGACTGTCGCCTGGCTCGAGGGGCGGCTTGCGGCCTACCGCGGCGCGCTGATGATGGTCACGCACGACCGCTACTTCCTTGACCGCGTCTGCACGCGCATCGCGGAGCTGAGCGGGGGAGAGCTGTACCTGCACGACGGCAATTTTTCCTACTATCTCGAGCAGAAGGCTGCGCGGCTGGACATGGAAAACGCGCAGGCGCGCAAGCGCAGCGCCATTTTGAGGCGGGAGCTGGAGTGGATCCGCCGGGGCGCGCAGGCCAGAAGCACGAAGCAGAAGGCGCGCATCCAGCGCTTTGAGGAGATGAGCGCCATCGAGGGCCCGCAGACCGAGGCCAGGATGACCCTCAGCTCGACGAGTGCGCGGCTGGGCCGCAAGATCATCGAATGCGAAAACGCCGGCAAGCAGATGGGCGGGCGGCAGCTCTTCTCGGGCTTCACCTACACCATTCTGCGCGACGAGCGCATGGCTGTGGTCGGCGAAAACGGCTGCGGCAAGACGACGCTGCTGCGCCTGCTCGCCGGCGAGCTTTCGCCCGACGAGGGGCGCGTCACAATCGGCGACACGGTGCGCGTGGGTTTCTTTGCGCAGGAATTCCCGAAGGTCGACCCCAAGCTGCGGCTGATCGATTACATGCGCGACATCGCGGAATACGTGCAAACGCCCGACGGACGCTTCTCCGCCTCCCAGATGCTCGAGCAGTTCCTCTTCCCACCGGACGTGCAGTATACGCCGGTGGAGCGCCTGTCGGGCGGCGAAAAGCGGCGGCTGTATCTGGCGAGCGTGCTGATGGCCTCGCCGAACGTGCTGCTGCTCGACGAGCCGACCAACGACCTGGATATCGCGACGCTCGAGATCCTGGAAAGCTATCTCGAGGGCTTTGAGGGCGCCGTGGTCGTCGTCTCGCACGACCGCTGGTTCCTGGATCGCGTGGCCTCGCGGCTCTTCGCCTTCGACGGGGATGGGAAGCTGACGCAGTACGTCTGCTCCTTCTCCGACTATCTGGAGGCCCAGGCGGCGAAGGAGGAGGCGGCAAAGCCCCGGCAGGAGAGCGGCCAGACCGCCGCGCGCCGGGAGCGCCCGCGCGAGCTGCGCATGAGCTACAAGGAGCAGCGAGAATACGAGACGATCGACCAAAAAATGGCGGAGCTGCAGGCGAAGCTGGAGGAGATCGACGCGCAGATCGAGCGCCATGCGAGCGACTTTGTGAAGCTGACCGAGCTGGCCGGGGAGAAGGAGAAAACCGAGCGGCTGCTTTCCGAGGCGGAGGAGCGCTGGCTCTACCTGACCGACCTGGCCGAGCGCATCGAGGCGCAGAAGAAATAGAAAACAATTGCTTCTAAGCGCGCGAAGCGAAAGGGGAGTCTGAGGGATGAAATCCCTCAGGCAGGTTTCAGGGCGGCAGCCCTGATTTCTGACAGGAGCAAAACTGTAAGAACGGGTGCAAGAGGGGGATGGACGATGAAGAGGATCATAGCGGTGCTGGCGGCGCTGCTGCTCGTGTGTGCGGGCGCGCTGGCGGAGGGGACGCAGGAGCGGGCGCAGGCCGTGCTCGAGGCCCTGCTGGCCGGACAGTTCGACGCGATCGTCGAGCAATTTGACGACACCATGCGCGCCGCGGTAGACGCGAAGACGCTTGAAAGCGGCCTTGGCGCTGTGCTGGCGCAGGTCGGCGGCGTGACGGGCATCGGCGGTATGCAGGCGGACGAGGAGTCCCGCAGCGCGGCGGCCTCGATCTTCTGCGAAAATGGCAGCGTGACGATGGTGGTCGCGTTTGACGAGGACGGGCGCATCAGCGCCCTGATGCTTCGCCCGGAGCAGGCAGCTGCCGCGCAGGAGCGGGAGCTGCCCCAGGGCGTGACGGCTCGCGCCGTGACGCTTTTTGCGGGGACGGCGCGCGAGCTCTCCGGCGAGCTGCTTCTTCCCGAAGGTGCGGATGCGCAGACGCCCTATGCCGTGCTCGTTCACGGCTCTGGCCCCAGCGACATGGACGAGACGGTCGGCGGAAACAAGCCGCTGCGTGATCTGGCATATGACCTCGCAGCGCTGGGCATTGGCACACTGCGCTTTGACAAGGTGACCTATGCGCATCCGGAGCTGCCCGTGGCGACGATTGACGACGAATACACGCAGCCCGTCGCCGAGGCGCTTCGCGTGCTGCGCGAGGAGACGGGCGCGCAGAGGGCCGTCTATATCGGCCACAGCGAGGGCGGCATGCTCGCGCCGTATCTGACGCAGGCCTGCGGGTTCGACGCTGCCGTCGCGCTGGCGGGCACGCCCTGGCAGCTCTGGGAAATCTCCTATGCGCAGAACATGGCTATCATCGCCCAGTTGCCCGAAGAGCAGCAGGAGGCGCTGACGGCGCAGGTCGACGCGCAGCGCGCGCTGGCGCAGACGCTTTTGCAGATGAGCGACGAGGAGGCCGAGGCGACGGCCGTCTTTGGCATCAGCGCGGTGTATCTGCGCCACATGGCCCAGCTCGACGAGATCGCGCTGGCCAAAGACAGCGGCAAGCCGTTTCTCTTCCTCTGGGGCGAGGCGGATTTCCAGGTTTCGCGGGAGGCCTTTGACGCCTGGCGCGATCAGCTGGGCGATGGGGAGCGCTACACCTACATCACCTATCCGGGCCTCAACCATCTGTTCATGCCCGCCTCCGAGGGGGATTCCATCCTGAACGCACAGGCGGCTTATCAGACGCCCAAGCAGATGGACGCTCGCGTCGCGCAGGATATCGCCGCCTGGCTGGCCGAATAAACCGGCATGCTGCCGGCGGCCTCGCCGACGAAAGGCTTCAATTCCTCCGGCTCTGTGGCCGAGACTGTTGCCCTGCAAGGATATTTCCATGGCAGAGCGGCGCATAAACCCGCGTCAAAGTTCATAAGCTTTGTATCGAACGCGAAAAAGAACGCGTCCGCCGGCCGTCGGGCCGGGCGGCAGGCGGTCGGAGGCACAGCCAATGCCGGACTTTGCCGCGCACCAAGAGCGTTTGAGGAGGAAACAGAGATGAACAGACACGGAAAGCGCGCGCTGCTGGCCGCAGGCCTGATCGCGGGCGCGGCGGCGATGACGGGATGCACGGCCCAGACGATGCCGGCGGCGACGCCGACCCCGCAGGTCGATCAGCAGGAGACGGCCCAGCCGGCACAGGCATCGCCGCAGGCGGAGGCTTCGCCGGAGGCGGGAGACGAGTCCCCCGTTCCGATAGGACTGTCGGCGGGCGGAAAGAAGCTTGAAACCGACGCCGTCCGCGAACAGGGACGTCTGCTGCTCCCGCTTGTCGGGACGGCTGAGGCGCTGGGCTACGAGGCAGACAGCGAATCGCTGGAGGAGGAGACGCAGACCAAGCGGACGATCTCCCTGACGCGGGATGACAGCCGCATCACGGTGGCCTGGGTGGTCAGCGACAACACGGCGCGGCAGATCACCTGGCAGCGGGACGGCATGCTTGTGCCCGTCGACCCTTATCTGACGACGATCGGGGATGTGGTATACGTGCCGGCAGCCTTCTTTGAGGAGGCGATGGGCGCGGTGATCGCGGAGAAGGACGGCCTCGTCGCCGTGACGACGCCTGAGCCGCAGGAGACGCCTCCCATGCAGGAGGAGACGCCGCAGGGCTGACGACGCGAAAAAACGCTGCCTGATGCCAAAGGAGGGCGCGGAAGGGAAGCCCTGAATCCGGGCTGAAAAAAGCGTTGACAGCGGAAGTTGAGGCTGATATAATAAGTCCAGAAACCGGCGATATCCCTGGCGGAGTCAGATGTCCTGGGGTGTGCGCCAGTCGTCTGTATTTTCTCCTACATATACATAACAGGAGCCCGGATGTCGGTTCGCGGATGTCATGCCCCCGTCTTTGACGCCAGGGGACGGCAGAAGCGCGCCGCAGGGCACCGACCTACCGTGAGGCGGTGGGTGAAAAACGACGACAGCGGCACTTTGGGATTTTTGAAAGCAAAACGCAGTCCGAATGATCGGGCTGCGTTTTTTGAACTGCGTTTTGTTCCGTATAGACCGGAAAGAGAAGGGCCGCCCGCGGGCGGCCGGGATTTATTTGTTTGTCGCGCCGAAGGATTTGGCGAAGACCTTCGCGCCCTCGGTCATCTCCTCGGTGCCGTCGGGGAAGAGCCAGATGGCCTCCACGCCGTCGAGGGAATCGATGAACGCGCGGGACTCTTCATAGGGCATCAGGAAGGCCGCGGTGGAGAGCATGTCGGCGTAGCCGGAATCCTCCGTGATGATGGAGACGGAGCGGTAATACGAGGGCGGCGTCAGCGTATCGGGATCGATCAGATGATGATAACGCTTGCCGTCCACGACGTAATAGCGCTGATAGTCGCCGGAGGTGACGACGGACATGCCGGAGAGGAAGAGCGTCTCCACGATATCGCTTGTGCCCAGCACGGCCCCGTCGGGATCCTGAATGCCGACACCCCAGGCCTTGCGCCCATCCTGCGGCGGCTCGCCGACGCGAACATTGCCGCCCGCGCTGATGATGAAGGAGGGCATGTCGCCGGAGAGGAGCAGCTGCGCGACGATCTCCGTGGCGTAGCCCTTGGCGACCGCACCCAGATCGAGCTTCAGCTCCGGATCGGCGAAATAGACGGTCATCGCCTCCTCGTCGAGGATCAGGTCGCCGATGTCCGCGTGGGCGCTGGCCGCGGTCAGATCCTCTATCGGGGGCACGGCGGCGCTTTGCGGATTATCAAGGCCCGCCTCGCGGTACTCGTGCCAGATGGAGAGCACGCTGCCCATGGCGACGTTGACCTGGCCCTGGCAGGCTTCATACTGGTTCTTGCAGAAAGTCAGCAGCGAGAAGAGGATCGGGTCGACCTCAACGGGCTCCTGCGCGGCGCGCTGGTTGAGCGCGCAGACGCTG
>SFHU01000138.1 GCA_004555535.1 Clostridiales bacterium
TGTTGACCAATCCAGGCGCGCTGCAGAGCAAACCCATGGGCAACCTGTTGAAGGAAGCCTCCAGGTTCTCAAGCCGGGTCAGCCTGATCAACGGCGCGAAGGCTGCGGTTCTCAAGGAAGCGCGGTCGGTGATGGGGCTTGATATGCACTGCGGAAACCGCGTGACGGTGACCGTCGAGGGCAAGGACGAGGAGGCAGCGGTCGCGGCCATTCAGAACTACTTTGTAGCGAATATGTGAGGCTCTTGGTCTGCGATAAGCGGCAGGGGAGACAAAAGCCTCCGGACGGAACAGCCGATCCGAATTGCAGGCCAAAGAAAAAAACGTCCCGGCGGACGGATTAAAACAAATAGAGTGACGCCCGGAGGCAGCGATGGCTGCTCCGGGCGTTTGCTTTGCCGGAAACTGTCCGCATGGGATGGCCTTATGGCTGGCGCGGGGATGGCTTCCTGCGGCTTCCCTGTGGTGCACCGAAGGTCATGAACTCGCATTCGAGCCGGCCGTTGTAGAAGCGGCGCTTTTTGTCGGCGCGTCGGCCGAAGCAGCGCTCAAAGCCTGGATGCGAGGTGATGGCACAGAGCGACCAGCCGGGATGGCGGCGCAGCAACTGGCCCATCTCTTTATAGAGCGCCTCGCAGCTCTTGCGGTCGCTGAGCCGCTCGCCGTAGGGCGGATTGCTCAGAAAGACGCCCGATGATTCCGGGCGCTGGCAGGTGCGTGCGTCGGCCACGTCAAAGCGGATGCGGCCCTCCAGCCCGGCCTGACGAAGGTGCCGGCGGGCGAGCTCGACGGCTTGCGGATCGATGTCCGCGCCGGAGATGCCCTCAATGCGCTCCGGGGAGAAGCGCTCCTTCGCCTCCTCCCGGATGGCCGCAAAGGCGGGGGCGGGCATGCCGCGCCATTGCTCGAGGGCAAAGTCGCGCGTCAGCCCCGGCGCGCGGTCGGCCATGCGCATGGCGGCCTCGATGAGCAGCGTGCCCGTGCCGCACATGGGGTCGTGCAGCGGCATGCCGGGCCGCCAGGGGCTCAGGGAGACGAGCGCGGCGGCGAGCGTCTCCCTGAGGGGCGCTTCACCGTTCCACGTCCTGTAGCCGCGGCGGTTGAGCGCCACGCCGCTGGCATCCAGCGTTAGTTGGGCGATGTCGCCGTGCAGTGCCACGTCGATGGCGACGGTTTCGCCCTGCTCCTCAAACCAGGAGACGCGGTATTTCTCCTTCAGGCGCTCCACGACGGCCTTTTTCGTGATTGCCTGGCAGTCGCGTACGCTCATCAGCTGGCTGCGCGCGCATTTGCCGCTGACCGGGAAGCGCGTGTTCACCCCGATGAACGCCTCCCACGGCAGCGCGCGGACGCCCTCGAAGAGCGCTTCAAAGCTCCTCGCCTCAAAGCGCCCCATGACCAGAAGCACCCGGTCGGCGCTGCGCAGCCAGAGGTTGGCGCGCAGGGCATCCTCCGGCGTGCCGGTAAAGCGCGCGCCGCCGTTTTCGGCTTTGGCCTCAATGCCGAGGCGGCCAAGCTCCCTGGCGACGACGCCCTCCAGGCCAAAGGCGGCCGTCGCGATCCACTCATACTGCTGCTGCATATCTGCCTCCTGTGCTTGTCGTCCTGTCAGTATACCAGCAGGGCCGCGCATGCGTCAACCGCATTTTTGCAAGGTTTTTGGGCCGCTGCAGGGAAAAACAGAGGAGAAGAAGGAAAAAAATCGGAAAAGCTGAAACAGGGGTCTGTTCAAAACCGGGAAAAATTGCTATACTAAGACCAAGGAAACGGAATGCGTGTGTTTTTTAACAGATGCATTCGATTTTTTGAAGGAGTGAATGAACATGGCTCTTGTTACTACGACCGAAATGTTTAAGAAGGCCTATCATGGCGGCTACGCTGTCGGCGCTTTCAACGTCAACAACATGGAGATCGTCCAGGCGATCACCGAGGCCTGCCGCGAGGAGAATGCTCCGGTCATCCTGCAGGTTTCCAAGGGCGCGCGCGCCTATGCCAACCACACCTATTTGGTTAAGCTGGTTGAGGCTGCTGTGATCGAGTGCCCGGAGATCCCGATCGCGCTGCATCTGGACCACGGCGACAGCTTCGAGACCTGCAAGGCCTGCATCGACGGCGGCTTCACCTCCGTCATGATCGACGCCTCCTCCAAGCCGTTTGCCGAGAACATCGAGATCACCCGTAAGGTCGTCGAGTACGCGCATGATCACGGCGTCGTGGTCGAGGCGGAACTGGGCGCCCTGGCCGGCATCGAGGACGAGGTCAACGTCTCCTCGGACAATGCGCACTACACCCGCCCCGAGGAGGTCGAGGAGTTTGTTTCCAAGACCGGCTGCGATTCCCTCGCCATCGCCATTGGCACCTCTCACGGCGCCTACAAGTTCAAGCCAGGCACCAAGCCGCAGCTGCGCTTCGACATCCTCGAGGAGGTTTCCCGCAGGCTGCCGGAGTTCCCGATCGTGCTGCACGGCTCCTCCTCCGTCCCGAAGGAGTACGTCGACATGGTCAACGCCTACGGCGGCGCGATGCCCGGTGCGGTTGGCGTGCCGGAGGAGCAGCTGCGTCATGCGGCCCAGCTCGCCGTCTGCAAGATCAACATCGACTCCGACCTGCGCCTGGCGATGACCGGCACGATCCGCAAGTTCTTCGCGGAGCATCCGGAGAAGTTCGACCCGCGCGAGTACCTCAAGCCCGCCCGCGCCAACATCAAGGAGCTCGTCCGCCACAAGCTGGTCGACGTCCTCGGCTGCAGCGGCAAGGCCTGATTCCGATGACCCTTACGCCTCCGGCACCTTCGCCGGAGGCGTTTTCTGTGCCCTGGCGCAGGTCAGGCGGAGAGCACTGCCCGCAGGCTCTTGCAAAATGGTGCAGAATATTGTATGATAAACGCATCGGCGGAAAAAGGATGCCGCTGCATTTGTCGACGAAAGGAAGGGAGCCGATGAAGAAGTACGCCGTGCTGACGGATTCTGCCTGCGATCTGCCGCAGGAGCTCGCCGATCGGCATCACATCGATATCCTCTGTTTCAAGATCGCGCTCGATGGCGAAGGCTATACGGAGCGCGTAGATTTTGACGGCGCGCAGTTCTGCGATATGCTGCGCAAGTCGGACGGCCTGCCGACGACCTCGCAGGTGACGCAGTTTGAGTTTTTTGATCAGTTCGAGCAATATGCCGCCCAGGGCGTGGAGCAGGTGCTCTATGTCTCCATCAATGCGGGCGGCTCCGGCACCAACGCGGCGGCGCACGCGGCGGCGCAGCAGTTCGCCCAGGAGCACCCGGACAGTGCCATGCAGATCTTCATCGTGGACAGCCATTGCTATTCGATGGGCTATGGCCGCGAGCTGATCCGCGCCAGCGAAATGCTCTCGGAGGGCAAGCCGATGGAGGACGTTGTCGCCTGTCTGGAGGACAAGTTCGCCCGCGTCGAGATCCTGCTGACAGCGTATACGCTCAAGATTATTCGCAAGAGCGGACGCATCAGCGCGGCCTCCGCGATTGCCGGCGATCTGCTGGGCATCCATCCGATCTTCACGCTCAACGATGGCGTGAGCCAGGTGATCAAGAAGGCGCGCGGCGACAAGATGGTCGTCAGCTCGATGGTCTCTGCGCTCAAGAGCCGCATGGTTGAGGGAACGCCCTATATGCTCGCGCTCACGGACAAAAAGTATGAGAAGGAATACACCGAGGCGCTGACCAGGGCCGTCGGCTATCCGCCGGAGATGGCCTTCCAGCTCGGCTGCGCGGTCTGCTCTAACACCGGCCCCGAGGCCGTCGGCCTGATCTTCGAGGGCCAGAAGCGCGAAAGATAAAGCAAAAAAGACAGACAAAGCGAAACGCGATGTCTGTCTTTTCTTTATGGAGAGAGGAAAACGGTTCAGGGGCTCAGCGGATCGCGTGGCGCAGGATCGTTTCGCCCTCCAGCGTCTGGATGGTGAACACGCCGTCCTCGTAGAGCATCAGGCTCTTGGGGTTGTTTTCCTTGGGTAGCGCGGCGGAGCCGGGGTTGATGTAGGTCATGCCGCCGGCCTGCTGCACGGTGAGCACATGGGTGTGGCCGTGGATGAGCAGGTCGCCCTCCTTGTGCGGCGGCAGCTTGTCCGTGTTGAAGAGGTGGCCGTGGGTGACGAAGGCCGTCGTGCCGTTCAGATCAAAGAGTGCGTAGTCCGCCAGAATCGGGAAGTCGAGCACCATCTGATCGACCTCGGCGTCGCAGTTGCCGCGCACGCAGAGCAGCTCGTTGCGCGCGCCGTTGAGCAGCGCCGTGACGGCCTTGGGGTCGTAGGCGTCGGGCAGATCGTTGCGTGGGCCGTGGTAGAGCAGATCGCCCAGCAGCACGAGGCGGGAGGCACCGCTCTTCTCGTAGCGGCGCAGGACGGCCTCGCAGGCGCTGCGGGAGCCGTGAATGTCGGAAGCGAACATCAGCTTCATAAGAGATAACCATCCTTTCTGAACCGGCATGATGCCGGTTGCATTTCCGACGAAATGCTGTAAAATCTATTGCTTTGCGATCGAGGCCGGACGTTTACGGAAGGATTTGCGGAGTAAAGCAATTACAGGTCGATGTCCAGCACGACGGGACAGTGGTCGCTGCCCATCACCTGCGCGTCGATGCGCGCCTCGCGGACGCGGTCCTTGATGCGCTCGGAGACGAGGAAATAGTCGATGCGCCATCCGGCGTTGTTGGCGCGGGCGTTGAACATGTAGCTCCACCAGCTGTACGCGCCGGTAGCGTCGGGGTGGAGGAGGCGGAAGGTGTCGACGAAGCCGGCGTCGAGCAGCTTGGTCATCGCCTCGCGCTCCTGCGGGGTAAAGCCGGCGTTTTCCGTGTTGGTCTTCGGGTTTTTGAGGTCGATCTCCCTGTGCGCGACGTTCATGTCGCCGCAGACGATCACGGGCTTTTTTTCGTCGAGCCGCTTGAGATAGAGGCGGAAATCCTCCTCCCAGCACAGGCGGTACATGAGCCGCGTCAGCCCGCGTTGGCTGTTGGGCGTGTAGACGGTGACGAGGTAGAAGCGGTCGTACTCGAGCGTGATGAGCCTACCCTCGTGGTCGTGCAGCTCGCTGCCCATGCCGTAGGACACGGAGAGCGGCTCCTGTCTGGCGAAGATCGCCGTGCCGGAATAGCCCTTCTTCTCCGCGGAATTGAAGAATTCGTGGTAGCCCTCGGCGGGAACCTGCGCCTGCCCGGGCTGCATCTTCGTCTCCTGCAGACAGAAAAAGTCGGCGTTTTCCGCGGAGAAATAGTCCATAAAGCCCTTGCCAAGGCACGCTCGCAGACCGTTGACATTCCAGGAAATGAGTTTCATGCTGCCTCCATGGCCGGCGGAGGCTGCTCCGCCGGAAAATCTGTATAAAACGTATCGGACGCAGTTATTATACAGGAAAAGAGCCCCTGTTGAAAAGGGCCGTGGGAAAAAAAGGAGGGAAGCGCGTGCTATGGCTCGTCGGGGCGATGTATCTGCTGCTTAGCCTGCCGCTGACCATCCGCATCGGCGTCAGCCTGAACGGACTGCGCGGCAGCACACAGGCGACCGTTTTTTGGCTGGGCCTTGGCGCGCGTCTGGATGGCGAGCTCCTCTGGGAGGGAAAACCGCGCTTTCTCCTGCGCTATGCCGATCCCGGAAAGCTATCGGGCGTGGGAAAGCTGACCCTGCCGCCAGGCGTGCTCCGGGCGCTTGCGCGCATGGGAAGATGGGATGTCCGCGTGCTCGTCGGCCTCGGGGATGCGGCGCAGACGGCTGTCGCGGTCGGCGCGCTTCGGGCGGCGCTGTGCGCCGCGATGGCGGGCGGGCAGCTGAGCGGCAGCGCACAGGTCGGCGCGGATTTCGCGGCAGAGCGCTTTCTGATGACGGCGCGCTGCTTCATCAGAGCGCCGCTGGGCGATATGATATTCAGCGGCGTCAGAGCTGTCCGAAAAACGCGGCGCAAGGGCAGGCACGTAAGGGGAGCAACCTGATGGCCAAGGAAAGCGCAGAGTACGTTCCCGGTTTCGGCAGTTTGAACAGGGAAGCGCCCAATGTGCCCGAAAAACCTTCATGACGTTTTAAAATTAACAAAGATTGATAAAGATATT
>SFHU01000034.1 GCA_004555535.1 Clostridiales bacterium
ACTGATGGCAGCCCAATAGCGTATTACGTCAAATGCATTCTCCTGAAAACAAAACGCCGCCATTTTTTCTTCCCTCATCATTTTCCCCTGATCACCGCGTTCCATATAAACCTCGTGTTTGTATGCCAGTACCTGCCAAACAGTCTCCTGGGATCCTGCATGAGCCTGTACACCCATTCCAGATTGCTCTTCTGCATCCACTGTGGCGCACGGTCGATGTTCCCGGCGTGATAATCAAATCCGGCGCCAACGCCCACCATCAGTCCATGCACCCGCCCCTGATGCGCAGCCATCCATCTTTCCTGCTTCGGAGCCCCCAGGCCCACCCAGACAAAGTCCGGATTTGTGCTGTTGATCCGTTCGACAGCCGCTTCGTCTTCCCCGTCCGTCATCGGACGAAACGGCGGGCTGTACATTCCCGCAATCTGAATTCCCGGATAGGTCTCCGTCAGAACCAAACGCAGCTTCTTGAGCGTCTCGTCCGTGGAGCCGTAAAAATAATGCCGGTATCCCTTTGAGGCTGAAGCCTTGAAAACCTCTCCCATCAGGCTCGGTCCCGTCGTCCGCTTCATCTTTGAAAAACCGCGTCTGCGACCGACCGAGGAAAGCGGCCCGCCATCCGGAATCGCCATGATCCCGCCATTCTGTACCCGGCAGTATTCCTCGTCCTCAAATGCCGTAACCGTGGTATGCACATTGGAAACGCAGATGTAATCACCGGATAGCTCGTCGATGTGGTCATTGAGATAACGCAGGAGCCAGTCCATATCGATCGCCGCAATCTCCACGCCCATGATTCCGCAGACAGGGATCTCCGCCTTATTCACGGTCCGCCGGTAGTTTTTGTTGTACGCCGATGTGTTCACCTGCGAATCCCCCTGCATTTGCCGATCTCCATTCACGCTCAATCCCTCTGGAACAGATCCCTCGTGTAGACCTTTTCCTTCACATCATCCAGGCACCGGTCATACCGGTTGGCGATGATGGCCTGCGACAGCTCCTTGAACCTTTCCAGATCGTTGACCACCAGGCTGCCAAAGAACGTGCTGCCATCCTCCAGCGTCGGTTCGTACACGATCACCGCCGCGCCCTTGGCCTTGATCCGCTTCATGACGCCCTGAATGCTGCTCTGGCGGAAGTTGTCGCTGTTGCTCTTCATCGTCAGGCGGTACACGCCGATCGTGATCGGCTTTTCCCGGCTCCTGCTGTACTGGTTGTCCTCTCCGTAGCCGTAGTATCCGGCCATCTTCAGCACGCGGTCGGCAATAAAATCCTTCCGGGTTCTGTTGCTCTGCACAATCGCTTCAATCAGGTTCTCCGGCACGTCCTCGTAGTTGGCCAACAGCTGCTTGGTGTCCTTGGGCAGGCAGTAGCCGCCATAGCCAAAGGATGGATTGTTGTAATGCGTGCCGATGCGCGGATCCAGGCACACGCCCTGGATGATCTGCCGGGTATCAAGCCCCTTCATCTCCGCATAGGTGTCCAGCTCGTTGAAATAGGACACCCTCAGCGCCAGATACGTGTTGGCAAAGAGCTTGACCGCCTCCGCCTCCGTAAAGCCCATGAACAGCGTGTCGATGTTCTCCTTGATGGCGCCCTCCTGCAGGAGCGCTGCGAACTCGTGCGCAGCCTCCACCAGACGCTCGTCCTCCATATCCGTGCCCACAATGATGCGGCTGGGATACAGATTGTCGTAGAGCGCCATGGATTCCCGCAGGAATTCCGGGCTGAAGAGGATGTTCCGGCTCCCGGTCTTCTCCCGGATACCCTTCGTATAGCCCACCGGTATCGTGGACTTGATGACCATGATGGCATCCGGATTGCATTCCATGACCAGCCTGATGACGCTTTCCACCGCCGAGGTGTCGAAGAAATTCTTCTGGCTGTCATAGTTCGTCGGCGCGGCGATCACGACAAAGTCCGCCTGGCTGTAGGCGAACCTCGCGTCGAGCGTCGCCGTCAGGTCGAGCTCCTTCCCGGTCAGATACTTTTCGATGTACTCATCCTGAATCGGGGATTTGCGCCGGTTGATCATCTCCACCTTCTCCGGGATGATGTCCACAGCATACACCCGGTGATGCTGGGACAGCAGCGTGGCAATCGACAGCCCGACATAACCGGTTCCGGCGACAGCAATCGTGTAATGCTTCATGATGTTCTCCTTGTCCTTCCCCCATTGCGCCGGGAAAGGTATGCCATATTGATTTCATTCCCGTCCGGCGCAGCCTGCCCCAGGGCGGCTCGCCGTGCGGAATCGTCTGTTGCGTCGTTATGCGCTTTTAAGGCTCAGGAAAACGCGAACGTCTCCCCGATCCCCTTCCACCTCTGATCCTTTTCGCTCAGGTTGAGCGGCGTCCCCTCCTCAAGCGAATAGCCCTCGCCCGAGGCACAGCCGCGGTAGCTGCCCACCAGCTTCGGCCAGGCGATGCCGATGGCCGGGTCATTCCAGGCCAGGCCGCCCTCGTCGCCGGGATGGTAGAAGTCCGTCACCTTGTAGCAGAATCTGGCGACATCCGACAGCACCAGGAAGCCATGCGCAAAGCCCTCGGGGATGTAAAACTGCCTGTGGTTCTCCTGCGTCAGCTCCACGCCGAACCACCGGCCAAATGTCCGGCTTGCGCGCCGCAGGTCGACCGCGACATCGAAAACCGCGCCCTCGATGACGCGCACGAGCTTCGCCTGGGGATGCTCTTTTTGAAAGTGCAGTCCCCTGAGGACGCCCTTCGTGCTCATGCTCTCGTTGTCCTGCACGAAGACGCTGTCAATCCCCGCCCCGCGCATGTCGTTTTGGTTGTAGGTCTCCGTAAAGTATCCCCGGCTGTCCCCGTGAATGGTCGGCTCAATCACAGCCAGGCCCTCAATCGGCGTCCGGGTCACCCGAATCTGTCCCATTTCCGTTTCCTCTCTTCAAAGACCGGCTTCCTGCAGGTAGCGCGCCAGCGCATCCTGCCAGGGCGGAAGCGGCTCAAAGCCCGCCTCGGTCAGCTTGCTCCTGTCCAGCCGGCTGTTGGCCGGCCTCGCGGCCCTGCTCAGGCCGTATTCCTGCGTCGTCACAGGTAGCACGCGGGTCGTCAGCCCCGCCTGTCTGAAAATCTCGACGGCGAAGTCATACCAGCTGATGTATCCGCCCTCGTTCGTCGCGTGATAGACGCCGTATTTCTCCGATTCGTTCATGTCGGCCAGCAGCCGCGCCAGGTCGCGCGTGTAGGTCGGCGTTCCGATCTGGTCACAGACGACGCGGACCTCGTCGCGCGTCCGACCAAGGTTGACCATCGTCCGGATGAAGTTCTTTCCGCTCACCCCGAAGACCCACGCAATGCGTACGATGAAGTATTTCGTGATCGTCTGTCTGACCGCCTGCTCTCCCTCGAGCTTGGTCCGCCCGTAGACGTTCAGCGGATGAAAATCCGTGCAGTCCGGCTTCCACGGCGCTGTACCCTGGCCGTCAAAGACGTAATCCGTGGACAGGTAGGTCATTTTGCAGTCGAGCGCCCGGCAGACCCGGGCGATGTTCAGCGTGCCCCCCGCGTTGATGGCGCGCACGCGCTCCTCGTTCTCCGGCTCCTCCGCCAGATCCACTGCCGTCCAGGCCGCGCAGTGGATCACGGCATCCGGCTTGGCCGCCGTCACGACCTGCTCCACGGCCTCCCGGTCCGTGATATCCAGCTGCACATAGGGCATCTGCGTCACAGCGGAGCCGTCCTGTATACCGGCATATTCCGGCTGGATATCCGATCCAATGCCCTCATGCCCGCGCCGGAAAAGCTCGTTCATCACGTCATGCCCCAGCTGCCCGCCGACGCCTGTCACAAAAAATCTCATGCCCTGCCCCTCTCACCGGTTGCGGTACATCTCCTCGTAGTAACGCTGATAGCTGCCGCTGGTCACGCCGTTCATCCAGCGCTCATTGGCCAGATACCAGTCGATCGTCTTTAAAATGCCCTGCTCAAACGGCGTCTCCGGGAACCAGCCCAGGTCGCTCCGGATCTTCTGCGGGTCGATGCCATAGCGCCGGTCATGCCCCAGGCGATCCTCGACATGCCGGATCAGCGCCTCGCTGATGCCCTCGTCCGAGAGCCGGTCGTGCAGCTGCGCGAGGATCGTTTGGACAATCGCGATATTCGTGCGCTCGTTGTGCCCGCCGACGTTGTAGACCTCTCCGCTCCGTCCGCCGGCTGCGACCATGTCGATCGCCTTGCAGTGATCCTCCACATACAGCCAGTCCCGGATCTGCAGCCCGTCGCCGTAGACCGGCAGCGGCTTGTGATGCCTGGCGTTGTTGATCATCAGCGGGATGAGCTTTTCCGGAAACTGATAGGGGCCGTAGTTGTTGGAGCAACGCGTGATGTTGACCGGCATGCCGTAGGTGTCGTAGAAGGCCATCACGAACTGATCCGCGCCGGCCTTTGAGGCGGAATACGGGCTGTGCGGCGAAAGCGGCGTCGTCTCCGTGAAAAAACCCTCCGCGCCCAGTGCGCCGTAGACCTCGTCCGTGGAGACCTGCAGGAACTTTTTCCCGTCCTTCCAGGTCTTCTTTTCCGCGTCATACCAGGCTTCCTTCGCGCGCTGGAGCAGATTGACCGTGCCCATCACATTGGTCTGAACAAAGATCTCCGGATTGGCAATCGAGCGGTCCACATGGGACTCCGCCGCGAAGTTGATCACATAGTCAAAATTGTATTGCGCAAACAGGCCGGAAACCAGCTCCCTGTCGCAGATATCCCCCTGCACAAAGACATGCCGGGGATCCCCCTCCACGCCCCTGAGGTTTTCCAGATTGCCCGCATAGGTCAGCTTGTCCAGGTTGACCAGCAGGATATCGTCATGCCTTCCGAGCATGTAATAGACAAAATTGGATCCGATAAACCCCGCGCCGCCGGTGATCAGGTATGTCTTCATGCGCCCTTCCCCTTTATCATCTGAGCTGATCCATGTATTTTCCGTCGAGCACATCCTTGAGATACTGCCCGTACTGGTTTTTCTTGCAGGTTTCATAGACGGCGAGCACATCCTCCCGGGTGATCCAGCCGTTCAGATAGGCGATCTCCTCCAGGCAGGCGAGCTTCCTGTGCTGATGCGTCTCCACGGTTTTGACGAAGTTCGTCGCGTCGACGAGGCTCTCATGCGTCCCCGTGTCAAGCCACGTGAAGCCCTGGCCCAGCAGCTCGACATTGAGCTCGTCGTTTTTAAGGTAAATCCGGTTGAGATCGGTGATCTCCAGCTCACCGCGGGCCGACGGCCTGAGCCCCTTCGCGTATTCAACCACGCGGTTGTCATAGAAATACAGGCCCGTCACGCAATAATTGCTCTTCGGCCGGGCAGGCTTTTCCTCGATGGAAACCGCCCGTCCCGAGGCGTCGAATTCGACGATGCCGAACCGCTCCGGGTCGTCCACATAATAGCCGAAGATGGTCGCGCCCCTGCCGGATTCGGCGTTGTTCACCGCCGCCTTGAGGCGCTTTTTAAGGCCATGCCCGGCAAAGATGTTGTCCCCCAGCACCATGGCAACCGGTTCGCCGCCGATGAACTCCTCTCCGATAAGGAACGCCTGCGCAAGCCCGTCCGGCGAGGGCTGCACGGCATAGGACAGGTGCACGCCAAACGGACGCCCGTCCCCCAGCAGCTCGTGGAACCTCGGCGTATCCTGCGGCGTCGAGATGATCAGGATATCCCGGATGCCTGCGTTCATCAGCACAGACAGCGGATAGTAGATCATCGGCTTGTCATACACCGGCAGCAGCTGCTTGGAGGTGACCTTGGTCAGCGGATACAGGCGCGTGCCGGAGCCGCCGGCCAGGATAATTCCCTTCATGATCTGTGCTCCCCTTTTCTGTCACATGGCGCCGTCCTTTTTGAGCACCATCTTCACGGTCTTCGCCAGAATCCTGCAATCCAGGCCCAGGCTCCAGTTGTGGATATACTCCGTGTCCAGCTTCACAACCTCCTCGAAGTCGACGATCCGGCTGCGCCCGCTGACCTGCCACATGCCCGTCAGCCCCGGCTTCATCGCCAGGCGCATCCTGTGGTGCAGCTCGTATCGCTCCCATTCGTCGACCGTCGGCGGCCTCGTGCCCACCAGGCTCATGTCGCCCTTGAGCACGTTGAAAAACTGCGGAAATTCGTCGAGGCTCGTCCTGCGGATGAACGCGCCGATGCCGGTCTTCTTCGTCCCATCCGGCAGGATCTCATTGCCGATGATCCGGGGATCGAAGTCGAGCTTGAACATTCTGCCGTCCGCCACGCGGTTCTGGCTCATCAGCTCAGCCTTGCGCGCGTCGGCGTCCATGTACATGCTGCGGATCTTGTAGAACTTAAACCGGCGCCCGTTCTGCCCGATCCGCTCCTGCGAATAGAGAATCGGCCCGGGCGATTCCTTCTTGATCTTCGGCCCGACGATTGCCATCACGATCAGCGCGGCAAGGCAGCCGACGAGGCCCCCCGCGATGTCCATCAGGCGCTTGATCAGCGCCTGAAGCGGCGTCGCATAGTTGACGCTGCTGGTCAGCACCGTGTAGCCGCCGAGCTTCTCAACGAACTGCTTCTGGCGGACAGATGTTTTGAGCGGCAGGCATTCGTGAATCACGACGCCCATCTCTCTGCACTGCTCCATCAGCCGGTTTACAGCCGCCTGATCGCGGGTTGCTTCGATGAACACCTCGTCAATCCACTCCCGGCAGATATAGCCCGCCGCGTCCCCGAGGTTTTCCACGACCGGCAGGCCGGCAATCCGCTCGCCCTTGGCATCCCTGTCCGTCAGCACGACGCCGGTGATCCGGATCGCATCGTTGGAATGCTCATGCAGGCTTTTCGCAATCTCCGGAATGTCCTCTTCCCGCGCGACGACCAGCATCGCACGCTGCATCTCCCTCAAGACCATCCTGCACAGGATGCGCTTGTAGATGACGCGCGACGAATAGCCGATCACCGCATACAGAAGTGTGTTGGTATAGATGAAGATTCTCGAGTAGCGCCCGCTGATCTTCGCGGAGACCAGGTAAAACGTCATCATCGCAAAGACCAGCAGCACATGCTTGACCGTCGCAGCAAACTCCTGATACCAGCCGCGCTTGAGCACGTTGTGCATCGTGTTGAAGATCACAACCGCCAGTACATCCAGGATCGTCATCACCAGGGTATATGAGCCATACAGGTCGTCCCTGTACAGGAACGGTCTGTTGTCAAAACGCAGCACATAGGCCAGCATGCAGGCCAGCTGGAGGCTGATGATGTCGATCAGGAGAAAATCGGCATGCTTCAGCCACCCGCTCGCACTCCTTTTGTACAACGCTCTCTCCTCCTCCGCCATTCCTCTGCGGCGTGTTGACCGTATCTCAGATAATCACAACGGCGCCCAGCACCGGATAGCCCAGCTTCTGGCAGATGCGGATCTCCTGCTCAAGGTCGTCGCGCCGGGTCTTCCACAGATGCACCACCAGCACGACGCCGTCCGCCTGCGCGGCCATCTCCTGCGCGGCGCCATCCACACTCAGCATCGCGCCGGTCAGCAGGTTGCCGTCCTTCCCGCCCATCTCGCAGAGCAGCGCTGTGACGCTCTCATCCGCCGCGCTGCCGCTGAGCATGACGCGCTCAAGCTTCAGGCTTCTGAGCGCCTGCGCGAGATAGGCTGCGTCGTTCACCCGCTTTTTCGGCGTCAGCAGCCGGTCGATGGGGTTGCTCTTGCGCTTCGCCCGCTCGTCCTCCATCATCGCGAACGGATGCAGACCATAGGCGAGCAGCTCGTCCGCCGTCTTGATGTGCCCATCCAGGAGGAACAGCACGCCGTACACGCAAACGCCCAGGAAGCCGAAAGCCGCGCCGATTCTCATCGCCCACTTGAGCCACGCGCGGCTGCTGCCCGACGCCCCTGCGTTCAGCGTCTTGCCCTGATAGGCGACGCCGTAATAGGTCAGGTCGTCGCTGGTCAGGGTCTTTTTGAGCGTCGTCAGCTTGGCAGCATACTCCGCCAGCTTTTCGGTCGATTCCAGCTGCGCCGCTTCGATCTCGGCGACATAGCCCCTGCCGCTGTTCTCGGCCAGCATCTCACAGGAGGCATTTCCAAACTCTGCGCTGATCCTTTTGTTGATTGCGTCAATCTGCCCATCCAGAAATGCCAGCATGGCTTGACAGGTTTCCTCATCCGGGCCCACCACAGAAACGCTGACCTCTGCGCCTCGTTCCTGCGAGCCGGAAATCACAAACAGCTCATCCGGCGCTGTTACAGAAATGCTCAGCCCCGTGTCGCTGTTCTGCATATCCGAAAGGTCCTGGCGCTCTGCCCGCTCCTCCTGCAGCCGCCTGAAATCGACAGAGACCATCTGCCGGATGGCGCGCTGCGAGCATTCGAGCCCGCTCGCCTCAATCAGCGCGTCAATCGTCCCGCCGCTTTGAAGGATCACCCGGTACATCTCCCCGATCACCGTCAGATCCGCCTCCGGAGCGCGCAGCAGATAGATTCTGCTGGCATAGCAGGCGTCGGTGGGATCGAGATTGAGAAAGACGGATTCCTCCTCCCAGGCCAGCTGATCCGCGTACATCTGCTCATAGCGGGCATACTGATCGACCTCTTTGATCTGAATCTTATCCATATTCAGGGGGGTCTGCTCCTTTTCCGGCTTCAGAAAGCCATAGCATCCGCCAAGAAGCGCGCCGATCAGGCCCAGCGCAATCAGCACGCGCCACTTTCTGAGGATATAGAGCATGAGCTCCTTCAGGTCGATCACTTCATCGTTTCCCGGAATGGTCGAGCGGACATTGTTATCCATGTTCATTCTCCTTATGTCTTGTTGTTTATGATCATCTGCATGGTGATGCAGTCATTGTCCGTCTGTATGCTGCGGCGGAATCCCCCGCCGCTTCAGCCCCTGCGCCGTCCGGCGGATCAGATCAAGGAAGTAGGCCAGCTCAGGGCTTTTCCGGCTGCCTGCGGCAAAGAGCGCGCCCGTCATGGCGACGCACAGCACCGAGCGCAGCAGCAGCGAACCCAGGCCCGCGCCGCCGATCCGAGCAAGCAGCGCCCGGACCAGTGCACCCGCAGCCGCCGTGCACAGCGAATAGCGCGCATAGAGCCGGAAGAACGCCTCCGCCCGCATATCCAGCACATAGCGGCAGGTGACATGCGCCTCGATGCCCGTGGCCAGGATCGAGCTGACGAGCGTGCCCATAAAGACGCCCGCCGTGCCGAAACGCCGCAGAAAGAGGATCGACGCGGCCAGGTTGACCGCCGCCTCCAGCAGCGGCTTGGCCCAGTCCCTGTAGTAGATGCCCGCCGCCGCGCGCAGGACGTAGAGCACCGAGCGCATCCCCGTCGCATAGAAGCTCGCCACGAGCATCGCGACCGTCAGGTTATCGAGCAGATAGGCCTCCCCAAAGAAAAGCAACACGCAGGGCTGAATCAGGCAGCCCAGCGCAATCGCGCAGACGCCGAACAGCCAGAAGGCCAGATAGAAGAGCCGCTCATAGACAGTCCGGAGCTTGGGCAGATCTCCCTGTGCCCAGACGTTGCCCACGCTGGCCTGCACCGCGTCAAACACGCGCGCCAGCACGTTGCGCACCGCGGTCAGAATCAGCGCATAGTTAGAATACACGCCGGAGACCGACAAGCCCAGGATTCTCGCGATCAGGATGCTGTCCGTCGAATTGACCACCATGTTGCCCACGTTGTGGCAGAGCATCGCGCGGATGTTGCGCACGATGGGCGCCGTCTCCTCCCGCTTCAGCGTGCGGACATCCCTGTCCCGCAGGTAGGGATAGCGCCTGTCCGCAACACGGGAGAGAAGCAGGTTTTCCGCCAGCGTGAAGACGATCTGACAGAGCAGAAACAGCACATAGCTGCGCGTGAGCACCAGGAGCACCGTCTGCGAAAGATTCAGCAGCACATACGCGGCATAATGGCCGATGTTGCGGATGTACTGGTTCTGATCCGCGACGATCAGGGAAATCCTGTAGGAAAAGAAATACGAAATGCCCGTGTTGACCACATAGAGCCAGTAGATGAGCGTCAGCTCCGGGATCGTCCCCGGATCGCAGATCAGATGCGGATACACCGGCGTGAGCAGAAAGCCCAGTGCGAGGATGACGCAGCCGATGAGGCGGTAGGCGCGCCGGTACAGCCGCATCAGGCTCTTGACCGTCTGCGTGTCACCCTGTGCGAGCGGCTTGTACAGGCTGAAGGTGATGGCCGGGCCAACCCCCAGTTCCGCCAACGAGAGCACCGACAGGATGCCGGAAAACAGGCCGGAGAGTCCAAGATAGGAGGCGGACATCAGGCGCGTGAAGACGATGCGCTGCACCAGGCTGGCCGCCAGCGCCAGCATCTGCCCGGTCAGCCCCGTGGCGAAGTTGAGCAGGGATTTTCTCGTTCTCATCGCGGCGTTCGCTCCCGGCTTCCCGCCGCTTTCGGGATTTGAATGGCCAGCCGGTCCGCCCGGCAGCAGAGGAAGAGGAAGCTGTACATCGGCACGTTGTTGATCTCCCCCTCCATCAGCATGACGGCGAAAAAGCACGCAAGCCCCAGGCAGAGCGCCCGGCTCGGCATTGCGCCGCGGTGCCGGTACAGCGTGCCGACCGCAAAGAGCAGAAAGACGCCCAGCAGCAGCAGCCCGATCAGGCCGAAGCAGTACGTCTGCTCCAGCAGAAAATTGTGCGCCGTGATACCGCCTGCAAGCTGGCTGACCTGCGCACGGACCTCCTCTTTCTGCATGCCGTAGCCGACCAGCGGCGATGCCGCGATGGCTTCCATCGTCCTGTCCCAGATGCCGGTACGCCCGGAAAAGGTGCTCTTTCTGCCCAGAAACGCGAACACCGGCTCAAACACGCCCTGCAGACGCAGCAGCACGATCGCCGCAAACGCAGCCAGTCCCGCACCGGCGAGGGTCACGCTGTGAAACCCGCGCGCTTTCCAAAGACCGGTCAGCGCCAACGCCGCAAGCAGCAGCATGCAGATGCAGCCCGTCGCCGAGCCGCCCATCGCCATACAGACCGCGCAGACCGCCAGCAGCGCATCAAACCGGAGCATCCGTCCGCTGCTTCTTGCGGCCATGAATTCCAGGCTGAGCGCCGGCGCAAAGTAGAAGATGAAGCTGTTGCGATACCCGAGAAACCAGTTGTCCATGCCCTGCAGTGGCGTGGCGTACAGGCCGCCCGGAAAGGCGAGCATCGTCGCGAAATGGATGCCGATGAGCGCCTCGTCAAGCAGCAGCATCGCCCGGACAACCGCCCCGGCGTGCCGCCGGGTGCCGATCTCGATGACCGCGCAAACCACCAGCACGGAGGCGACGCCCTGAATGGCCCGCCCCTGCAGGCCCTGATGCGCCAGCACATTCGCCAGCATCCAAAGCTCCATCGCGATCAGCGAGACGGCCGCGCCGCTGATCTTCCTGTCCCGAAGGAAGGTTTTCACGCAGAACACCGACACGGCGAGCGCGCTGATCACCTTGCCCGCGTTGTAGATGGCGTCAAGCCAGGGCACGCAGACGCTCACATAGCCCGGATGAAAAAACGGAAAAAGCGCCAGCAAAATCCAGAGGATTTGTCTCTGTTCTTCTTCCGTTCGTTTCATTTGGTTCTTCTCTTTATGCATGCTGCTCCTCTTGCCGCGCTCAGCCTTCAGGCCGCCTGAGCAGACGCCGTGCCAGGCGCTTGGCCGGCGGAAACCGGCGAAGCCTTTCAAGCAGGCCGTTCATCTGCATCAGGCGCTCCTTCTCGTAGCGCTGCTGCACGGCCTCGTCCCGCAGGAGGCAGATCGCCTCGCGCCAATGCGCCTCATAATACGCCTGATGGTGCTCAAAGACGCTATGGTATGCCCTTTTGGTCGCCTCGACATCCCCAAGCAGGCGGGTCGTTCTGGATCGCGGCTTGATCCGGTAGTGAAAGTAGACCTCCGGAAGCTGGCGGATGCTTTTCCCGTACTCCAGCAGGCTGAGAAAGAAATCATAATCCTCCAATCCGTCCTTCATGTCGGTTCGAAAGCCGCCGACGGCCGCCCAGTCCTCCTTGCGGAACATGGCGGTCACGAACACGACGTTTTCCACCAGCATCCGCTCCGGGGAATACTCCGGCAGCATCCACGGCCCCGAGGCCTCGCCGAACAGATCGGCATGACAATAGACCGCGCCGCAGGCCGGTTCGGCGTCCAGCACAGCCTTCGCCGCGGCGATGTACGCCGGCTCGATCCTGTCGTCCGCATCCAGCGGCAGAATGTATCGCCCCTGCGCCGCGCGGATGCCGGCATTGCGGGCCGCGGAAGGGCCCTCGCCCGCCGTGTGCAGCACGCGGATGCCCCGGTCCCCGAGCGCCTCCAGCGCGCGCAGCGTTTCCCCGTCGTCGGAGCCGTCGTTAACGACGATCAGCTCGACCTGCGGCTGTGCCTCAAGGCCGATCGACGCGACTGCCTCGCGCAGCGTCGCCCCGTCGTTGCGGCAGGGCATGATCACGCTGACCTGGATCTTCCTCATGTCCTCTCCCTGCCTCCTCAGCCCAGCAGCATCATGCCGACGCGGCGCATGAAGCCGTGCAGGTGCTCCCTGTTTTTCATGTAGAACAGGGGACCGCTGCGCTCCTGCGCAAACCCGGAGAGAAACGCGGCGTCCTCTTCGTTCAGCTGCGCGGCATAGGTCTGCAAGAATACCTGCGCCTGCCGCTTCTTGCAGCGGATTTTCTTTTGCAGCATTCCGAGCTGCGACAGCTCATGCAGCACATACGCGGCGCTTCCCACATGCTTCGCGCCGACGCTGTTGCCCGCGTGCTGACGGTAATCGCTCAGCGGTTCGTCGATATAGACGATGCGCCCGAAGCGGGCCGCGACAGCGGCCAGCCATCCGTCGTGCATGACGACCCCGGAGGGGTCGGCACATCGCCCGCCCATGCCGGCAAGCGCGCGGTTGATCGCCATCGCGCCACCGGTCACGGTATTCTGCATCAGCAGGCTCCGATAGTCAAAGTCCGTCGTGCTCTGCCGCTGATAGCGCATCAGCGACGGCGCGAGCGGCCTGAGCTGCGCGTCCGTCGGCCGCTGGTCGGAAAAGACCAGCACCGGTGTCCCCTTTCCCGCGCTGCGCTCCGCCGCGAGCATCGCCTCCAGCATCGTTCCGACCTTCTGCGGATAGAAGACGTCGTCCTGATCGCTGAACATGATGTAGTCGGCATCGCACTGCTGCATGAGGAAGAAGAAGTGATCCCGCGCACAGCCGAATGTCCTGCCCGCCTCCACACGGGAAATCCGCTCAGGGAACCGCCGCGCATACCCGTCAAGAATGCGCACGGTGCCGTCGCGGGAGCCGTCGTCGGAAACGGTCAGATGCCACCTCGGATCCTGCTGGGACAATATGGAATCGATCTGCGCCCGGAGATAGGCTTCCCCGTTGCAGGCGGCCAGAAGAATCTCCATCCGTTCGCTGCCCATACTGCCCTCCCGCAAAGATATGACAAACCATGTTTATTATACGATCAAACGGGCCTTGTGTCAATGCTTTGGGGTTTCCCCCCTCCCCGGGCGCCACCGGAGGGCGCAGAAAAGCCCCTGTCTGCAGGGGGCCTTCGTCCTTGAAGGCGATGCAGACAGGGGCATGTGCGTTGCTTAGAGCTTCGGGCCGGCCTCCACGAGCGCCTTGCCCGCGTCGTTGCCGGTGTACTTGACGAAGTTCTTGATGAAGCGGGAAGCCAGATCCTTCGCCTTGCGCTCCCACTCGGAGACATCCTCATAGGTGTTGCGCGGATCGAGGATGGCGGGGTTGACGCCCGGCAGCGAGGTCGGAACCTCGAGGTCGAACATCGGGATCTTCTTGGTCTCGGCCTTGAGGATATCGCCGCTCAGGATCGCGTCGATGATGCCGCGAGTATCCTTGATGGTGATGCGCTTGCCGGTGCCGTTCCAGCCGGTGTTGACCAGGTACGCCTTGGCGCCGTTGGCCTCCATCTTCTTGACGAGCTCCTCGCCGTACTTGGTCGGATGCAGCTCGAGGAAGGCCTGGCCAAAGCAGGCGGAGAAGGTCGGAGTCGGCTCGGTGATGCCGCGCTCGGTGCCGGCCAGCTTCGCGGTGAAGCCGGAGAGGAAGTAGTACTTCGCCTGCTCCGGGGTCAGGATGGACACCGGCGGCAGCACGCCGAACGCGTCAGCGGACAGGAAGATGACGTTCTTCGCGGCCGGGGCAGCGGAGATCGGGCGAACGATGTTCTTGATGTGGTCGATCGGATAGGAGACACGGGTATTCTCGGTGACGCTCTTGTCGGCGAAATCGATCTTGCCCTCGGCGTCGACGGTCACGTTCTCCAGCAGCGCGTTGCGCCTGATGGCGTTGTAGATGTCCGGCTCGGACTCCTTGTCCAGGTTGATGACCTTCGCATAGCAGCCGCCCTCGAAGTTGAAGACGCCCTTGTCGTCCCAGCCGTGCTCGTCATCGCCGATGAGCAGGCGCTTGGGATCGGTGGAGAGGGTGGTCTTGCCGGTGCCGGAGAGGCCGAAGAACAGCGCGGTGTTCTCGCCGTTCATGTCGGTGTTGGCGGAGCAGTGCATCGCGGCGATGCCCTTGAGCGGCAGGTAGTAGTTCATCATGGAGAACATGCCCTTCTTCATCTCGCCGCCGTACCAGGTGTTCAGGATCACCTGCTCACGGGAAGTGATGTTGAAGGCCACGCAGGTCTCGGAGTTGAGGCCGAGCTCCTTGTAGTTCGTCACCTTCGCCTTGGAGGCGTTGTAGACGACGAAGTCCGGCTCGAAGTTCTCCAGCTCCTCGGCGGTCGGCGCGATGAACATGTTCTTGACGAAGTGCGCCTGCCAGGCGACCTCGACGATGAAGCGAATGGCCATGCGGGTGTCGGCGTTGGCGCCGCAGAAGGCGTCGACAACGAACAGGCGCTTGTTGGAGAGCTCCTCCTTGGCCAGATCCTTGACGATCTGCCAGATCTCCTCGCTCATGGGATGGTTGTCGTTCTTGAACGCGTCGGAGGTCCACCACACGGTGTCCTTCGAATTCTCGTCCATGACGATGTACTTGTCCTTGGGGGAGCGGCCGGTGTAGATGCCCGTCATGACGTTGACGGTGTCCAGCTCGGTGACCTGACCCCTGTCAAAGCCCTCCAGCTCCGGCTTGGTCTCTTCCTCAAACAGCATTTCGTAAGAAGGATTGTGTACGATCTCGGTGGTACCGGTGATGCCGTACTTGCTCAGATTGATCTCTGCCATGTGCAACAACCTCTTTCTTGTCTGATTCGGATGCGTCATATTGCCGCGAACCGCTTATGGCCCGCATAAGTAAGAACCTATTGTCCTTATGGTACACATGATACACTAGAGACGCAATAAAATCAATATCCCCGAGGTAAAATTCGGAAACTTTTCACAATTCCCCCAGCGCCCCTTCGGACGGTTTCCGCCCTTTTCCTGTGCTCAGGCCCCGGCGCGCACGCTTGCGACCTCCACCGCGGCGCCGCCGCTCAGGCGGGAACGCTCCGCGGCAAAGGCGATATAGTGGCTCTCAGCCGAGGCAGAGAGCGTCGTCATGCGCCCGGACGGCTCGTCACCCCCGTGCAGCAGAGACAGATATTCCTCGACCATGCGCGTGTCTCCGCCGCCGTGCCCGGCCAGATCCCGGCCCAGCAGGCTGACGTCGATGACGCGCCGCTCGCCGCCGAAGGGCTGGATTTCGATGATGTTCTTGTCCATCTCCGCCTCGATGGCGCCCTTTGTGCCCAGCACGCGGATCGTGCGCCCGCCATGCGCGGTGAACGCGGTCATCATCAGCTGGCAGTGCACGCCGTTCTCGAACTCCATATTGACGATCTGGTTATCGACCACGTCGTTGTCGCAGGCGTAGACGCAGCGGCCGTAGGGCCCCTTCTCAATCGCCTCGCGGATCGTCTCCTCCGTCGGATGCAGCGCGAGGATGTTGCAGGGCCAATCGGTATGTCCGTTGAGCACGCCGGTCTCCCTGTTCGTCAGATAAATTTTCTCCGCGTCATAGGGGCAGTTTTCCTTCGCTTTGCAGCCGGCCGTACAGCGCTTCGCCGCGCCCGCCGGCGCGCACTCGGGCCTGAAATGGCGCAGGCTGCCGAACGAGGAGACGCGCGCGCACTTTCCGCCGCCGCTGAGCCAGACGAGGTAGTCGATGTCGTGGCAGCACTTGGCCAGCAGCATGAATGTGCTCTCCCCCTCGTTGCGCCAGTTGCCGCGCACGAAGCTGTGCGCCTGATGCCAGTAGCCGACATTCTCCAGCGCCTGAATGCAGACGACGTCGCCCACGTCGCCGCGCTCGATGGCGGCCCGGATCTCCTCAAAGAACGGCGCATAGCGCAGCACATGGCAGACGACCACGCGGCGGTCCGCCGCCTTCGCCGCCTCCTCGATGCGCCGCACATCCTCAAGGCTCGTCGCGATTGGCTTTTCCAGCAGCAGATGGTAGCCCTTCTGCAGCGCGGCCACCGCGTGGATCACGTGCTGCTGATCCTGGGTGCAGATGAAGGCGACGTCCGCAAGGCGCTCGCGGGCAAACATCTCCTCGCCGGTCTCAAAGCAGCATTCGGGCGCGATGCCGTAGCGCACGCGGCATTCCTCCCGCTTGGCCGTATCCGGCTCCGCGATGGCGACGATGCGCATCCTGTCCGGCTCATATTCGGCAATCGGCGCATAAGCGTCCTTGCCGCGCCCGCCCATGCCGCAGATGGCGACGCGAATCGGGTAATCATACGTTTCCATGTCACTCTCTCCTTCTGTGTTCCGCTCCGGGGCCTCCACCCCGTTTCTCCCTCCATTATCCGCTTTTCGCCTGCGTTGTCAAGCCGTTTCGCCCATCTTCCGACGCATTCCTGCGCTTTGCGGCCGAATCTAGTATTGAAAACCAGATCCCGCCGTTTTTGGGTTGACTTTGCCATGCGGAGCCATTATAATGTAAGAAATAAGAATGAATCCGGGCCGTCCGCCCGGCCAATTGGGAGGTCTTTTCATGAATATCCTCGTGGACAGCTGCTGTGATCTGTCTCCTGAGCTGCTTCAAAAAACCGGCGCCTCCGTCGCGCCGCTGACCATCACCATCAACGGCACCCACTATGTCGACGACGGCACGGTCGATATTCCCGCCTACCTCAAGGCGATGGCCTCCTCCGCGGCCCCTGCGCGCTCGGCCTGCCCCTCCCCCAACCTCTATGCGCAGGACATGCGCCGCTGCGACGGGGACTGCTTCGTCGTCACGCTCTCCAGCAAGCTCTCCGGTTCGCACAACGCCGCCTCACTGGGCCGCGAGCTTGCCCTGGAGGCTGAGCCCGGCAAGCGCATTCACATCTTCGACAGCGAGAGCGCCAGTGCGGGCGAGACCTATCTGGCGCTGATGCTGCGCGACCTCATCGACGCGGGCCGCTCCTTTGAGGAGATCGTCTCCGCTATCGAGGAGAAGATCCGCTCGCTGCACACGCTGTTCGTGCTCGATTCGCTGGACAACCTCGTCAAGAACGGCCGCGTGAGCAAAGCCGTCGCGCTGATCGCCGGCGTGCTCTCCATTCGCCTGGTGATGAGCGACGACGGACACGGCGCCATCAAGCAGCTCGGCAAGGCACGCGGCATCAAGGCTGCGCTCAGCCAGATGGTCGACACCTGCCGCAAGCACACCGAGGGTCTCGCCGCCGGCTCACAGCGCCTCGTCCTCTCCTACTGCAACTGCCTGGAGCGCGCGCAGCAGGTGCAGCAGATGATCCGCGAGAAATGCCCGGCCATCGGCGAAATCGTCATGACGCCGACCTCCGCGCTCTCCTCGATGTACGCCTACGACGGCGGAATCGTCATCGCGTACTGAGCATCCTCTTCCATCCGCATAAAAAGCTCCCGCTGCAAGGCGCTTGAAGCCCTGTGCAGCGGGAGCTCTTTTTCCCGGTTCAGCCCGCGAAATCAATAGCGGGGCGTACGGTGGTTGGCGAAGCAGTCGCGGCAATAGACTGGCTTGTCGCCGCGCGGCTGGAAGGGCACCTGGGTCTCCTTGCCGCAGTCGGCGCAGATCGCGGTGAACATCTCGCGCTGCGGGCGCGCGGTGCCGTTCTGCGCGCGGAAGGCGGCGCGGCACTCCGGGCAGCGGCGGGGCTTATTCTGGAAGCCCTTCTCCGCGTAGAAAGCCTGCTCCGAGGCGCTGAAGATGAATTCCTTGCCGCAGTCGCGGCAGACGAGCGTTTCGTCCTGATACATAGTCTGGTTCCTCCTGAATTTGATTAACCTTCACCGATTGGCACTCAGCCAGACTTCCTGATGGCGGCGCGAAGGCGAATCCAAGGAGGCCATGTTGGGGATGAGATCTCGATCGTTTAGGTCCTGCTCAGTATACCACAAAGCCGCGAAAAGTTCCAGCGTTTTCCGTTTTTTCCCTCTCAGGCGGAGAAAAAACGGCGCCGCCGCGGGCCGGATGGACGGTTTTTTTCCAAAATGCCCCGCTTCTGTCGGAGGATTTGGGCGCTGCGTTCCCGAATACCTATCCATGAAAAACCCCGGATGCAGATCGCGCATTTCTTCACGCCCGATCAAAGGACGCCTCCCGCGCCGGACTGCAGCCGGTCGGAAAGGATGATGACACATGCTCAAAGTGGATTATGTCAACCTCGGCCGGCGCATCCGCGAGCGCCGCAAGGCCCTCGGCCTGACGCAGGCGGAGCTTGCGGAGATGATCGACCGTTCCAGCACCTTCATCGGCCACATCGAGCGCGCCACGCGGATTCCGAGCCTGAACACGGTCGTCGAGCTGTGCTATGCGCTGGAGACCAGCCTCGACATGCTGCTGTGCGACACGCTCCCCGAAAACCGCTTTGTCAACGACACGCCGCTCAAGCTGCGCCAGATGCCCTGCGTGCTGCACAACACGCTCACCAACTGGCTCTCGACCGACCTGCCGGAGGACTGCATGTTCGGCGAGGCCTCCGTCGACCTGAGCAGCCTGCCGCCCATCGGCTTTGTGACGCTGGACGAGGAGCTCGCCCAGCTGTGCTGAGCGGCAGGTCAAGCGGCGTATATGTACACAATCAAAAAGGAGCTGTCTCGCTGAAAGGCAGCTCCTTTTTGCTTCGAAATGGATTACATTTGCCCGATCACGGCATCCAGCAGGCCCTTGAACCGGTCCTTGACGCGGTTGGCCGTCTCGGTCACCTCCGCATGATTGAGCGGCTGGGGCAGGATACCCGCGGCCATGTTGGTGATGCAGCTCACGCCCAGCACGCGCATGCCGCCGTGTCGCGCGACGATCACCTCGGGCACCGTGCTCATGCCCACGGCGTCCGCACCCAGCGTGCGCAGCATCCGGATCTCCGCCGGCGTCTCATAGCAGGGGCCGGTCATCTGGGCATAGACGCCCTCCTGGAGGGCAAAGCCCTGCTCTTTGGCGCAGGCATGGGCCAGCGCGCGCAGCTCGCGGTCAAAAGCGCAGCTCATGTCCGGGAAACGCGGCCCGAATTCATCCAGATTCGGCCCGATCAGCGGATTCTGGCCGGTCAGGCTGAACATGTCGGCGATGAGCATCAGGTCGCCGGGCGTATACGACAGGTTGATGCCGCCGCAGGCGTTGGTGACGATCAGCGTTTTGACCCCTATCCTCTGCATCACGCGCACAGGCAGCGTGACGTCCTTCATCGAGTATCCCTCATAGTAGTGGAAGCGCCCCTGCATCATCATGACGCGCTTGCCGTGCAGCGTGCCGCAGCAGAGCATGCCCGCATGCCCGGCGACCGTCGAGCGCGGAAAGCCCGGAATCTCCGCATACGGGAGGCGGACGGTGTCCTCAAGCGCCTGCGCATAGTCGCCCAGACCGCTGCCGAGAATCACGCCGATTTCCGCCGTGCCGCAGACCTCGAGCACCTTTTTTGCCGCGTTGTCAATTCTCTGCATCTCATCCATTGCGCTCATTGCGTCCCCTCCTCATCGAAGCGCCCGCAGGAACGAGGTTCCCTTGAGGTCGTTTTCAAGTCCGAAATAATCCAGAACCGTCGCGCTGATGTCGGCGTACGTCTCGCGCGTGCCCAGGTTCACGCCGCCGCGCAGCTGTTTGCCCCAGACGAGCAGCGGCGTGTGCTCGCGGGTGTGGTCCGTGCCGGTGTGGCAGGGATCGCAGCCGTGGTCCGCCGTCAGAATCAGCATGTCCTCCTCGCCCATCAGCGCCTGAATCTGCGGCAGCTGGCGGTCAAAGGCCTCCAGCGCGCCGGCATAGCCCCGCGGGTCGCGGCGATGGCCGTAGACCATGTCAAAGTCGACCAGGTTGACGAAGAGCAGCCCGTCAAAGTCCTCGCGCATGGCTTCAAACGTCGCCTCCATGCAGGCCGGATTGCCCGCCGCGTGGTTCGACCTCGTGATGCCGCGATGGCCGAAGATATCCTCGATCTTGCCCACGCCGTAGACGGTCTTCCCTGCCGCCTCCAGCACGTCGCACATCGTCGTGGGCGGCATGGCGCTGTAATCCCTGCGGCCTGCCGTGCGTTTGAACGCGCCCGCGTGGTCGCCGACAAACGGCCGCGCGATGACGCGTCCGACCTCCAGCTCACCCTTGAGCATCTCGCGAGCAATCTCGCAGTCGCGATACAATTCCTCAAGCGGGACAATCGCCTCGTTCGCGGCAATCTGGAAGACGCTGTCCGCCGAGGTATAGACGATCAGCTTTCCGGTCTTCAAATGCTCCTCGCCCAGCTCGTCGAGAATCGCCGTGCCGCTGGCAGGCTTGTTGCCGATCGTGCCGCGGCCCACGGCCTGCTCAAAGCGCGCAAGAAACTCCTGCGGGAATCCGTTCGGAAAGGTCGGGAACGCGCGGGAGAGCTGCACGCCCGCGATCTCCCAGTGGCCGGTCGTCGTGTCCTTGCCGGCGGAAACCTCGCGCAGCCTGCCATAGCCCGCGCAGGGCGCCTGCACGGCGCCGGGGAAGGACGCCCCGTCGATGTTGCCAAGTCCCATCGCCATCAGATTCGGCAGCGCCGGATGGCAGGTATTGATGATATGCCCAAGCGTGTCCGCGCCCGCGTCGCCATAGGCCGCGGCGTCGGGCAGCGCGCCGATGCCCACGCTATCCAGCACGATCAGAATGGCCTTTTTGCTCATGAACAAACCTCCATTTCCGTATAGAAAAACAGTTCCGATGCTCCCATTATACTGCATCGGAACCGCTTTTTCAATTATGAGTTCCGGGCTCCCTCAAGTGCCCGACGTTTGCGCTCTCAGGCAAAGAACGCGCTCAGCACCTTGTTGACCAGCGCGCCGTCGGCCTTGCCCTTGACGCGCGGCATCAGCGTCTTCATGATTTTGCCCTTGTCGCGCGCGGTCGGCTGCGCGATGTCAAGCTCGGCGAGCACAGCCTTGATGACCTCACGGATCTCGTCCTCGTCCATCAGCTTGGGCACAAACTCGCTGTACACGCGCATGCGCAGCTTTGCCTCTTCGATGATCTCGGTGCGATCCGTCGGCGTCGTGTCGACGGTCTCCTGCGCCTGCTTGATCTCGCGGAAGATGACGGCGTTCTCCTCCTCCTCCGTCAAATCGGCGCGCTTGTCGATCGCCTTGCTCTTGAGCGCGGAAAGCAGCAGGGAAAGCGCGTCCTTGCGCGGCTTGTCCTTGTCCTTCATGGCCTGCATCATCGCCGCGCGGACGGTATCAATCTTGGACATGGTGCTTCACTCCTTTTGCTCTGTAAATCCTTCTGTAAAACTTCGGCCTCGGGCGCAAAGCAACGGGATTTACAGCATTTTGTCGGCTTGCAACCGGCATCATGCCGGTTTAGCGGGCCTGCCGGCCCGGACAGAAGCCGGGGCCCCGGTCACTCCAGGGCCCCGCGCAGGTTACAGGATGTACTCCGCCTTGAACGCCGGACGGCCGGTCATCTCCTTGCGGGCCGCGTCGTACTTGGCGTCCGTGTTGCCCAGGATCGCGTAGGTCGCGCGCTTGCTGGTCTCCACGCCCGGCTGGTTGAAGGCGTCGATGTTGAGCAGCTCGCCCTCGTAGGCGGTCGCCATCTCCAGGAAGAACATCAGCTGGCCCAGCGTGTAGGCGTTGACCTCGGGCATGATGATCGTCTGGTTCATGCGCTTGTTGACGTAGAGCGCGTACTCGGTGCCCTGGCGCTCCGCCTCGATGAGGGTGTTATGCGTCATGCCGCCCAGGAAAGCGACGTCCTTGAACTCCTCGCAGCCCTTCGGGATCTTCGTCTCGCTGCGGAAATTCTCGACCTTGATGAAGGTGATGACCTTGTCAAACGGTCCCTCGTTGTAGAGCTGGAGCTGGCTGTGCTGGTCGGTGACGCCCAGCGCCTTGGCCGGGGTCTGTCCGGCGTGGCAGGGCGTGCCGTCGCGGCGGACGTTCTTGCCCAGGGACTCGGCCCAGAGCTGGCAGAACCAGTCGGCCATGTACTTGAGGGAATCCGCATAGGGCAGCATGACCTGCACGTTGCGGCCCATCTGCTCGCAGGCGATGTACTGGAGCACGGCCTCCAGCAGCGCCGGGTTCTTCATCATGTCGTCGGTCTTGCAGCGCGCGTCCATCGCGGCCGCGCCGGCGAGCATCGCGCGGATGTCGATGCCGCAGCAGGCAGCGGGCACGAGGCCGACCGGGCACATCTCGGAGAAGCGGCCGCCGACGCCGTCCGGAATAAAGAACGTCTCAAAGCCGTTCTCCTTGGCCAGCTTGATCAGGTTGCCCTTCTCGTGGTCAGTTACCGCAATGACCTGCTTGGCCCAGCCCTCGCCGACCTGCGCCTTGAGCGCCTCGGTCACGATCAGGTACTGGCTCATCGTCTCGGCGGTCGCGCCGGACTTGGTGATGATGCAGAAGCAGGTCTTGGGGAGCTCGATCACGTCAAACAGCGCGGCCATGCGCTCGGGATCGATGTTGTCCTCGACGTAGAACTTCGGGCCGGGGCGCTTGTCCGCCGGCAGCTCGTTGTAGTGCAGGTGGTTGAGCGCCTGATGCACGGCGATGGGGCCCAGCGCGGAGCCGCCGATGCCCAGCACGACAAGATACTCATAGTTGGCGCGAACCTTCGCGGCAACCTCCTCGATTTTGGAGACGATCTCCTCCTGGTTGTAGGGCAGCTCCATCCAGCCCAGCCAGCCCTTGCCGCGGTTGGCTTCGACGTTGTGCTGCGCGCTCGCGGCGGCTTCCTTCATCGCCTCAAGCTGAGCGCTCGTGATGCCATGCTCGCTGCCGAGCATATCCGCCATCATGTGATTGACGTCAAGACGAATGTTCTGTTCCATCTTTGTATCATTCCTTTTCGCTAGTTTGGCCGACCCTGCGGCATGGATTACCTTTATTTTACTCCGAACGGCCGTTTTCGTCAATGTGCGCCACCAAGGTTTCCGCCCGATTCTCCGCGCTTTCGCCCGCAGACGCGTGCCCGCTCACAGCCGTTTCATCATCCAGTACACGTCCGCGTAGGTGCCGTCCAGGTACTTCATATTCCGCGGCATCGTGCCGTACACCTCAAACCCCAGCTTTTTGTACAGCGCAATCGCCCGCGCGTTGTCCGCGACAACCTCCAGCTCGACCTGCTCGATGCCGTGCTCCCTGGCGATTGCGAGCAGCGCCTCCATCATGGCCCGGCCGATGCCCAGCCCGGTATAGGCCTGAAACAGCGCGATGGCCACGCCGGCGCGGTGCCTGTAGCGGCTCGGGCCCATGCCCATGAGCGAGCCGTTTCCGGCAAACTCCCCGTCATAGAAGGCCAGAAGCATCACGTCTCTCTCCGATTCATTCTGCATGCGGATGAACCGGCGCTCGTCCTCCTCCGTCATCGTGACCTCGTCCGGCTCGCGGATGAGAAAGCACGTCTCCCCGCTCGTCGTTTTGAGATAGTCAAGCAGCCGCTGCGCGTCCTCCTCTCGCGCGCATCTGAGCAGCAGCTCGTGTCCGCCGAGCTGAATCCGTCTCTCTCCGATGATCATGTTCTCTCTCCCCCTTCATGCTTTTCGCTTGGCTCCAGCAGGGCGCGCATCGAGCGGATGCTTGCAAGCAGCGCATCCTCGCTTTTTATCAGCCGCAGATACGGCTCGATGATCACGGGCCCGTCATAGCCGGTTTGCGCAAGCGCGGCGAAAAGCGACCCAAAGTCGACGCAGCCCTCGCCCGGCAGACAGAGCCCTCCGTCCTCCCTCCAGTCGCAGATATGCACGTTTACCAGACGCCCGCCCATCGCCGCAATGAAGTCGAATGGATCGCAGCCTGCGCGCATCGCCTGCTTGATATCCAGCGTAAAGCGGACGGCCTCCAGCGCCGCAGCCGCCTCGCGCACGCGCCCGGGCGTCGTCAGCTGGCACCAACAGACGTTCTCCCAGCCGATGACCATCTCCCGCTGCGCGGCCAGCTCGCACATCGGCCCCAGCACGTCGAGGTTCTTCTGCAGATCCCAAGGGAGCGGCGAGAGCTGCGCGCTGCTGCGCCCATGATAGACGTACGTCCCCGCGCCCAGCGCCTTTCCCGCGTCGAGCACGCGGCAGAACAGGTCAAACGCATCCTGCCGCTGCCTTTTGGAGAGGCTCATCATGCTGTTTTCAAACTGGATGCCCATCGGATGGACACTCGTGCAGGCCACCGCGCCGAAGCACCGGCGGGCCACTGCGGCGAATTCCGGCGTATACTCGCTGGGCGTCTGCAAAAAGGCTTCGGCGCAGTCGACCGGCAGCGCCGCGATGTATTCCGCTGCCTCCTCCGTCTCAAAGCGCCCGTAAAAGCCCGACGTCGACAGACCAATCCGCATGAGCCGTTCCCTCCGTTTCCTGCACTGTTCCTGTCATTATAGCGCATCCGGAAGGAGCTGTCACTTTCTTTTTGGCCGGAACTGTGGTATGATGATCCCGACTTGTTTGATTATCCGCTTTGTGAGGGAGTGCATCATGGCAGACCGTCTTCTCTTCCCGCCGACTACGGCGGCTGATATGCGCGCGCGCGGCTGGGACGCGCCGGACTTTGTCTATGTCTCCGGCGACGCCTATGTCGATCATCCGTCCTTCGGCGCGGCGATCATCTATCGCGTGCTCGAGGCCGCAGGCTATCGCGTCGCGATGCTCGCCCAGCCGAACTGGAAGAACACCGCCGACTTCATGCGCTTTGGCCGGCCGAATTACGGCTTTCTCGTCTCCTCCGGCGTCATCGACAGCATGGTCAACCACTATACCGCCGCGAAGAAGCGCCGCTCGTCGGATGTCTACACTCCCGGCGGCAAAGCGGCCAAGCGCCCCGACCGCGCTGTGAACGTCTACTGCCGCCTCATTCGCGAGGCCTACGGCGATATCCCCATCGCCATCGGCGGCGTGGCCGAAGCACCCGCTTCCT
>SFHU01000139.1 GCA_004555535.1 Clostridiales bacterium
GAACCAGTTGACGTTGATGTTCGGGAACGCGTCCCTGAGCTGGGTGGTGATGATGCCGTCGCTGGCGTACAGGAACATGTAACCCGTGACGAGCGCGACGCCGGAGTAGATCATCGTGGTCATGTAGCCCAGGCGGAGCACACGGGCGCCCTTGATGTCAAAATACTCCGTCAGCAGGACGATGGAGACGCCGACGACGTTGACCGTGATCACCAGGCAGACGGCAAGCTTGAGCGAGTTGAAGACGAATTTGGGCATGTTGCCCGCGAAGAAGAAGCGGATGACCGCAAAGGGATCGATCTCGCCGCTTGCTGAGCGGACGGTGAAGATCTGCGTGATCGTGTTGAGGCAGGGGAGCAGCATGAAGCCGAAAAACAGATAGACGAAGAAGGCGATGAAAAACACCTTGCCCAACAGATCCGGCTTGAGCCACGCTGGAGTGCGTCTGGCGGTTTTCTGCATAATCACGCCTCCTTGACGGGCGCGTCGTAGGACATGACGTTCGCGGGATGCAGCCCAAGGACGACCTGCTGTCCCGGCTCATAGATATTGACGCCGTCGTTCTTCTCGATGACCTTGACGGTCTGCCCAGCGGCTTCGATGGCGTATTTGATATAGAGGCCGTAGTATTCGCGGCTGACGATCGTTCCCTGCAGCTGCACCTCGCCCGGATGGGCAGGGCAGTTGACGCGCACGCGCTCCAGCCGGATGAAGTGATGCTTGGCGGGATCAAGCTGCATGGCGCGGACGATTTCGTCGCCAAGGCGGTTGATGTCGCCGATGAAGTTGCAGACGAACTCGGTCTGCGAGTGGTTGTAGATCTCGTTGGGCGTGCCGATCTGCTCGATGTAGCCCTTGTTGAAGACGGCGATGCGGTCGGAGAGCGTCAGCGCCTCCTCCTGATCGTGGGTGACATAGATGGTGGTGATGCCGAACTCGCGCTGCATCTTCTTGAGCCCGTTGCGCAGCTGGACGCGCAGCTTGGCGTCGAGGTTTGAAAGCGGCTCATCCATGCAGATGATGCTTGGCTCGGTGACGAGCGCGCGTGCGATGGCGACGCGCTGCTGCTGGCCGCCGGAGAGCTGGCTGACTGCCTTCTTGAGCTGCTCATCCGAGAGATCGACCTTGCGGGCGATGTCGCGGACCTTGCGGTCGATCTCCGCCTTTTTCAGCTTCTTGACCTTGAGGCCAAAGGCGATGTTGTCGTAGACGGTCATCGTCGGGAAGAGCGCGTAGCTCTGGAAGACGATGCCGATGTTGCGCTCCTCGATGGGCACATGGGTGATATCCTCGCCGTTCATGCTCACGGTGCCGGCGACGGGCTCGATAAAGCCGGTGATGGTGCGCAGCGTTGTCGTCTTGCCGCAGCCGGACGGGCCCAGAAAGGTGAAAAATTCCCCTTCGCCGACCTCGACATGGATGTGATGCAGGGCCTCGAAGTCGTCGAATTTCACGACGATATTGGACAGCTCAATCATGGGGGACAGCTCCCTTCAAA
Source organism: Clostridiales bacterium (assembly GCA_004555535.1). Lineage (GTDB taxonomy): Bacteria > Bacillota > Clostridia > Christensenellales > Aristaeellaceae > Ventricola. The sequence continues at coordinate 1,499 of SFHU01000139.1, forward strand.
CGTGGATTGGATAAGGAGAAGGCGAGTCTGCGCGCGGCAGACTCGCCTTTGAGACACTCGCGACGGATTACTTCGCAGCAGCCTGCGTCAGAACAGCCCAGTCGAGGTTATCCCAATCCGGCTCGGCGGGCGCCGCGCTGTTGTCGGCCCAGTAGAAGCCCAGGTTGGTCATGATGTTCGTCCACTCGGAGGAATGCGCAGCGACATACTCCGCATAGTTCATGTCGGTGCCCTCGACCTTGGTCAGGGAGCAGTTCTTGAGGGTGTAGATCGCCGGGGTCTCGTCGTAGATCATGCCGGCGGCGACGGTATTGCAGGGGAAGGAGTCGAACTCATCCGCCCAGGCAGCCTGGGTTTCGGCAGAGCCAAACCACTCGGCGAACGCCTTCACGACCTCGGTCTCCTCCTCGGAGCGGCCCTCACGATCGAGGATGCCGATGTACTCGGCGATGTAGTAGGTGCCGTCCGCAATCTCGACGATGCCCCAGTTCTCGGGATCCAGCGTGCCCAGCAGCGGGGAAGAGGAGCTGTCGGCAGCGGCGTCGATGTTGCCGTAGAGGGAAGAGGAGTAGAACGTGGAGACCTGCACGTCGCCGCGGTTCAGCGGATCAAAGCCGTAGCTGTCGCCGGTGAAGAAACCGTTGGCGCAGTAGGCCCACAGGGTCTTCCAGCCCTCGACGGAGATGCCGCCCGCCGGGGAGGACGGATCGACGAAGGAATAGAGCATCGCGTTGTTGATGTTGCTGTTGGTGGTGCCGCCAACCTTGCCCTGGCGATACCACTTGTAGCCGCAGTTCACGATGTCGGCCCAGTGCTCGAAGGAGAGTGCCTTGCCGTTCGTGCCCAGTTCATCGTTGCGGTAGAGCATCAGGATGTTCTGAATGACGAGGCCATAGGCCTTGCCGGGATAGACGTACTCGCCGACGTCGCCCGCCCAGGAGGGTGTCCAGTCCATGATCTTCAGGTTCTCGTAGGTGCCGCCTACGAGCTGGGACCAGCGGGTCTCGTTGAGGCCGAAGATCAGGTCGCCGTCCTTGTTTTCGTTGGCGGCCTGGATGGCGGCGGTGTCGCCGGAGATGACGGAGTTGTCATCCAGGGAGATGTTGAAGCCGGCCTCCTTGGCGGCGTTCTGCAGCCAGGTGGCGCGCTCCGTGGAGTTGGAGTTGGAGTAGATGCGGATGGTGTAGTTGCTCGCGTCAGCACTGGCGGCGGCGAAGCAGACAAGGCTCATCAGCACGGCAAGCGCCAGAGCCACGGACAGGAAGCGTTTCATGGACAAATCCTCCTTCAATAAACATTGATCCGATGCAGACGCCATCGGATGGTTCTGCTCTTATTATACACGAATTTTACAAAAAATCAATTCAGATTTTACATGATTTACAGCAGAGTCAACGAAAAGCATGCGCCCGTCTGGAAAAGACAGGGGCTTGCCGCGCCGGAAAGGCGCAAAAAAGAGGCTGCCGGTGATCCGGCAGCCCCTTGCGGAGGATGGATTATTCGCCCTTGGCAGCAGCCTTTGCGGCAGCCTCGCGCTTGTTGATCTTCTTCTGGTTGTAGATGGAGAAGAGGATGACGGCGACGGCGACCACGAAGAAGCCGACGGCGATGGGACGCCCCAGAATGGCGAGGAAGTTTCCGCCATTGAGGTCCATGAAGCGGACGAAGTTCTGCTCGCACATCGGTCCAAGGATGAGGGCGAGCAGGATCGGGCTCAGCGGGAATTCATACTTGTTCATCAGCCAGCCGACCACGCCGAAGAGGACGCAGACGCCGACATCGAACACGTTCTTGTTGATGGAGAACGCGCCCAGCAGGGAGATGACCAGGATGATCGGGTAGAGGATCTTCTTTTCGACCGAGACGATCTTGGCGAAGAAGCGGACGCCGCAGCAGCCGACGACCAGCATCGCCAGGTTGGCGAGCATCAGCGCGGCAAAGACGCAGTAGACGGTGTCCAACTTGTCCACGTACATCGTCGGGCCGGGCTGGATGCCCTTCATGATGAACGCGCCGAGGATGACGGCGGTGACGGCGTCACCCGGAACGCCCAGGGAGAGCAGCGGGATCATCGCGCCGCCGGAGCAGCCGTTGTTCGCGGATTCGGTGGAGGCGATGCCCTGCGGGATGCCGGTGCCCCACTGCTCGGGGTGCTTGCTGAAGCTCTTGTTGAAGCCGTAGGAGACGAATACGGCGATGTCGCCGCCCGCGCCCGGAATCGCGCCGATGAAGGTGCCGATCAGGCCGCCGGAGAGGATCTGCGGCCAGATCTGGGCGATCGTGGAGAGGCCCGGCAGCACTTCCGTGATCTTCTCGTTGGAGCGCTCCTGCTTCTCCTCGCCGTTGATGATGCGCTCGACGCCGGCGATGATCTCGGAGACGGCAAACAGACCGATCAGCACGGGGATGAACTGCAGGCCGGAATACAGCGACTTGACGCCGAAGGTAAAGCGCTTGGCGCTGTAGGTCGGGTCCATGCCGACGGTGCACAGCAGCATGCCGAAGAAGGCGGAGATCAGGCCCTTGGCGATGGACTGGCCGGAGATGGCGATGATGACGGACAGGCCGAAGACGGCGAGCATCAGCATCTCAGCGGAGGTGAACTCCATGGCCACGTCCGCGATGAGCGGGGAGAGGAAGGTCATGACCAGCGCGCCGATGATGCCGCCGCAGAAGGAGGAGAACATGGCGATGGAAAGCGCCTTGCCCGCCTGGCCCTTTTGGCACATCGGGTAGCCGTCCAGCAGCGTCGCAGCCGCGGCAGGCGTACCCGGCGCATGGATCAGGATGGCGGAGATCGAGCCGCCGTACATGCCGCCGCAGTAGATGCCCAGCAGCAGGCCGATGGACGGGATCAGATCCATGCCGAAGGAGAAGGGAATCAGTAGCGCGACGCCCATGGTGGCCGTCATGCCGGGGATGGCGCCCAGCAGCACGCCGCCGGCAGCGCCGAGCAGCGTCATCAGAAGCACTTCAGGATTGAGAAAGACGGAACCGTAGCTCTGGAAAAGCAAACTCCAATTCATACAAGCGCCTCCTTTCTCAAATCATGTCGACGAGATTCTTCAGCGGCTGAAGAATGCCCATGGGGATGTTGACGGTCAGCATCTTGTAGAAGACCAGCCACATCAGCAGCGGGACGAAGATGGAAACCAGAAGGATCTGGCGGAAATCCCGCTTGCCGATGATCCACATGATCGCAGCGGCGATCAGCGCGGACACGAGGACATAGCCCAGGACCTCAAAGAGCGCGACATACGCGATGCACAGCGCGATGACGACCAGAGCGGCGAGCGCGCCCTTGCTCTTCAGGAAATTGATGGAGCCGGCGGGAGCGGCGAGCGGGTCGTCCTCCTTCATGCTCATCAGCTTTATCACGGACTGGATCAGCAGGACGATGGTGAAGACCATCATGCCCAGACACATGAACTGGGGGAAGGAGGCAGGCTGAACGGCCGCGTTCTTGACGACCTTGAAGCTCAGCGTCTGCACATAAGCCCAGATTTCAAAGACAAGCAGGATGATTGAAATCACCAGATTGGAAAATGCCTTCGACTGGGTTTTTTTCAAGTCAATCACATCCTTAAAGTGTAACGGTTTATCAGCAGGCTTGCGCAATGAAAAGGTGGGCAGGCTTTGCCTGCCCACCACTGCTGCAGTTGATCAGAGCGACAATACGGGGAATTACAGCAGACCGACGGCCTTCATGGCCTGCGGAACGTCCTCGGCAGCCTGCTTGAGATAAGCGGTGTACGCCTCGGCGTCCATGTAGGAGATGGTCTGGCCAGCGTTGTTCATGAACTCGATAAAGTCCGGATCCTCGATGGCGGCGGCGCAGGCAGCCTGCAGCTTCGCGCGCACTTCCTCATCGCAGCCGAGCGGGAGCGCCATGCCGCGCTGAGTCGCGTACACGACGTCGAAGCCCTGCTCCTGGCAGGTCGGCGCATCCGGGAACGCGGAGTTGCGCTCGGTGTCCATGACGCCCAGAACGGTCAGGCCGTTGCCGATGAAGCTGCGGGCCTCGGCGAGGGAAACGGTCACGCCCTGAATTTCGCCCTGAGCGGCAGCCTTCACGGCGTCAGCGGCGCCGTTGGCGTAGGTGATCATCTTGATCTCGATGCCGGTCGCGTTCATCAGGTAGCCGCCGGCGATGTGCCAGACGGAGCCGGCGGAAGAGCCGCCCATCATGACCTCGCCCGGATGCGCCTTGCAGTACTCGACGAAGGTAGCGACATCGGTGATGCCGTTGGCCTCTGCCGTGTAGACGAGGTCGGAACACGCATAGCCGATGCCCTTGGCCTTGAGGTTCTTCTTAGTGTCCGCGTAGCCGTCTGTGCCGTAGTCGAAGCTGTGGTTGTTGGCCAGGCCGCAGATCTCGACGCTGCCCTTGGCGAGAATGTTGGTGTAGGAGGACGGGCCCTTGAAGTTGAAGCTGTTCTCGCCCTTGTCCTGGAAGTCACCCTCGTCCGTGATGGCGCTCTCGAGGTTGGCGATGGTGAAGTCGTCGCCCTC
>SFHU01000035.1 GCA_004555535.1 Clostridiales bacterium
CGGCGTCCTCCTCGTGCTCGCGCTCATCTGGCTGAGCCAGCAGAAAAACAGGCTGCCCTTCGCGCTGGCCGCCGGCGCGTTTGTCGGAACGCTCCTGCTCGTCTATTCAACGAAGCTGCGCATCCTCTACTACGCCTTCGTCTTCGCGCCCTTCGTCATGCTCGCGGCAGTCCCTGTCTGCCTGGCATCCGAAGCGCCGCTCTCCCGCTTGCGCTTCAGGCCCCATCCGGCGCTGTACGCCGCCGCCTCCCTGGCGCTGTGCCTTGCCCTGAACAACAACGCCTATCTCCTCCTTGAATCCCGGGAGAGCATGCCCCAGTACCAGTTCAGGGAGATCGTGCAGACGGTCGAGGAGCCGACGATGCTCAACTACGGCTTTCTGGACGGCGGATTCTACACGGTCTGCGGCATCGTCCCCTCGTGCCGCTTCTTCTGCGGGCTGAACATACCGCTGAACGAATTGCGGGAAGCCCAGGATGAATACCTGGCGCAGGGCAAGGTCGACTTTGTCGTCACCTGTGAGCGGGAGATCGATTTCCCGCTCTACACGCTCGTCGCGCAGTGCGCCTATTACTCCGAGGGCTATCCCCGGATGTACCGCCTCTACGAGCGCAGCGACCTGCTCTGACGCCCGCCGCTCTACACAGGGAAAGACAAACGCCGGATGCCCCTGCCGCGCAGCGCGGTTCGGGACATCCGGTTGTTTTTTTCTGTTTCAGCGTTCCCGCTCAGAACGACTTCCCCAGATCCATCTCAATCGGGCGGAAGGCCCTCTTGCTGCTGCTTGCCGCGCGGTCTGCGAGCATCTGTGCGTAGCGCGCGTCGTTCTCCTCGTCCATCGGCAGGGCAATCGTCCCGCCCGTAAAGGACGAGAGCAGCATCGCGTTGGCGAGCATGAGGCTAGCGAGGCCCTCGCGCCCGTCGGCGATCATCGGCTCGCCATAGAGCATGTGCCGCGCAAAGGCGCGCATCACGCCCGCATGCATTGGATTCTCCCCCGACGGGGTGATGTCCTGCACGGTCACATCCGGCTTGCCATAGCCGCCGGCATATTCGCGGATAAACCGGCCTGCGGGCACGGACAAGCGGGTGAGCGTCAGACGCCCATGCTCACAGACGAGCTGGCCGCCGTCCATCGAGATCTCAAAGCGGTTCGTGCCGGGCGCCTCGCCGGTGCAGGTGATGAACGTGCCCGTCGCGCCGTTGGCGTATTCGACATAGGCCGTCACGTCGTCCTCCACCTCGATGTCATGCCAGCGCCCGAGGCCGCAGAAGGCGTGCACGCGCACCGGCATACCGCAGATCCACTGCCACAGATCGAGATTGTGCGGCGCCTGATTGAGCAGCACGCCGCCGCCGTCCTGCTTCCAGGTCGCGCGCCACGCGCCGGAATCGTAATAGCTCTGCGCGCGGAACCAGTCCGTGATGATGAGGCTCGTGCGGCGGATTTTGCCCAGCTCCCCCGAGGCGACAATGTCGTGCATCCTCCGGTAGAGCGGGTTCGTGCGCTGGTTGAACATCACGCCGAAGGCGAGGCCGCAGCGGTCGGCCGCCTCATTGAGCGCGCGCACCTCCGCGGTATACACGCCGGTCGGCTTCTCCAGCAGCACGGCCAGCCCTGCGTCAAAGGCCTCGAGCGTCTGGGCCACATGCAGCCTGTGCGGCGTGGCGATGAGCACCGCGTCGCAGACGCCGCTTGCAGCCAGCTCCGGGATCGAAGCAAACGTGCGCACGCCCTCTCCGCCCGGACAGGCGCGCAGCTGCGCGATATGCGCCTCGTTGCCGGAGACGACAGCAGTCAGCTCCGCCTCCTCCACCGCGCCGCTGAGCAGCGTTTTGGCATGCGCAAGCCCCATCGCCCCCAGGCCGGCGACGGCAAATCGAATGGTCTTCATTGAAGCTCTCCTCCGGTTTCATCCTGTTCATGCGCCGCAGATCGCCCGCAGCTGTGCAAAGCGCTCCATCGCGTAGGTCGCCTGACCGCAGGCCGCCGCCTCTCCGAGGCCCGCGCTGTCAAAGCCGCCCGCGCAGGCCGCCTGAATGCCCGCCTGCGCGTCCTCCACGACGAGGCATCTTTCCGGCTTCATGCCCAGAAACTCTGCGGCCATCAGGAAGACCTGCGGATCCGGCTTGGAGCGGGTGATGTTCGTGCCGTCAGAAATCGCGTCAAAGTAGCCCGAAAGGCCGAGGCGCTCGAGGATGAACTTCGTGTTTTTGCTCGAGGAGCCGATCGCCAGCTTCAGCCCCGCCGCGCGCAGCGCGTCCATCGTCCCCTTGACCTCCTCAGAGAGATCTGCCGGGGACATATTGCTCAGCAGCTGGCGGTAGAGGTCGTTTTTCTCCGTGGCCAACGCCTCCTTTTCCGCCTGGGAGAGCGCGCCGTCGTAGCGCTCCAGGATGATCTCGAGGCTGTCCATGCGCGAGACGCCGCGCAGCCGGTTATTGATGCTCTCGTTGAACTCGATGCCCAGCTTGTCCGCGATGCGCTTCCACGCCTGATAGTGATACTTGTCCGTAAAGCAGATGACGCCGTCCAGATCGAAAATAACGCCCGTATACTTGCCCATAAAAAGGCCCCCTTCTTTCGTCGATGCCTTTTTAATTCGCGCACTACGGGCGTTTTTCCTCTTGAACGCGCCAAATTCGGCCTTCCCGGAGCATCGCCGGCGCAGGAGGAGCGCTCCCGGCTACAGCGTGATCCAGTATCGCTGAATCGTCCCGCTCCGGCTCAGGCCCACCTCGTCGGTGATTTCATCCTCCAATTCTCCGCCGCGGCCCACAATCGTCCGCCGCGAAGCCTCATTGGCCTTATCGCAGGTGAGCAGCACCCTTTTTTCTCCAAAGGCTCTGCACACGGGCAGCAGAAGGGCCAGCATTTCGCCGGCATAGCCCTTGCGGCGCTCCGAGGGCAACACGCTGTACCCGATATTCCCGCCGTACTGCCGCAGGAAAGGCGTCAGCGGATGCCTGTAATCGATGATCCCCACGACCTTTTCATCCGCAGACCGGACGCCCAGGAACACCTCCGAGGGCACATAGTCCGCGCCGTACCTGCGCCTCAGCCGGCGTTCAAAGTCGATCCATTCGGCAAAGGAGCCGACCCCCTCCAGCCCCGCGCAGCCATCCAGGCTGTCGTGATGGGCGAGCATCTCCTCCTTGTAGCGCATGACCTGCTCCGCGTATGCCCAATCAGGCCTGACCAGCTTCAAATTCATGCGTTCGTCCTCCTCATACAACGATTGATGCAAGCGATTCTACCGCATGGAGCGCTTTCTTTCAATAGAAAAAGCGCGATAGCTTCGATACCCATGGTACCAAGACTATCGCGCTTTTCTGGTCGGAGTGGCGAGATTCGAACTCGCGGCCTCTTGAACCCCATTCAAGCACGCTACCAAGCTGCGCTACACCCCGATAGACGGTCATTCCGTCAAGCAGAATACATTATACCACAGCGTCAGATTTTGTCAAGAGGGAATCACAGAAAAACCGCGTCATCCTTCCTCCACCGGACGCTGCGCGCTTCTCTGCAAAAACGCGGCCTTGCACTTACCGACGGAAAAGCCCCTCAACCGCGTTTTTCCACGGGTCAGCCCGTTTTTCCGCTTCTTTCGGTTTTCCTTTTCGCCCGCTTATGGTATACTAGATGAAAAGGAGGTCATCCCCAGTGAATCGGAACAACATCAACTACAATCTCGAGCGCAAACTCCGGCGCTTTGCCATCAGCGACCTGATGAAGTACATCGTCTTTGGGCAGGCCGCCGTCTATCTGCTCATGCTCATCTGGCCGACGGTGGGCTACCAGCTGTATTCGGCCATCACGCTCTCCCGCAGCGCGCTGCTGCGCGGGCAGATCTGGCGCATCGTGACGTTCGTCTTCGCGCCGCCGAACAGCTCGCCGCTGTTCATCATCTTTGCCCTCTACTTCTATTATATGATCGGCACGGGGCTTGAGGCGCGCTGGGGCAAGGTCAAGTTCAACCTCTACTACCTCATCGGCATGGTCGCCGCCGTCATCGCCTGCCTGATCACGGGCTATGCCAGCAACACCTATCTCAACCTCTCGCTCTTCTTCGCCTATGCGGCGATGTATCCCGACGTCGAGGTGCTGCTCTTCATGATCCTGCCGGTCAAGATGAAAGTTCTTGCCCTGATCGATGCCGCGCTCTATACCTGGCAGTTCATCGTCGGCGGCGCATCCACGCGCGTGACCATCCTGCTCTGCCTGGCCAATGTTTTCCTCTTCCTGGGCGGCGACATCATCGGCACCATCCGCCGCGAGAGCCATTACTGGAAGACCCGCTACAACTTCCGCAAGACGATGCGCAAATGAATCCATCTTCGACAAAACAGGCTGCGCCGCGGGGAGATCGCTTCCCGCGGCGCAGCCTTATATTGCGTATCCTGACGCTGCATAGCGCCCTGCCTTATTCCTCCGGCTCTTGAAGCAGCTCGCGAATGCTCTTCTTCTCCCCCGAGGCCATGACGAGCTCATACACGCCCGCGCCAATCATGCCGAACACACCCGCCAGGCCAAGTATCGCCCAGAAGTCGGCTGCCCACATTTCATCCAGCATCGCGCCGAAAAAGATCGGCAGCACGCAGGTCACCAGCATGGCGATGCCCTTGCCGCGGCGGCGGGAGGCCTTCTCGTCAATCGCGTCGCGCAGCTCGCGGAGCTTCTTGCGCACGCGCGCGCTGAGCGAGAACTGCCCCTTCTTCACCCTGTCCCGCCCCTTGGGCTTGCGGGTGGTCGTCAGCAGGTACACGCCCATGCCAATCATGCCGAACATGCCCGCCATCCCGAGGAACGCGCCCACGTCCGTGTTCCACAGCTCGGTAAACGCCGCGCCGATCATCATCGGGAAGCAGCACGCCGAGCACAGGGCCGTGCCCAGCGAACGGCGGTGCAGCACCGTGCTGCTCTCGCGCACATACTGCGCCACCTCGTCCTCCGTCATCTGCGGCCAGCGGGAGGATGCCGTCTCCCCGGCGGGCGTAAAGCCCTCCTCCCGCATTCTGGCGGGAATATCGCGGAATTCGCTGAGCACGCGGGCAATCGCGCCCTCCTCGCTCAGCCCCTGTCCAAGCAGCGCGTCGTGCCGGTCGAGCATCTGCCCCAGCAGGCTGACGCGGTAGAGATCCGCCATCGGCTCGGAGGCAAACTCGCTGCTCTCCTCGAGAATAAACCGCTTGAAGGTGAGCGAGATCTCCTCCCGGCTCGCCCTTTGCGCCTGTGCCTGCGTCATCTTTCCCCTCCATCGGCCAATGCCTTGACCACCTCGCCCGCCAGGATCATCCCCACGACCGGCGGAACGAAGCTCACGCTTCCGGGCGCATGCCGCCCGTTTGCGGAATCGGCGACGCAGCTGCGCGCCTCCTCCGTTGAATATACGACCCTGTGGCGCCCGATGCCCCGCTTGCGCAGCTGCGTGCGCATCACGCGGCAAAGCGGGCAGACGCTGGTGTCGTAGATGTCCGCGACCTCAAAGCGCGTCGGATCGAGCTTGTTGCCCGCGCCCATCGCGCTGATGACCGGCGTGCCCGCCGCCTGAGCGCGGACGATCAGCTCCGTCTTGGCCCTGACCGTGTCGATCGCGTCGACGACATAGTCAAAGACGGAGAGATCGACGCCATCCGCGCTCTCCGGCGTATAGAACAGCCGGTGGCAGGTCACCTCCGCGCCCGGATGGATATCCAGGATCTGCTCCCGGATGACCTCGACCTTGGGCCGGCCCAGCGTCGAGGTCATCGCCACGGCCTGCCGGTTGATGTTGCTGAGGCTGACGACGTCGTCGTCAAACACGTCGATTGCCCCGATGCCCGAGCGCGCCAGCGCCAGCGCGCAATGGCCGCCCACGCCGCCCACGCCGAAGACGGCGACGCGGCTTTTCGCCAAACGGGACATGCCCTCATCGCCAAAGATGAGGGCAGTCCTTGAAAAACGTTCGTCCATCAATATGCTCTGAGCCCGTCCGTCCATACGTCCATCAGAAATCGCAGTTGCCCGGCGTGCGCGGATACGGGATCACGTCGCGGATATTCTCGATATCCGTCAGGTACATGACCAGGCGCTCGAAGCCCATGCCGAAACCGGAATGCGTGCATCCGCCGTAGCGGCGCAGGTTGACGTACCAGTCCATCTGCTGCGTGGAGATGTGCAGCTCGTCCATGCGCGCGGTCAGCAGCTCGAGCCGCGTCTCGCGCTGGCTGCCGCCCATCAGCTCGCCGGAGCCCGGCACGAGCAGGTCGACCGCCGCGACGGTCTTTCCGTCGGGGTTCTGGTACATGTAGAAGGCCTTGATGTCCTTGGGCCAGTCGTAGACGAAGACCGGGGATTTGAAGTATTCCTCCGTGAGGTACTTCTCGTGCTCCTTGAAGATGTCCTCGCCCTGCACGGCCTCGTGCTCAAACTGCTTGGGCGCCTTCTGCAGGATGTCGATGGCCTCTGCGTGGGTGACGCGCGCGACGTGCGAGGTCGTCAGCGCCTCGAGCTTTTCGATCAGGTTCGACTTGGCGTAGCCCTGCAGGAACGTCAGCTCGGGCATCGCCTTGTCGAGCACCTCGCGGACAATGGACTTAAGGAAGTCCTCCTCGATGTCCATCAGGCCATTGAGGTCACAGAAGCAGATCTCCGGCTCGATCATCCAGAACTCGGCCGCATGCGTCTTCGTGTTGGAGTTCTCCGCGCGGAAGGTCGGGCCGAAGGTATAGACGCGCTTGTAGGCGAGCGCATAGGTCTCCGCCTCGAGCTGGCCCGTGACGGCGAGCGCGGTCGCCTTGCCGAAGAAGTCCTCGCCAGGCGTATAGGGCTTGCCCATCTCGCTGGTCGTGACGGTGAAGGTGTTGCCCGCCCCCTCCGCGTCGTTCGCGGTGATCAGCGGGGTATGCACATAGACATAGCCGCGGCTCTGGAAGTAGTTGTGGATCGCCTGCGCCGCGATGGAGCGAACGCGGAACACCGCCTGGAAGAGCCTCGTGCGCGGGCGCAGGTAGGCGATATCGCGCAGGAACTCGAGCGTATGCCGCTTGGGCTGCAGCGGATAGTCCTCTGTGCAGTCGCCCTCCAGCGCGAGCGAGGCGGCCTGCATCTCCAGCGTGCCGCCGCGCCCGGCGACGAGCCTGCCCGTCGCGCTGATGGCCGCGCCGTTGCGGATGGCCTGCACGCCGGCAAAGTTGTCGACCTTCTCGTCGTAGACGATCTGCATCGGCGCGAGCACCGTGCCGTCAAAAAACTCGATGAAGCCGATATTCTTCTGCTTGCGATGGTTGCGCACCCAGCCCTGAAGCGTCACGGTTTTGCCCTCAAACGATTGACTGTCTGCCGCAATCTCGCGCAGATCGTACACCCTTGTATCGCTCATACACTTTCCTCTTTCCCTCCGCCGCACCGGCGGGGCCGTTTTTCAATCGCCCTTATCATATCAAAAAAAGCCGGGAAACGCAAGAGGAACCGCGGTTTCCTTCATGCGCTGTCCGGCTTTTCTGCTGTGGTGGATTCGGCCTGATCCTGTTTTCAAATCCATGCGAGCCTTTTGAAACCCCCCGTCAGGTATCGCTTCGCTCCCTGACTGCTTACCGGAATGGCTTCGCCATTAATGAATACGTTGGGCTGCCGCCCAAACCCGCCAAGGGACTTCGCCCCTTGACCCCATGTTCGCTTCGCGCTTATAGACGATTCTATCTGAAATCAATATCAGCCCTGCTTTGCGGCCGCTTCCTTTTTGGCCGCCTGCATTTCGCCCCAGGTGTACATCGCCAGGCCGACGATGACGGTCAGGCCGCCGATGAGCAGCGGCAGCGTGACCTGCTCGCCAAAGAGCAGCAGCGCCCAAACTGCCGCGCCGATCGGCTCGCCCAGCAGCGCGAAGGAGACGACGTCCGCACTCACAAAGCCGAGCAGATAGGTCATCAACGCATGGCCGCCCAGCGTGCAGACGACGGCGAGCACCACGATGCCGCCCAGCGACGGCAGCGTGACCTGAAAGCCGCCCGTAAACGGCGAGATAACCAGCAGGCAGAGCGCTGTCACGCAATAGACAAAGGTCATATAGCCGATTGCCGGAAGATTTTTGCGCGCCGCGCGTCCGCAGAGCCAGTGACCCGCGATGAAGATGGCGCCCACAAGCGCCAGCGCGTCACCCAGAAGGCTGCCCTGCTCGCCGCCCATCGAGAGCAGACCGATGGCCGCCGCGCCGATAATCGCAACAATCGCGCCCGGAATGGCCTCGCGCTTGATCGGCTCATGCAGCAGAATGCCCGAAAGCGCGGCGACGAACAGCGGCTGCGTGCATACGAGCGCCGTCGCGACAAAGGTCGAGGAAAAGCTCATCGAGGTCATCCAGGCCGTGTAATGCAGCGCCAGCAGCAGTGCCGCCGCACAGGCAAGGCCAAGCTGGCGCCTGGGTGCGCGCAGCACGGCCACGAGCTCGCCGCTTTTGATTGCGGGAAAGAGCAGCAACAGCGCGGAGAGCAGCATCCTGCCGAACGCGACCATCACCGGCGACGCGCCGCAGGCCAGCGACCATTTGACCATCGGGCCGGACACGCTGACGCCCACGACAGCCAGAAATACGAGCAGCGTCTTGTTCTTTTTCATGGGTTCTTTCTCCTGTCCATCCATCCGTATTGGCGCGCAATGCGCAAGCAAAGGGGCCCTGCAGCAGCAGCGTCAAGGCCCCTTGTATTTAGGAAATGCGGTATTACTCGTCCTCGCCCTCGGGCGCTTCGTTTTCGCCGCCCAGGTCCATGGAGAGGTCGTCGCTCTCCGTGGGCACATTGTCCGGCTTCTCGGCGTCCTGTGCCTCATCCTCGGGTTCTTCGGCCTCGCGCTCCGTGACGGTCACGCCAACGATCCGGCTGTCGCCCTCCACGCGCATAACGCGCACACCCTGCGAGACGCGGCCGATGACGGAGATGTCGCCGACCGGCATGCGGATGATCGTGCCGTCGTCCGTAATGAGCATCAGATCCTCGTCCTCGCGAACGAGCAGCTGCGCCGCCATGAGGCCGGTCTTCTCCGTCAGGCGCATCGCGAGGATGCCCTTGCCGCCGCGGGACTGGCTGCGGAACTCGGAGATCTCCGTGCGCTTGCCGTAGCCCTTCTGCGTGATGGCCAGCACCTGCGTGCCCTCCGTGATCTTCGCCACGGAGATGACCTCGTCGCCCTCCGCCAGATCCATCGAGCGCACGCCCATCGAGTTGCGGCCCATCGCGCGGACATCGTCCTCGCTGAATCGGATCGCCTGGCCCATGCGCGTGGCGAGCATGATTTCGCTGGAAGCATCCGTCAGCTCCACGCCGATGAGCTCGTCCTCCTCGCGCAGCACGATGGCGATCAGGCCGGCCTTGCGCAGGTTAGCGAATTCATCCAGCGCGGTCTTCTTGATCGTGCCGCAGCGCGTCGCCATGACGAGGTAGCGGCCCTCGCGCTCGCGCGGCAGCTTGATCATCGCCGTGACCTTCTCGCCGCCGTCAAGCTGCAGCAGGTTGACGATCGCCGTGCCGCGCGCCGTGCGCCCGCCCTCGGGGATCTCATAGCCCTTGAGGCTGTAGACGCGGCCCTTGTTCGTGAAGAACATGAGGTCGTCGTGCGTGGAGGAGACGATCAGCTTCTCCGCGTAGTCCTCCTCGCGCGTCGTCATGCCGATGATGCCCTTGCCGCCGCGGTTCTGGCTGCGATAGGTCGCCCGCGGCGTGCGCTTGACATAGCCGAAGTGCGACAGCGTCACGACCACGCTGTCCTCCTGGATGAGGTCCTCGGGATCGATCTCTCCGTCCATGACGCCGATCTCGGTGCGGCGCGGATCCGCGTATTTCTCCTTGATCGCGAGGATCTCCTCGCGCACAATCGCCAGCACCATCTTTTCGTCCGCCAGCACGGCGCGCAGGTACGCGATGGTCTTCTCCAGCTCGGCGTATTCCTCCTGCAGGCGCTCGCGCTCCAGGCCGGTCAGGCGGGCCAGGCGCATGTCGAGAATCGCCTGCGCCTGCTTGTCGGAGAGACCGAAGCGCTCCATGAGCTGCACCTTCGCCTCGGCGGTGTTCGCGCTGCCGCGGATGATTCTGACGATCTCATCGATGTTATCCAGCGCAATGAGCAGGCCTTCGAGGATGTGGGCGCGTGCCTCGGCCTTATCGAGGTCGTAGCGCGTGCGCCGGGTGATGACGTCCTTCTGGTGCTCGAGGTAATGGAAGAGCATCTGATGGAGCGAGAGCACCTTCGGCTCGCCGTCCACCAACGCGAGCATGATCGCGCCAAAGACGTCCTGCATCTGCGTATGCTTGTAGAGATAGTTGAGCACGACAGCGGCGTTGACATCCTTCTTGAGCTCGATGACGATGCGCATGCCCTCGCGATCGCTCTCGTCGCGGATATCGCTGATGCCCTCCAGGCGCTTTTCATGCACGAGCTCCGCGATCTTGGCGACCAGCACGGACTTGTTCACCATGTACGGGATCTCCGTCACGATGATGCGCTGGCGGTTGTTGCCCATCGGCTCGATATCGGTCTTCGCGCGCACGATGATGCGGCCGCGGCCGGTGGTGTAGGTGTCGTAAATGCCCTTTCTGCCCAGGATGATGCCGCCGGTCGGGAAGTCCGGGCCCTTGATGCACTCCATCAGCTCCTGGTTGGTCGCGTCCGGCTTGTCGATGAGCTTCACGACGCCGTCGATGACCTCGCCGAGGTTGTGCGGCGGGATGTTGGTCGCCATGCCCACGGCGATGCCGGAGGAGCCGTTGACCAGCAGATTCGGGAAGCGGCTGGGCAGCACGTTCGGCTGCATCAGCGTCTCGTCGAAGTTCGGGGAGAAGTCGACCGTCTCCTTGTCGATGTCCGCGAGCATTTCCATGTTGATCTTGCTCATGCGGGCCTCGGTATAACGCATGGCCGCCGCGCCGTCGCCGTCGACGGAGCCGAAGTTGCCCTGGCCCTCGACGAGCGGATAGCGCGTCGCGAAGTCCTGCGCCAGGCGCACCAGCGCGCCGTACACGGAGGAATCGCCGTGCGGATGGTATTTGCCCAGGACGTCGCCGACGATGCGCGCGCACTTGCGGTACGGCTTGTCCGGCGTGACGCCCAGCTCATGCATAGCGTAAAGAATTCGCCTGTGGACGGGCTTGAGGCCGTCGCGCACGTCCGGCAGGGCGCGCGTGATGATGACGGCCATCGCATAGGAGATGAACGACTTCTTCATCTCGTGCTCCAGATCGATCGGATGAATCCTGTCCAGATCGGTCGTGTTGCCCGGAAGATTGTCCTTAAAATCCAAGGGTCGTTCCCTCCTTCCTTAAATGTCCAGATCGAGCACGAGCTTGCTGTTCTGCTCGATAAATTCGCGGCGCGGCTCGACCTTCTCGCCCATCAGCAGGCTCATGATCTCGTCCGCGGCAATCGCGTCCTCGACGGACACGCGCAGCATCGTGCGCTGCTTGGGGTCCATCGTCGTGTTCCAGAGCTGCTCGGCGCTCATCTCGCCCAGGCCCTTGTAGCGCTGCACGTCCGGCTTCTTCTCGCGGCCGATCTCGGTCATGACCTTGTCCAGCTCCGCGTCGGAGTAGCAGTAGCGCTCGGTCTTCTGATAGGTGACCTTGTACAGCGGCGGCTGCGCGGCGTAGACGTGGCCCTGCTCGATCAGCGGGCGCATATAGCGGTAGAAGAACGTCAGCATCAGGATGCGGATGTGGCTGCCATCGACGTCTGCATCGGTCATGCAGACGATGCGGTCATAGCGCAGCTTGCTGATGTCGAAATCCTCGCCCACGCCGCAGCCGAACGCCGTGATCATCGCCTTGATCTCCTCGTTGGCGAGCACGCGATCGAGCCTGGTCTTCTCGACGTTGAGGATCTTGCCGCGCAGCGGGAGGATCGCCTGGAAGTGGCGGTCGCGGCCCACCTTCGCGCTGCCGCCTGCGCTGTCGCCCTCGACGAGGAAGATTTCGCATTTGCTCGGGTCGCGCTCGGAGCAGTCCGCCAGCTTGCCCGGCAGGCTCGCGCTCTCCAGCACGGTCTTTCTGCGGGTGAGGTCGCGCGCCTTGCGCGCCGCTTCCCTCGCGCGGGAGGCCGCCAGGCAGCGATCCAGGATCAGCTTGGCGGTCGCCGGATTCTCCTCCAGGTAGTCGCCCAGCTGCTTGCCCACGAGCGAATTGACGATCGTGCGCACCTCGCTGTTGCCCAGCTTGCTCTTCGTCTGGCTCTCGAACTGCGGGTCCTCCAGCTTGACGGAGACGATCGCCGCCATACCCTCGCGGATGTCGTCGCCGGTCAGGTTGGCGTCGCTCGCCTTGAGGATGCCGTGCCTGCGGCCATAGTCGTTGATCACGCGCGTGATGGCCATTGAGAAGCCGGCCATGTGCGTGCCGCCGTCCGGCGTGTGGATGTTGTTGACGAAGGTGAAGATATTTTCGGTGTAGGTGTCGTTGTACTGCATGGCGACCTCGACGCTCGTCGTGCCGACCATGCCGTTGATGTAGATGGGCTCCGGGAAGAGCACCTCTTTATTCTTGTTGATGTACTTGACGAACTCGCTGATGCCGCCCTCGTAGTGGAAGACGCGCTCCACCGGCGTCTCCCCGCGCTCGTCGCGGAAGACGATGCGGATGCCGCGGTTGAGGAAGGCCATCTCGCGGAAGCGGGTCTTGAGCGTGTCGAAGTTGAACGCGCCGGTCTCGAAGATGCCCTCGTCCACGCCCTCGTCATTCACGCTCATGCCCTTGACATCCGGCCAGAACTGAATGGTCGTGCCGGTGCGCTCCGTCTCGCCGACGGTCTTGAGGTCGTAGAGCACCTTGCCGCGGGCATACTCCTGCTGATAGATCTTCCCATCCTGATAGACGAGCACCTTGAGATGCCGGGAGAGCGCGTTGACGACCGACGCGCCGACGCCGTGCAGGCCGCCGGAGACCTTGTAGCCCCCGCCACCGAACTTGCCGCCCGCGTGCAGGATCGTCAGGCAGACCTCGACCGCCGGACGGCCAATCTTGGGATGGATGCCGACCGGGAAGCCGCGGCCATTGTCCCGCACCGTGCAGGAGCCGTCCTTTTCCAGCGTAATGTCAATCTGCGTACAGAAGCCCGCCAGCGCCTCGTCGACCGCGTTGTCCACGATCTCGTAGACGAGGTGATGCAGTCCGCGCTCATCCGTCGAGCCGATATACATGCCCGGGCGCTTGCGCACGGCCTCCAGGCCCTCGAGCACCTGAATCTGATTCTCGTCATAGGAACCGGCCTGCTCCTGATCGGGCACGTCGGCATGGAGATTCAATTCGTTGTTGTCCATATCATTCCTCAGCATTCTTGTCCCTGATCCTCCCGGCGGAGCGCATCCTCCGGCGCATCCTCCGTCTCCCCGCCGCGCGCCGGAAGCGCCTGCCCCGCAAACGCGCGCTCATGGGCGCGCTGGGCGAGCGTCGTCGTGGAGATCGGCGAAAGATAGACGCGCGGGTTCTCCGTCGCCCCGCCGGCCCTCCTTGCTCCCGCGCAGATCACGGCGCTCTTGGCCGTGATGCCCTGGCGGGCGAGCACGCGGTTTTGCCGGCGAATCTCGGCGAGCATCGCGCCGGTCACGGCGCCGCTCGCCTGCGTCAAATCGATGATTGCGACGACGTCGTCCGTGCGCACGGCCACGTCGTCGCCCAGATGAAGGATCATATTCCCTCCGGCACTCAGGCGGAAACGCCGTTTCCGGCGCCCTCCGCTAAGCATTTTCTTACTATAATAGTATACCAAATTTCACGGGTTTTTTCAAATGTCTGCCGGGGGTTTTTGCATCGTTTTCAGCTTAAAAAGCATACAAAAAAAGACGCCCGAATTCGGCGTCTTTGCGCACGCTCAGCGACCCTTGAAGCCGCCTGCGGCGCGCGTGGTGCGCGCGGTGCGCGCGGCATCCGCGCTGCCCGTCTGCTTCTCCAGATTCACGATCCAGTCCAGCAGGTCGGAGTTGTCAAGCCCGCCGAAGCCGTCCTCCCACTCGGGCGTGACGTCCTGCAGCGGCGCGTCGCCCCAGCCGAAGGTCTCGTAAAATGTGTCGATCGCCTCGTTATAGTAGCCGACCCCGTCGATCAACCCCATCTCCTTCGCCTGGATTGCGCTCAGGAGCCGCCCGTCCATGAAGGGCTCCATCTGCGCGCGCGTCAGGCCGCGGGAGGTCTCGATCTCCTGCAGGAAGAGCTCAAAGCTCTCGTCCACGAGCGCCTGAAGAATGGCGCGCTGCTCCTGCGTCAGCTCGGGATAGCCGTTCACCTTGTTTTCGCCGGAGGCGACATAGATCTGCTCGACGCCAAGCTTCTCCAGCAGCCCCGCGTCGCTCGAGGATTCCATGTACACGCCGACATTGCCCGTCAGCGTCATCCGGGAGGCGAGGATCAGATCCGCGCCCATCGCGGCGAAGACGCCTGCGGAGCAGCATTCCTGCTCCATATAGGCCGCCACAGGCCTGCCCGTCAGCTCCTTGTAGGTCTTCAGCTCGTGCAGCAGCTCGTCGGCCTCATAGAGCCCGCCGCCGGGCGTGTTGAGCAGCAGGATCAGCCCGGCGTTCTCCTGGTCGTCGATCAGCGCGTCGATGGCGTCCAGGGTGCCCGCATGGTCGTAATACGCATCATACGCGGAGAGCTCCCCGTCGATTGTGAGCATCGCGACATAGCGCTTCTCCCTCCGGGTGCTTCCGCTCTCCCTTTCGCCAAGCGCGTTTTTGAGCCAGCTCCCCGGCTCGCCTCCCGTTTCGCTCTCCGCCGCCGCGACCATCGCGCCCGCCAGCAGCATGAGCAGCGCCGCCAGCACGCCGCACAGTCTTCTCATCCGCAATCCGTCCTTTCCTCGTCCGCCCGCCGCGTCACCATGCTTCGGGCTCGTACAGGCGGAGCGTTCCCTCCGCCAGCGTCCGCGGCATGTCGATCAGCCGCTGATTCCTGCTGCCGCGATAGAGCAGCTCCAGCGAGCGCTCCCGTGCCAGATACGGCCCGTCCACGAGCACGTCGACCTGCTCAAGCAGACGCAGCCTGTCCGCCCGGCCCTCCGCCTGCAGGGCCTCAAGCGTGAAGCCTGTGTAGCACCAGACGCTCATGCCCCGCTGCCGGGCTGCGTGGGCGATCTGTGCCATCGGCTCCGGCTGCATCATCGGCTCGCCGCCCGTGAGCGTCACGCCGCGCACGAGCGGATTGGCGTCCAGCATCGCGATGACCTCGCCGGTGTCGCGCAGCGCGCCGCCCTGCGGATCGTGCGTCTGCGGATTGTGGCATTCCGGGCAGTTGTGCGGACAGCCCTGCGCGAAGACAGCGAGCCGGTAGCCCGGCCCATCCACGATCGATTCCGGCACGATGCCGGCCAGTCGAACCTCCATCGTCACACCCCGTGCTTCACGCGGTCGCGCTCCTCGGCGCGCTTGCCGTCGCCCCAGCGGTCCATCGTCCCGACGAGATAGCCCGTGATGCGGCGGATGCGCTCGAAGTGCACCTCTTCCTCCTGCCTGCCGCACTGCGGGCAGCAGTCCCCGATGATGCCGTTGTAGCCGCAGACGGGGTCGCGGTCGACCGGATGGTTGATCGAGCCATAGCCGATGCCCGCATCGTGCATCGCGCGCACGACGGCCTCGAAGGCCTCCAGGTTCTTCGTCGGATCGCCGTCCATCTCGATGTAGGAGATGTGGCCGGCGTTGGTCAGCGCGTGATACGGCCCCTCGATGCGGATCTTGTCAAACGCGCTGATCGGGAAATAGACCGGCACGTGGAAGCTGTTGGTATAGTATTCCCTGTCGGTCACGCCGGGAATCACGCCGTAGCGCTCGCGGTCGAGCTTCACGAACCGGCCGGAGAGGCCCTCCGCCGGGGTGGCCAGCAGCGTGTAGTTCATCCTCCGCCTCTCGGAGAGCGCGTCGAGCTGCGCGCGCATCCGGCCGATGATCTCAAGGCCCAGCTTCTGTGCAGCCTCGCTCTGCCCGTGATGATCGCCGGTGAGCGCAACGAGCGTCTCCGCCAGGCCGATAAAGCCGACGGAGAGCGTGCCGTGGCGCAGCACCTCGCGCACCTCGTCGTCCCAAGAAAGCTTCTCGCTGTCCAGCCAGACGCCCTCGCCCATCAGGAAGGGATAGTTGCGCACCTTTTTGCTCGCCTGAATCTCAAAGCGCGCATCGAGCTGGTCGATCACCAGCTGCATCCGCTGGTCGAGCATCGCGTAGAACGCATCCAGGTCGCCGCGGGCCTCGATCGCGATGCGCGGCAGGTTGATTGAGGTGAAGGAGAGGTTGCCCCGGCGGTTGCAGACCTCGCGCGTCGGGTCGTAGACGTTGCCGATGACGCGCGTGCGACAGCCCATGTAGGCGATCTCTGTCTCATGATGGCCGGGCTTGTAGTATTGCAGGTTGAACGGCGCGTCGACGAACGAGAAATTCGGGAAGAGCCGCTTCGCGCTCACCCGCATCGCCAGGCGGAAGAGGTCGTAATTCGGGTCGCCGGGGTTGTAGCTCACGCCCTCCTTGACCCTAAAGATCTGGATCGGGAAGATCGGCGTCTCGCCGCGGCCCAGGCCCTTCTCCGTCTCCAGCAGCAGGCTGCGCACGACCATGCGCCCCTCCGGCGAGGTGTCCATGCCGTAGTTGATGGAGGAAAACGGCGTCTGCGCGCCCGCGCGGGAATGCATCGTGTTGAGATTGTGGATGAAGGCCTGCATGGCCTGGTTCGTGCGCCGCTCCGTCTCGCGGTAGCCGCGCTCCTGCGCATAGCGCAGAATCCGCTCGCAGTCCGCCTCGCCGGCCATCGCAAGCAGGCGGCTGCGCAGCGCCTGCTCAAAGGCCGCGTTCATCCGCAGCGTCGGCACGACGCCCTCCTGTGCGCGGATCTGGCGGACGAGGGCCTTCGCCTCGTCGTCGCCCGCATTGTGGCCGAGCACGAGTTCCAGCCCCGCGCCCAGCGCGCGGCGGTATTCCTTCACATAGGTCTTGGCGACGCCGGGCGCCATGTCGTAGTCAAAGCTGGCAATCGCCTGGCCGCCGTGCTGGTCGTTCTGGTTGGACTGTATGGCGATGCAGGCCAGTGCGGAATAGCTACCGATGTCCTGCGGCTCGCTGAGCACGCCGTGGCCCGTCGAAAAGCCGCCCTTGAACAGCGCCGTCAGATCGATCTGCGTGCAGGTGGTCGTCAGCGTCAGGAAGTCGAGGTCGTGGATGTGGATGTCGCCCTCGCGGTGGGCGCGCGCGTGCTCCGGCCTCAGGACATACATGTCGTAGAACTGCTTGGCGCTTTCCGAGCCGTACTTGAGCATCGTGCCCATCGCGGTATCTCCGTCGATGTTCGCGTTCTCGCGCTTGACGTCGGAATCCGCCGCGTCCTTGAAGGTGATGTCCTGCAGGATGTGCATGAGGCGGGTCTGCGCCTCCCGGGCGCGGCTGCGCTCGGCGCGGTAGAGGATGTAGGCCTTCGCCGTGCGGGCGTAGCCCTCCTCGATGAGCACCTGCTCCACCCTGTCCTGCACGCCCTCCACTGTCGGCATGTCGATGCTCTCGTCGCGGTCGATGCCCCGCGTCACGAGCGCGGCCAGCCGCTTCGCCTCCGCCTCGCCCTTGGCGCTGTCCACGGCGGCAAAGGCGCGCAGAATCGCTGCGGCAATCTTGCTCTCGTCATACGCGGCGATGCGGCCATCGCGCTTTCTAATGGTCTCCGGCATGGTTTCTCCCTCCAGGCTGTCGCTGAAAAAGGGGCGGCACTACCGCGCCGTCCCGTCTGGTGACCGGCAAGCCTGCCCGCAAGGACAGGCGGAGCAGGCCGGTTATTTGAAAATCTGCGTCGAAGACTGCTCGCTCGCCTTCTTCGCCGCGCGCATCTCGTCATAGCCCTCGGGCTTTCCCGTGCAGAGCTCCTCAAGGAGAATGTCGGCCATCACGGCGGCGGTGTCGTTGTTGCCGCTGTACGCCATGATGCACAGGATGCTGTCCGCGGGGTCGCAGCTGTACTCCAGCAGGCCATAGAGTGTGTCGCCGGGGATGCCGTAAAGCCCCTCCTCGCCCGCCTCGCTCCTGGCGCGCCCGGCGGAAAGATCGATGTCCCCCGTGTCGATTACGCCGCTGTCGATGTACGGCGTCAGCTCCAGGAACGCGCTGTCGGCCCCGTCCTGAATCAGCTTTTTGAATTCGCTGCGCGGAAGCAGGCAGACGTCGCCCTGCTGCGCGGCGACATAGGTCGAAAACTGCATCTGCGCATAGATGTCGTCTGAGGAGAGGTTGATGTTCATCACCGTCAGCTCCTCCTGTTCCGGGCAGCGCTCCTGCAGCAGCGGCCAGAAGACCTCCTGAATGGCGACCGCGTCCGCATAGCTGCTGCAGAGGTAGAGCTCGATCTTCTTCTCCTCGGGTGGACTGTACGCCGTCGTGGTGAAGAGGAGATCGACGCCAAAGCAGCCCAGGACAAGCAGCAGCAGGTACTTCCACCAGCTGTATGTGAAATGGTTCTTCAGCTGCGCGATTGAAATGCGATGGTTTGCCATGAACGTGCCTCCGGATCCTTTCTGCGTCATGTGCCGTCCGGAGCCCTCCGTTCCGGTGCGGGAACGCCCAAAATGAGTCCACATCTGTCCTTGCTCCGTAAGTCCTTCCGCAAAGCTCCGGCCTCGGTCGCAAGGCGACAGGATTTACAGCATTCCGCCAACAATGCAACCGGCATCATGCCGGTTCGGACGGCGCCTTTGCGCATGATCACAAGGCAAGGGCCCCAAACCGCCCCAGTTCTCCGCATTTATTGTAGCATCAACAGCCCTGTGCGTCAAGCCGCTCCTGTCTGACCGGCGGCCCAAACGCCGCGGCTTCCCTTCCCCTTTGCGCCGCAAAAGGCGGTCCCACTCCGTCAAAGCCGGAGTGGGACCGCCAGTCGTTTTTGGGGGACAGCGCCTGCAGCGCTGCCGTTTTTTCCTGTCAGACAGCCTCCTTCAGGCGGATGTCCACCTGAACGGGAACCGCGCTCAGCGGAAGCGTCACGTCGCCGTTTTCATCCACGGCGCATTCGAAGCTCTCCGTGCTTCCATCCGTCATCCGGCACTCGACAGCGATCAGGCTGCCCGCGTTCGCATCGACGCTCAGCGTCAGCTCGCATGCGCCGTCGATGGAAACCGCTTCAAGCGTCTCGACGCCATCCGTCCATATGGATTTCACCAGACGCACACTGGCGCGCACAGGCAGCTGCCCTGCCGCCTCATCCTGCATCTGTTCTCCGTCTTCCACGCGCTCCACAATCAGGCGCACATCCCCGGTTTCATCCAGAAGCTCCTCAGACGCCAGCTCAACGCTCAGCCGCGTTCCCGTATCCGCATGGAGCAGATGCAGGCGCGCCGTCTGATCGGCTTGCTCCCGGAAGATCCGGTATGCTTCCTCCAGAATCCGCAGCGCCTCCTCGGAAACCTCCATCTGCTGCGACAGGCCATTGTTGATGGTTCCGCGCAGCAGCGCGAACACAGCCTCAAAGCAGGAAGGATCCAGCACCACGAAATCGCCCAGTCGCGCCGTGCTGAAGGTGAGCATGCCCTCCACAGCCACGCCGCCATACAGCGCATGGACCTGATCTCCGGAGCAGCTCAGCACGAGCAGCGGCTTTCCTTCGCAGGCCGCGCCCACCGGAATGCTGACATCCAGCATACCCAGCCACGCGGGCGCATCCTTCGGAGCGGAGAGCGCAATCCGCAGCGCGCAGACGGAAGCATCGCTTTCCATAGCGGCCCGGATCAGCGCGCACAGCGCCCGGGCGTCTTCCGCGTTCAGACCCATGAGATTCTGTACGGTCAGCTCCGCCTTGCGGTGGATCTTCAGGCCATGGACGATGACGCCCGTAGCCTCGTCCTCAAGGGTTCGTTCCATGTAGTCCTGATCGGCCTTCTCCGTCGCCGGAATCGGCCTGATGTTCTTCCAGTACGTCCTTCCATATTCGGAGTGGACTGTGACCTTGCCGGAAATGTCGACGATCAGCGGGTTCTCCTTGCTGCCGACATCGCCCTTGGCGCTGATATCCAGCCGGTTTCCATGAATGGGTCCGCCGGACATGCTGCCCTCGGTCTCGATATCGATCCTGTCGCCGGCGATCTTTTCCACCAGCAGATGGCCGGAATCGTTGTGAATAAAGATATCCTTGCCCTCAAGCACGATCACATCCGCATCGATATCCAGCCGGTCCTCCGCTGTGCCGATGTTTCCATCGGCCCTGATGTCCAGCCGGTCGGCAATGACGTTGGGATCACCCGAGCCGGAGATCACGTCGCCGTTCACATCCAGCTCCACTGTCTGACCGATCACGCTGTCAAGGATCAGCGACCGGTCGTTCTCGATGTGGATTTCCCCGCCCATCGCCGTCAGGCTGTCCACAGAGGTGCGGATCGGACGATCGGACTGTCCGACGTCTCCGGTGACGGAGCGGATGACCAGGTCGTTCGCCTGAATATCCCGTTCACCGTCGCCCGCCGCCAGGATGTCTCCCAGCGCGTCGATGCGCACATGCTCCGCCTCAATGGCATCGAAGCGGACGCTGCCGGTGCTCTCGATATCCACGCCATCGGTGGAAGCGTCTCCGACCTGAACGCTCAGCGTTCCGTCCGCGTTCACACCCAGCGCATTGCCGTCCGTGCCGATCGATCCGCCGGCTGTCAGCGTGAGATTGCCGCCCGTGACGATGGAATCCTCCGAGCCTTCGGCCCTCTCCAGCGCCGCGCGGGCTTCCTCTGCCAGCACATCCGCCACGCTCCTGAGCCGGTCCGCTTCCTGTTGCAGGGCTTGCGCATCCTGCTTCGCCAGATCAATCAGACGATTGATCTCATCCAGTCGGGCCTGCCGTTCATCCAGCGTGATCTGCAGGGCGTCCACAGTGTCCTGCTGGGCAGCGATCTGCTTTGTCAATGCGTCGATCTGCTGCTTCGTTGCTTCGGGGTTGAGTAGCAGTGCGGCCAGCTTCTGATTCAGCTCATCCAGACGGATCTGCTGCTGATTCATCGCCGCCTGTGCCTGCTCAACGGCCTTCTCCGCTGCGCTCCTGCCCAGCTCCTCCGGCAGACGTCCCGCATCGCCCGCATAGGCGTTGAGCACGTCCGCAGCCGTCTGTGCAAGCTCAGCCTTGCTTCTGGCTTCCGCCGCCGCGCGCTCCGCATCCGCCGCGGAGACCACCTTCTGGCTGTCATCCGCATCGGTGATGCTTCCGGGCGCCGCGATCGTCGTATCGGAGCCGGTTTCCACCTTCCCGATCACCAGATCGCCGCTGATCTCCTTCACACCGGCCGTTCCGGTAGCCCGGATCGTCAGCGTTCCGCCGTTGTCCGCGTCAGTGTCGACCAGAATCGGCGCATCCTGCGTTCCAACGGAACCATTCAAAGCTTCCAACGCAATGCTGCCTCCGGCCACAAGCGCCTCTCTGCCCAGGCGGTCGCCTGCCAGGATGCTGCCATTGGATACGATCACGACATCGCCCTGCGCATGCACAGGCCCGATGACCATGTCCGCCTGGTCGGCATTGCTCAGGTTCAGGTTCCCCGCGGCATCGGCATTGATCTGGCCCTCCGCGCTGTCCGCGATCAGATCCAGATCCGCGGCATCGCTCAGGCAGATATCGCCCTGCACCCGGGCCGTCACCCTGCCGGTCACGTCGATGGTGATATAGCCGTCCCTGTCGCCGATGGCGCCCGTCCCGGACGTCAGTTCAGCATTGCCGCCTGCCGTGATGTTCTGGCTCGTTTCCGCGTCCTCACGGACATCCAGAATCGTTCCAGGCGCCTCAAGGCGCACATCGCCGCCAGCCTGCACGCTGCCCAGACCCGCATTGCCCGCCGCCTCGCGGATGAAGATGTCCTCTCCCGCTTCGGCATCCAGCCGGGTTTCCTCCTGCGGATCGTCCACGCGCAGCCACTCATACTGCACCGCGACGTCGAGCACCCACTGCGTCATCGGGTTGCCGGCCTCGTCCACGGCCGCACGCTCCACCAGCTTGATGTTGTAGTTGCCGTTTTCGTCCTTCACGGGCTCGGTGATGTTGCCCACCAGCTCCAGACGGTTCGTCCTCTGGTCGGTCTCCAGCGCGTGGGTCTCATCGCCAATGCTTCCCTGGGCCGTCAGCTTGATCTTCCGCCCGGAAACATCGGTCGTTTCGTCCTCAACGCCCAGAATGTCGCCGCCCATAGAGGCAATCGACACGTCTCCGCGCTCGGAACGGATTTCCTCGGCTGTGAAATCACCTTCATCCTGTGTAATGTTGATGCTGCCTTCGTTCCAGATCCCGCTCATGCCCGTGGAAACGCCGATGGAAAGGTTCAGCGCCCGGGCTTCGGGATCCGACGGCTTCGTCTCCGACATGCCGTCATAGTCCGCAAGGTTCCAGGCCTCCTCAATCAGAGCGAGGATTTCCTCCTGCGTCAGGATCGAGGTCAGCGTGCTGCCCAGATCCGCGACGTCGCCCTGCGCGATGGCGTTGCCCAGCCAGGCCGTCGCCATTTCATCGGAAACCACGGGGATGACAGCGGCATTCTCCGGATCCTGCGTTGTGCCGGTCAGCGCGTCCGCCAGCATGTCGCCCAGCGCCGCATAATCGCCGGCCTGCATCAGCTCATCCAGATCCTTCAGGGAGAAGTCCGCGTCGTTGATCAGAATACCCTGCAGGGTTTCCGCATCGATGAGTCCGCCCTCCACCTGCGTCGCCAGGGACTTCGCGGTGATCATCGTCTGCCACGCTTCGCGCGTCATGCAGGAGGCGATCCACGCCGCCAGTTCCTCCGGCGTCTGATAAGCGAGCATCGGTTGAATCGTCTCCGCGCCCGCGCCGAGGATCCAGTCTCCGGAAACCGTCATGCCGTTTTCGTTGCGTCCGCTGCGGATGTCCTCCTGAGGCCGCTCGCCCTTAAACGCGCCGCCCTCGAGCAGCACGCCGTCGAGATAGAGATTCCTCACGGTTTCAATCCGCACGGTCATCGTCTCAGGCACATCGACCATCAGCCGCGCATCGCGCCTGCCGATGTCCTCGCCCGCGGCGAGCGTCAGTGCGCTGCTTCCGGTCAGGCGGATATAGCCTTCGGCATCTTCGGTGAGGATACTTCCGTTTTGAGAACGCAGGGCGACACTGCTGTCCGCGCCTTCGATCATGTCAAACGTGATATCCTGTCCGGCCTGCGCATTCAGCTTCGAGCTGTTCAGCTCGATTTCAGGGATGGCCATCTCCTTCCCCGCGGTCAGGCTGATCTCGCTGTCGCTTGCCTCGACTTCATCCGCCGTGATCGAGCCGTCCGCCTCTGCGGTCAGCGTCGAATCCTTCACGGTCACGGTCTTGCTTGTGATGTCTTCGCCCGCGCTCAGGCTGATCTCGCTGTCGCTTGCCTCGACTTCATCCGCCGTGATCGAGCCGTCTGCCTTGGCGGTGACCGTCGAATTGTTCGCGGTCATGCTTCTGCTTTCGATGTCTTCGCCCGCGCTCAGGCTGATCTCGGAATCGTTCTTGGCCTCGACCTGCGGGATGTCCATCTTTCCGCCGGCCTCGATCGTCGCCTTGGCATGGGTGGCGTCCAGCTGATCCAGCGTGATTGTGCCGCCCGCTGTCAGGTCCGCATAGGCCAGGCTGTTCTCGTCGCCGACGAGCACCAGTCCGGTCAGATGCGTGGGCACCATGGGATTCAGCTGCACGATGTCCCTGCTGGCAGCCATTTTGAGCACGCCGTCGTTGTCATCGCCGTCGTCCTCGCTGATCACCGTGATATCCGTCAGCTTGATCGAACCGTTCTTCGCGTTCACACTGAGCAGCACATCCCGAACCACGGTATCCGGCTCGATGACGATGTCGCCGTCGCTCACCTCGATGAAGGCGTCCGTGTTCAGCTCCGTGCCGCCGAGCAGATTCTTGAAGATGATGTCTCCTCCTGCGACGATGTCCAGCGGCTTCTCCTGCGTGCCGATGGAGCCGGTCGAAGCGGTGACCAGCGTGACATCCTCATCCGCAGCGATATTGGGGTCCGTCTGTGCGTCGGTTCTGCCGTCCACAAGGCTTCCGGCCTGATCGGGCATGGTGACAATCACCTCTCTGCCCGCCAGCGTGCCCAGCGGATAGGTCATCCCGGAAACCTCCGTCAGCATTTGCGTGCTGCTGCTCTTGCCCGGCAGGACGACGCTTCCGTCGGAGCCCACGCGGATTTCGTTGGGCAGCGTGTAGTACAAAACGCCGTCGATGGTTTCGATGGTCAGGTACGTCTCGCCGCCATACCGGATCAGCTTTTGGGTTCCGTTGGTCACTGTGGTCGCCCGATTCCAGTTCGTACCGTTGAAGTACCAGTACCTTCCCTGAACGTCCTTAGCCACCACGTCGGTCAGGCGTTCGAGCGTCACGTTCTGCCCCTTCTTCAGGGTGAACTGCGGCTGAATCGTTTCGTTCTTGCCGCTGTAGAGGTTGATCTTCGCGTCCGCGTTGACAATCTTCAGATAGCCAGACTCATACGTTTTGCCATCGAAGACCGCGTTGAACTCGCTGGCGCCGTTGGCGTCCGCGTCCACAAGCATGAGCACCTTTCCGGAATCGGAAACGTACAGATAATCGTGGATGCGATAGCCCTGACCGGTGACGTAATCGTTCTGCGGCAGCGCGGTCTTCTTGATCGGAAGATCGTTGACCGGGCCGTCGATCAGCGCGTAGCTCTCGTCGCTGTCCGACTCGAAGAATCCGACAGTATAGCCGGTGTTCGCGTCATCCGGGTCAGTCGCCTCGATCAGCAGCGACGCCGCCCGCGCGCGGGTATAGAAGACATTGATGCTGTACTCGTTGAGATAGATCTTCCTTGTACTCACGGTGAAGTGGTCGTTGCCCTTATCATCATAATGGCCGAGCATGACGCCGTCTTCGTACTCATCTGGTATATTTGCCGTTTTGGTGTAGCTGTAGGTAAAGAACACATCCTCGTCAAAGGTTATGTTAATGATACCGTTGTCCGTGACCACCCCCGACAGTGTCCTTCCGGCCTTCACATAGCTGACGCCATTGTACGTTTCAACAGGCAGGAGCTCCCAGCCATTGAAGCTGTCCGTTCTCTTTCTGAAGTACCAGTTACCATCCGAGGTGCTGTAGTATCCCTTAAGACCGGAGATACCCAGGAAG
>SFHU01000036.1 GCA_004555535.1 Clostridiales bacterium
CGCAATGTCATAATCCAGTATATAATGTCTTATGACATCTTATGTCGTAATACTACATGATGGCGGGGCTTCTGTCAATAGCTTTTCGATATTTTTTCTCAAAACTGTCAAATTTCTACAGTCATGTGTTCGGATTTCACACCATCCATGACCGGCATTCATCTTCCCCCCCGCCGTCGAACGCCCTTTCGGGCCCGGAAGGAGTTTTCATCATGAAGGATATCCGCATTGAAGTCGACGCGCACACCCATACCGTCATGTCCGGCCACGCCTGGTCGACGCTGCAGGAGAACTGCGCCGCAGCCGCCGCCAAGGGTATCCGGGCCATCTGCATGACCGACCACGGCGCCCGCATGAAGGGCACGGGCACCATCTGGGCGCCCTGGTCCTTTTCCCAGCTGCCCGAAGAGATCGCCGGCGTGCGCGTTTACCCGGGCATGGAGTTCAACCTCTGGGACACGGAGGGCCATCTGGACGACTACCCGCCCAGCGCCTTCCCCCACATCCGCTTCGGCATCGCGAGCATGCACAAGAACGTCATGCCCGTGCTCGACCGGGACGCGCACACCGAGGCCTACATCCGCGCGATGGATCACGCCTGCGTCGATCTGATCGGCCACCCGGGCATTCCTGCCTACCCCGTGGATGAGGAGCGACTTGTGCGCGCCGCGTCGGAGCGGGGCCGGCTCATCGAGATCAACAACAACTCCTTCGTCGCGCGCCCCGGCTGCGACGGCGCCTGCCGCAGGATCGCGCAGCTGTGCATGCGCTACGACGTTCGCGTGTGTGTCGACAGCGACGCCCATTTTTCCGCGAACATCGGCGAGGTGCCCAAAGCCCTCGCGATGCTCCGGGAGATCGGCTTTCCGCCGGAGCTGATCGTCAACCTGACGCTCGAGCGCTTTGAGGCCTACATGCGCGAGCGCGAGGCGCGCATGCGCGCGCAGGGCTGAACCCGCGGAATGCGCACAAAAAAACGGGCCGTGCCCGCTTCGCAATCCATCAGAAAACAGGAGGGGGACAGAGCGTCCCTCCCGGCCTGTCGGTATGAGCAGATTCTTGATTCCCTGATGCTTTTCCTCGAGGGGAAATTGAATGTTTTCTCTCCCCCTTCGGGGAGAGAAAACCCTTTTGACGACAGTGTAAGAGGGGCGCCGGAGCGCCCCTCTTTCCTTTGTGCAGTTTCTCTTTCCTTTTGTACGGGGCAGGTGCCGTTACTCGGCGTCCTCGGCCATGTAGGCGCCCAGGCCGACGACGCAGGACTCGGCGTCCAGGCCGGCGGACTCCAGCGCGCGCAGCGCGCCGATGGTGCCTTCCTCGTTCGCGCCGGTCACGAGCCACTTGGTGATCTCGGGATGCGCGGTGAACACGGCGGCAGCGGCGATGTTGCCCTTGTCGGTGGTGCCGTCGTAGTCGGCCTTGTAGATCTTCGCGGTGTCAAACTCCGGGCAGAGCTCGGTGAACTTGTCGTACTCGCCCTCGGCGCGCGGCACGCAGCTGGAGACGGTGTCCATCGTCAGGATGAGCAGCGCGCACTCCGGATCGGAGACCAGGTCGTTCGCCTTGGCGTACTCCGCAACCCAGGCGCCGTTCGCCTCGCCGATGACGTAGGCGTTGATGCCAACCCACGGCGCGATCTTGGTGCCGTCCGCGGTCTGCAGCGCGTCGTCAGCGGCGACGACCGGGATGCCGGCCTCGGCCAGCTTGTCCACAGCGGCCTGGGACATCGTCTGGTCCGGGATGCAGGTGACCACGCCCGCCGCGTTGTTGGCGATGGCGTTGTCGATGGCGCGCAGATACTCCTCGGGGCTCATCTTCGCGTCGACATATGACAGGGCCGCGGCGATGTGGGAGCGCAGCGCAACGCTCGATCCCGCCTTTCCGACGGTCTGGCGCAACCTGTCGCTGGCCGCCTACAACAAGCAGGGTGACGCCGCGAAGGCCCGCGAATGCATGGAGCGCGCCTATGCGCTCGATCCCACCGACGCGCGCGTGCTGCTGGAGCTCGACCAGCTCTACCGCAAGCTCGGCATGCCGGTTGAGGAGCGCTTCGCCTTCCTGCACAGCCACCGGGAGACGGTGTTCATCCGCGACGACCTGACCGTCGAATACTGCACGCTGCTCAACGACATGGGCCGCTACGAGGACGCGCTCGCCATCATTCTGAACCGCAAGTTCCATCCGTGGGAAGGCGGCGAGGAGGCGGCCGCCCGCCATCTCTCCCGCGCGGCCGCGGGCAACAAGGAGCCGGCCAGCGCCATGTACTACAACGACCAGCCGGCGGAGCTGATCCTCTACGAGGGACTCGCCGCGCTGGCTCTGGGCGACAGGGATCACGCCAGCGCCCGCTTCCACAAGCTGATCGCCTACGGCGAGAAGCACTACTACGACCGGGTGCAGATCGACTATTTCGCGGTCTCCCTGCCCGATCTGCAGCTCTTTGACGAGGATCTGACGCTGCGCAACCGCGCGCACTGCGAATACCTCATCGCGCTGGGCAGCTATGGTCTGGGCGACAAGGCGCGCGCCAAAGCCTGCTTTGACGCGGCGCTGGCGATCGACTGCTCGCACCAGGGCGTCATCCTGCACAAGAAGCTGCTCTGATTCGCCTCCTGTGGGGGGAGGAAACTACCTCCTCTTTTGAAAAAGGGGCTGTCCCAACCGGCAAAGCCTGCCGGGCGGGACAGCCCCTGATTCTGTTTTTGGCATCCTGTAAAGCATGCTTCAGCGGACAAGGCGTCCGCCCTTGCCGCTCCGCCTCTGCGGCTCAACGCATCGTCCCATCCTCCCGGCAGAGCACAAAGTGGCCGGGCTTCATTTCGCGCATCGCGAAATCGCCCTGGCCGTCGCCCGGCGTGTAGGGGGTGCGCGTGCGCGTGCGCTCGCTGCGCGGATCGGGCCGCGGGATGGCGGAGATCAGGCTGCGCGTGTAGGGATGCAGCGGATCGTCGTAGACCGCGTCCGCCTCGCCCATCTCCACGATGCGCCCGCGGCACATGACGGCGATGCGGTTGGAGATGTATTTGACCATCGAGAGGTCGTGCGCGATGAACAGATAGGTCAGCGCGCGCTCACGCTGAAGCCGCTCGAGCAGGTTGACCACCTGCGCCTGAATGGAGACATCCAGCGCGGAGATCGGCTCATCGCAGACGACGAAGCGCGGCTGCGTCGCCAGCGCGCGGGCCGCCGGAAAACTCGTGCGGATACTGGTGATAGCGGCGCTCCGGTTCCTCAATGCCCACGAGCTCGAGCAGCTCGAGCGCGCGCGCCCTGGCCTGCGCGCGGCTGACGCGCCTGTGCAGGGAGACCGTCTCAGCGATCTGCCTGCCGATCTTCATCGTCGGGTCGAGCGCGGTCATCGGGTCCTGGAAGATCATCGCGATGTCGCCGCCGCGGATGCGCCGCATCTCGCGCGCGGACTTCTGAAAGAGGTTCTCCCCCTCGAAGAGGATCTCGCCGCCGTCGATATGCGCGTTGCGCGCCAGCAGGCGCATGATGGCCCGGCAGGTCACGGACTTGCCGCTTCCCGATTCGCCGACCAGCGCCAGCGTCTCCCCGCGGTGCAGCACAAAGCTCACGTCGCGGATGGCGTGCACCGTGCCGGCGAACGTGTCAAACGAGACGCGCAGATTGCGCACCTGAAGCACATTGTCTGTGTCGTTCATGTCATTGGCTCCTTTGCGGTCATTCCTTCATCTTCGGGTCAAACGCGTCGCGCAGGCCATCCGCAAACAGGTTGAAGGACAGCATGATGACGCACAGGATCGCCGCGGGAATGAACATCTGATACGGATAGAGCTTGAAGACCTTGTAGCCGCCGTTGAGCAGCGTGCCCAGCGACGCGTTGGGGATCTTCATGCCCACGCCCAGAAAGCTGAGGAACGTCTCAAAGAAGATGGCGGAGGGAATCGAGAACATCGCGCGGACGATGACGACGCCGCTGATGTTGGGCAGCACGTGGGAAAGCGCGATCTTCGCGTTCGTGCAGCCGAGCGCCCGGGCCGCCTGCACGTATTCCATCTGCTTGATGCGCAGCGTCTGCGCGCGCACGACGCGGGCCATCGGGATCCAGGAGGAGATGACCAGCGCGAGGATGATCGAAAAGACGCCCGGCTCAAACACCAGCAGCATCAGCACGACGAGCACGAGGCTGGGGATGCCCGAGAGCATCTCCAGAATGCGCTGCATCAGCAGATCGGCGCGCCCGCCCTTCATCGCGCTGGTCAGGCCGTAGACGACGCCGATGCTCAAATCCAGCAGCACCGCGACAAAGGCGATGAGCAGCGAGATGCGCGTGCCGTAGAGCGTGCGCGAGAAGAGGTCGCGCCCGAACTCATCCGTGCCAAAGAGGAAGTTGACATCGTCAGGCACGCCAGCCATCGCGTAGCGGTCGACGCGGTTGCCGCGGAAGGAGATCGTGCCGTCAACCCCGGGGATCGAGACGCCCGGGATGCACGGCGGCAGGTTGGCGTAGGGAATGTGCTGCTCGTTGGGCGGATACGGCGCGAGCACGGGCGCCAGCAGCGCGATCAGAATGATCACAAGAAGCAGCGTCATGCAGAAGACGGCTGCCTTGTTCTTGCGCAGGCGGCGCCAGGCATCCTGCAGAAAGGTGATCAGCGGGATGAGCGCGTTGCGCAGGCCGTGTGTGAAGGCAATGCGGATTTCGCCCATGCCCTTGGCGCGGGCCAGCTCGATATAGTCGCTGGAGAGCACCTCGACCATCTCCGTGCGGATGAAGCGCGCGGCGTCCGCCATGGGCGAAATCGACAGCGCGAGCGTCGGCAGGATCGTCGAGCGGAAGCCGTCGTTCCAAAGGCCGATGGGCAGCCAGTTGAGCGTCACGGCGAAGATGAACTGCAGAATGACGGCGACGACAAAGTTGGGCACGGAGCGCCCCGTGATCGCGAAGAGCTGGCAGAAGACGTCGACAAACGTGTTCTGCTTCATCGCCGCGATCGCGCCCATGATGGTGCCGATGATCGTGCCGAAGACGACCGCCTGCAGGCCCAGCTGGATGGAGGGGCCGATGCGGCTGCCCAGCAGCGAGGCCACGGGTTGGTCGGAGAATTGCAGGGAAATGCCGAAATCCCCATGCAGGATGTTGCGCATATAGTTTCCATAGCGGACGAGCAGGGGCTTGTCAAAGCCGTATTTCACGTTGAGCGTCGCCAACTGCAGCTCCGTCAGCTTGTCCTGATTGTTGTAGGGCGTGCCGGGCAGCGTGCTCATCAGGAAAAACGTCACGGAGGCGATGACAAACAGCGTGAGCGCCATATACAGCAGCCGCGTCGCGATGTATCGGATCCATCTGTTCATGCCGGTATTCCTTATTCTCTGTCGAAGGGGGACGACGAACATGAAAGGGGGAAGGGCGGCAGACGCCTGCCGGAGCCTTCCCCCTGAATGCTTGCCGATTTCGGGCTTTGCCGCCTTACTCCTCGAAGTACGCGCGGGTCAGATCGAAGACGCCGTAGCCCAGCTGCTTGGTGACGTAGCCCTTGAGCGCCGGGTTGACGAGGAACTCCTTGGTCGCCTGCTCCAGCGGGATGACGACCGCGTTGTCCAGCAGGTACTTGTTCGCCTCGCCCAGGTGCGCCCAGCGGGCCGCGAAGTCGGTGCCGTCCTCGATGTTGAGCTTGTCGATCAGCGCGGCGAGCTCGTCGGACTGCCACTGGCTGTGGTTATGCGCATAGTCGCTGCGATGCTGGTTGACGTAGGAGGTCGGGTCGTAGAAGGCCTCAAATTCCTCATCGCTGTTCAGCTTGTCGGTGTTGGATGCGCCGACGCCGTTGTCCGGCTTGACGACGACGGGATAGCCGACCTCCCGGATGAACGCGAGACAGCCCTCCCTGTCCGTGACCAGATGGAAGCGCGCGGTTTTGACCCCGGCGCGGGCATAGCCCTCCTTCATGCGCGACTTGCGCTTGACGGCGTCCATATCCGCCGTCTTAAAGCCCGTGGGGATGTTGAAATCCGTGCGCAGGCGCGCCTCCAGCTCCAGCCAGTATTCATTCTGGCTGTCGACATAGTCGATCGGGCCGTATTTGAAGATGAAGAACGCCACAGCGCGCAGCACCTCGTCGTAGTTTTCAAGGCTGCGCACGGCGTAGTATTCCGTCAGCGAGCGGCGGCAGTCCTCGCCGATGGCGTCATAGGAGGCGTCGCCGATGCCCAGCACGTTGACGCCAGGCCCTTGAGCCTGTCGCAGAAGTTGTAGAACTGCGGGGGAAAATGCGGGGAGAGAAAGATGACATTCATGCGTTGATTCCTCCTGATCGCTCAAGGATTGTTTCGTTTGCTTCCTTCATCTGCGTCAAAGCCACAAAAACCGCATCCACACCGGCACCTGCTTTTCCCAGCTGGCCTCGTTGTGCTGTCCGCCCTCGTGGCGGTGCATCCAGGTCGAGGCGCCCTTTTGCTGCATACGGCCCTCGAGCTCGTAGAGCGCGCGCTCGATCTGCGCGTCCGCCGGGCCATATTCGTTCGTTCCCCAGCTGAGGAACACGCGCGTATCCGGCGAAAGCTCATCGCGCGCAATCTCGGCGCGGAAGGCCTCCATCGCCGGGAGCACGGAGGGCGAAATCACCGCCGCCTTGGAGAAATAGCGGTTGTGGCGCAGCACGCCGTAGAGCGCGAGCATGCCGCCCATCGAATAGCCGGCGATCGCCGTCGCCTCGCGGAAGGGCCAGGTCGGATATTCCCGGTCGATCATCGGCTTGAGCTCCTGCGTGATGAAGCGCATCGTCGCCTCGCCGCGCCCGCGGATTTCGCCATAGATGGCGCTTTTGATGTCAAAGGGACAGTATTCATGCACGTGGGTCACGTCCTCTGCCGAGCACTCGATGCCCACGACGATCAGGCGCTTTTCCCATCGGTCGAGGAATTCCTTGAGACCCAGGCTCTTGCCGAACGTCGCGTTGTGGTCAAAGAAGAGATTGTGCCCGTCGAACATGTAGAGCACGGGCAGGCGCTCCCCGCCCCGGCCGCAGTCCTCCGGAAGATAGAGATGGAGCCTGCGCTCCTCCCCCGCCGGAGAAAAGAAGATGCTTCGCTTGACAACCATGCCGCTTTCCGCTTTTAACCCTGTTTTCCTACCGGTTAAGTAAGATTTAAGTCAAAATACTCCATTCCGGGCCCTTCTGTCAATCCATTCCCGACAATTTTCGTTATTTTTGTCCTGTAGCCCCTCATTCGGGCATAAAAAAGGCCTTCCTTCCCTTTCGGAAGAAGGAAGAGCCTCAGATTTTCGGCAAAAGCGCTTTCTGATTTGTCATGCCTGTTCGCCGCGCGCGCGGACATCGCCGTCGAGGACGTTCTGCAGCGTGATGGAATCAAGATAGCGCTCCATGACCCGGTCAAGCTCCGTCCACACCGGCAGCGTCAGGCAGAAGCTGCAGCGCGCACAGCGGTTGGGCGCGTTCTCCATGCAGGCGACCGGCTTGAGGCTGCCCTCCACGGCGCGCAGGATCTCTCCGACGGTGGTTTCCTCCGGGCGTCGCGCGAGGCGGTAGCCGCCCTGATGGCCGCGGTTGGTGATGAGCAGGTCGTGCCCGTTCATCAGCGGGACGATCTGCTCGAGGTATTTTTTCGAGATCTCCTGCCGCGCGGCGATGTCCTTGAGCGTCACGTAGCCCTCGCCCTGATTCTGTGCCAGATCCAGCAGCATCCGCAGCGCATAGCGCCCCTTGGTCGAAATCTTCATCGTCCCAGCCCCTTGCTTGCATACTTCCAAAGCCCCGTCGGCATTCCGGCAAACGTGGATCGTCTCTCAGCTCCGCCGCGGGCACAGAGCAGCTTTTTTTGTATTATACCGCCTGGCCGCAGGAATTTCAAGACAGCTCCTTCCTTCTCAATTCAACGCCCATTTAACCCATTGACTTTATAGGTGAATGCCCGTATAATGAATCGCGAAAAATTGCTCTCCCCGGAGGTTGGTTTCATGTCCCGCAAGCATCGGTTCCTGGGCGCTTTGCTCCTCGCGGCGCTTTGGGCGGCGACCGGCTGCCAGGCCAAAGCGCCTGCCGCAGACGAAGTGTCTGCCGCAGGCGGCCTGTCCATCGCGCTCGACCAGCTGAGCGAAACGCCGCAGTTCTTTGACTGTGAATCCGGCGGCGTCGCCATGCAGATCGTCGCGCGCTCGCGCCTCTGCCCGGCCTGACGCAGATTCGCGTCAGCTACCGCCGCGGCACGGCGCGCGCCGTCTGGGACGAGGCGCTCGTCTCCCGCGAGGAGATCCGCCGTGCGCTGCAGGCGGCGGACTATGACCTTGCGCCCGAGCGCGGAAGCGCGTGCATGGGCGCCGCGCTGCGAGCGCTGCTGCTTCTGCTCGCGGCGCTCGCGCTCTACGGCGCGGCGCATGGTCTGGGCCTTTCGCGCTATCTGAATGCGTTCCCCCTCGCCAAGGCCGGCATGGGCTATGGCGTGCTGCTGCTGCTCGGCGTGATGACGTCGCTGCACTGCGTCGCCATGTGCGGCGGCATCGGCATGGCGCAGAGCACCTCCGCCGCACGAAACGGTCGCTCGATTGCGCGCGCCAATCTGCTCTACAACCTGGGCCGCGTCGCGTCCTATACGCTGACGGGCGGCCTCGTCGGCGCGCTGGGCACGGTGCTCAACCTGTCGGACGGGATGAAGGCCGCCGTGCAGCTCGTCACCGCGGTCTTCATGCTCGTCATGGCGCTCAACCTGCTCGGCGATTTTTCGCTGACGCGCCGCCTGTCGCTGAGCCTGCCCAAGGGGCTTTACGCCCCCCTCGCGGGGAAGGGCTCCTCCTCGCTTCTTCTGGGGCTTCTCAATGGCCTGATGCCCTGCGGCCCGCTCCAGGCGATGCAGCTCTACGCGCTCTCCACCGGCAGCGCCGCGCGAGGCGCGCTCTCGATGCTCCTGTTCAGCCTGGGCACCGTGCCGCTGATGCTGGTGGCCGGGCTGGCCGCCGGCCGCCTGCGCAAAAGCGCTGCCAGCCTGCTGCGCACAGCCTCGGCACTGATCGTCCTTTTCATGGGCCTGAACATGCTCGCCCAGGGGCTTGCGCTCTGCGGCATCACCGTCTCCCTGCCCGCGCAGGAGACCCCCGCGCCCACGGCGGACGGCATCGCCCGGCTCGACGGCGACGTGCAGCGCGTGCTCACCGAGATCGACTACGGCAGCTATCCGCCCATCACCGTGCTGGCGGGCGTCCCCGTCGAATGGACCCTGCGCGTACCGGAAGGCAGGCTCAACGGCTGCAACAACGAAATCGTCATCCCGGCCTACGGCCTGCGCGTCAAGCTGCAGCCGGGCGACAACCTCGTCGCCTTTACGCCGGAGGAGCCCGGCACCGTCGCCTTCAGCTGCTGGATGGGCATGATCCGCAGCACGATCACGGTCGTCGAGTCGCTCGCGGCCGAGGCCGCCGCCACACCGACGCCGGAGGTTCAGGGGCCGATGCCTCCCCCGCGCCCGTCGCCGGCTTCTGTCTGTAATCCGCCTGCATCCCTTGAGGAGGTTTCATGAATCAGTTTTCCAGAACCGCGCTCCTGCTCGGCACGCCGGGCGTCGAGCGCCTGCACCGTTCCCGCGTCGCGGTCTTCGGCATCGGCGGCGTGGGCGGCTATGCGGCGGAGGCCCTCGTGCGCAGCGGCCTGGGCGCGATCGACCTGTTTGACGACGACCGCATCTGCCTGACCAATCTGAACAGGCAGGTCATCGCGCTGCGCTCCACCGTCGGCCGCTACAAGGCGGAGGTCATGGCCGAGCGCCTGCGCGACATCAACCCCGACGTGCGCGTCGTCGTGCACAAGCTCTTCTACATGCCGGACACGGCGCAGGAGGTCGACCTCTCCGCCTATGACTACGTGATCGATGCCGTCGACACGGTGACCGCCAAGCTCACGCTGATCTGCCGCGCCGACGCGCTCGGCGTGCCGGTCATCAGCGCGATGGGCGCGGGCAACAAGCTCGATCCCACGCGCCTGACCGTCGCCGACATTTACGAGACGAGCGTATGCCCCCTCGCGCGCGTCATGCGCCGGGAGCTGCGCAGGCGCGGCATCCGCCATCTCAAGGTCGTCTACTCGACGGAGCCGCCCATCAAGACGGACGACGATCCCGCGCTCAGCTGCAAGACGCATTGCATCTGCCCGCCGGGCACCGTCCGCAAATGCACGGTTCGCCGGGACATCCCCGGCAGCACGGCCTTCGTGCCGCCCGTCATGGGGTTGATCATCGCGGGCGAGGTCGCCCGCCACCTTGCGGGGGTATCCGTATGATTCAGGGGCTTTCGCCCCTTTCTTTTTTTGAACGGCTTCATTTCTCCGTTGAAATTGCAACGGCGGCGCGGTATACTTGAAGGTGACTCTCCGGCAACGGAGCGTCACCCTGCACCACAGACGAGGATTGGAATGAGCAGCATGAAAAAGGAAGAAATCGCCCGCTTTGACAGCGAGGACTTCGAGCGGGCATATCATTCTACGGAGCCGCTGGGCGTGTTTCTCCAAGGCGGGGAGACCCGCTTTGCCCTCTGGGCGCCGACGGCGCAGGCCGTGACGCTGCGCCTGTATGCGCAGGGCAGCGGAGGCAGCCCCTTCGCCTGTCATGCCCTGACCCCCGGCGGGCGGGGAATCTGGCGCTGCACGGTTGCCGGGCAGCTCGACGGGGTATATTATGATTATGAGGTGAGCGTGGACGGCGTGACGCGCAGGGCAGCCGACCCCTATGCGCGCGCCTGCGGGCTCAACGGCGAGCGCAGCATGGTCATCGACCTGCGGCGGACCGATCCGCCCGGCTGGGCGCAGGACAGCGCCCCCGCGCGAGGAAGCGAGGACGTCATCTACGAGATCCACATCAAGGATTTCTCCCATGATCCCGCCTCGGGCGTCAGCGAAGCGAACAGGGGCAAATACCGCGCCCTGTGCGAGGCGGAGACGACGCTTTGCGGCGACGGCGTGCATCCCACGTGCCTTGCCCACCTCAGGCGGCTCGGCGTCACGCATGTCGAGCTGATGCCCGTGTTCGACTTCGGCTCCGTCGACGAGGGCGGCGCACCGGAGGGCTACAACTGGGGCTATGATCCGGTCAACTACAACGTGCCGGAGGGCTCGTATGCAAGCGACCCCGCGCACGGCGAGGTGCGCATCCGCGAGCTCAAGGAGGCCATCCTCTCGCTGCATCAAAACGGCCTGCGCGTCATCATGGACGTCGTCTACAACCACACCTACACGCTCGATTCCTGCCTCTTTGCGACGGCCCCGTGGGCGCATTACCGCCGCCGGGCGGACGGCAGCGCGGGCAACGGCTCGGGCTGCGGCAGCGAGATCGCCTCGGAACGCGCCATGACGGCGCGCTATATTCTCGACTCCGTGCTCTACTGGGCGGAGGAATACCACATGGACGGCTTCCGCTTCGACCTGATGGGTCTGCTCGACGTGCCGCTGATGAACCGCATCCGCCGCGAGCTGGACGCCCGCTACGGCGAGGGCGAAAAGCTCGTCTTCGGCGAGCCCTGGACCGGCGGGGAGCCGAACGCGCGCCGGGGCGTGCCGCTTTGCTCAAAGGGCAGCATGCGCCTGCTCTCTCCCGGCGTCGGCGCCTTCTGTGACGACACGCGCGACGCCATCCGGGGCGGGCTGTATGACGCCCGAAGCCCTGGCTTCGCCAGCCACGGCCCGTTCAGCGTAGAGCAGATGGCGCGCTGCATCCGCGGCTGGGCGGGCGAGGGGCTGCCCATGGACGCCCCCTCGCAGACGATCACCTATATCTCCTCGCACGACGACTGGACGCTCTTTGACAAGCTGGTCTACGCGCTTTGCAGCCGGCGGGTCTTTGAGCGGGGCAGCCCGGAGGTGCTTCGCGCCAACCGTCTGGCGGCTGCGATGCTCTTTTGCTGCCAGGGCCATCTGTTTTTGCTCTCCGGCGAGGAATTTGCGCGCACAAAACGGGGCATACGGAATACGTACGCCTCCGGCGCGGCGCTCAACCGGCTCGACTGGCGCCGCGCGGCCAAAAACGCGCCGCTGTGCGAATACTACAGGGGGCTGATCGCGCTGCGCAAGCAGCTGCCGGCCCTGTGCGACAAGAGTTCTTCGGCGGGCGACCGGCTGCGTGCCGTCTCTCAGCCCCGGGAGGACACCGGCACCTTCCTGCTTGACAACACCGGCGGGGACAGCGCCTATGGCGCGCTGCTGCTCGCCTTCAATACCGGGCATGAGGATATCCGCATTCCCCTGCCCGCGGGCGACTGGGCCGTGCTGGCGGACGGCCGCTCGAGCCTGCTCTGGGAGCATCCCGCGTCGATCTCGGAAGGCGCGACGCTTCCCGCGTCCACCGCGCTGATCCTTGGCCGGCGCGAGCCCCCGGAGCCAACCATTCGGAAAGGATGAGAACATGGAACAGAAACTGAATGCGCTGCTTCGCGACCTCTTCGGCAAGACGCTGGAGACGGCCCAAAGCGCCGAGGTCTACGACGCGCTGATGCAGCTGACGCTCGAGGCGATAGGCGAGCGCCGAAAGCTCGCCGGCGACAAAAAGCTCTACTATGTCTCCGCGGAATTCCTGATCGGCAAGCTGCTCTCCTGCAACCTGATCAGCCTGGGGCTGTTTGAGGAGGCGAAGGCGACGCTCGCGCGCCACGGCCTCGACCTGGCGAAGATCGAGGAGGAGGAGCGCGAGCCCTCGCTGGGCAACGGCGGCCTGGGTCGCCTGGCCGCGTGCTTCCTCGACTCCATCGCAGCGCTGGGCCTTTGCGGCGACGGCGCGGGCCTTTGCTACCACGACGGCCTCTTCCGCCAGCGCTTTGAGGCCAACAAGCAGCAGGAGCTTCCGGACGCCTGGCGCGGCGACAGAAGCTGGCTGCGGCGCACGGATGTGCACTTCCCCGTCCGTCTGGGCGAAAAGACCGTGCTCTCGACGATGTATGACATCGACATTCCCGGCGCGAATGGCGGGCGCAACACGCTGCACCTGTTTGACCTCGACACGGTCGACGAGGGCATCATCCGGGACGGCATCGCCTTTGACAAGACGGACATCGAGCACAACCTGACGCTCTTCCTCTACCCGGATGACAGTGACGAGGACGGCCGCCTGCTGCGCGTCTATCAGCAGTATTTCATGGTCTCCTGCACCGCGCAGCTCATCCTGCATGAGCTGACGGAGCGCGGCTTCTCCCCCAAATCGCTGCACGAGCACGTCGTCGTGCAGATCAACGACACGCATCCCACGATGATCATCCCGGAGCTGATCCGCCTGCTGACGCAGGAGTACGGGCTGACGATGGATGAGGCCGTCGCCGAGGTGGAGAGGACCTGCGCCTACACGAACCACACCATCCTCGCCGAGGCGCTGGAGAAGTGGCCGATGCGCTTCCTCAAGCAGGCCGCCGCGCCCGTCGTGCCCATCATCGGCGAGCTCGACCGCCGCGTGCGCGCGCGCACGGACGATCCCGCCGTGCAGATCATCGACAAGCATGACGTCGTGCACATGGCGCACATCGACATCCACTTCGGCTTCAGCGTCAACGGCGTCGCCGCGCTGCACACCGACATCCTCAAAAAGACGGAGCTGAAGCCGTTTTACGACCTCTATCCGGCGAAATTCAACAACAAGACGAACGGCATCACGCTGCGCCGCTGGCTGCTGCACTGCAACCAGCCGCTGACCGCCTTCCTGCGCGAGACGATCGGCCCGGGCTTTGAGAAGGACTTCAGCGGCCTTGAGGCCCTGCTCGCTTATCGCAAGGACGCGCGGGTGCTCGACCGGCTGCTTTCCATCAAGCGGGAGAACAAGGGAGCGTTTGCCCAAACGATGGAACAGCTCCAGGGCGTTGTCATCGACCCCGAATCGATCTACGACGTGCAGGTCAAGCGCCTGCACGAATACAAGCGCCAGCAGATGAACGCGCTCTACGCCATCGGGAAGATCCTTGACATCCGCGCCGGGCATGTGCCCGCCCGCCCGATCACGATGATCTTCGGCGCCAAGGCCGCCCCGGCCTACACCATCGCCAAGGACATCATCCACCTGATCCTCTGCCTGTCCCAGATTGCGCGCGAGGATCCCGTCGTCCGCCCGCATCTGAATATCGTGATGCTGGAAAACTACAACGTGACGCTCGCGGAGAAGGTCATTCCCGCCTGCGACGTCTCCGAGCAGATCAGCCTCGCCTCCAAGGAGGCCAGCGGCACCGGCAACATGAAGTTCATGGCCAACGGCGCGGTGACGCTAGGCACGCTCGACGGCGCGAACGTCGAAATCCGCGACCTCGTCGGCGAGGAGAATATCGCCGTCTTTGGCCGCCATTCCGACGAGGTCATCCGCCTCTATGCCCAAAACGCCTACGACCCGAAG
Organism: Clostridiales bacterium; assembly: GCA_004555535.1. Lineage (GTDB taxonomy): Bacteria > Bacillota > Clostridia > Christensenellales > Aristaeellaceae > Ventricola. The sequence goes on from SFHU01000036.1 coordinate 14,326, forward strand.
GCGCTGATGAAGAACGCCGCCGTCGCGCGGCTCGTCGATTTCATCGTCAGCGACGAGATGCTCGCCGCCGGCGACAGGGAGAGCCTCACGCGGCTGCACCATGAGATCACGACGAAGGATTACTTCATGGCGCTGCTCGACCTTGAGGACTATATCGAAACAAAGGATGCGCTCTTTGCGCGCTACGAGGATCGCCGCGCGTGGGCGCAGATGATGCTGGTCAACATCGCCAAGTCGGGCTATTTCTCCTCCGACCGGACGATCGCGCAATACAACGAGGAGATCTGGCATCTGTAACCCACGCATTGATCACGAAAAAACGCCTGCCGGGAATAGCCCGGCGGGCGCTTTCTTCGTGATCCAGCTTTAAGAAATCAGTCCCACGCTCACAGCGCGATTTTCAGCGCGCCCTCCAGCCCCATCCAGGCGGAAATCGAAGGCTCGACGGCCTGCGCGCCCTCCAGCCCCAGCGCCTCGAGCACGTCGATCATCGCCTGCTGCACGGGGGCCTTGCCCGCGACGTAGATGGCCGGCAGGATCTCTTCCTCCGGCTCGGAAAGGTCTGGCGCGATGCCCAGCGCCGCGGGGAAGGAGAGGATCGCGCTGCCCGTCTCCACCGGGCGCGCCCTGGTGGGCAGGAAGGCCTGCAGGGCCTGCACGTCCTGCGCCAGCACGGCGCCCAGCAGGTAGGACTGCACGGCGGCGCGGCGCTCTCCGCCCAGCGTCGCGAGAATCCGCCCCGCAAACGCGGCGCGCCCCAGGCCGCTGCGCGCGCATTCCCACGCGCCCTCGCAGGCCATTTCGCTTCTATACGCCTGCGCGCTCACAAAGTCATGCCCAACGGCGTCGGCGAGGATCGTGTCATGCGTGATCGCGTCGAGCAGCTCGCCGGAGATCGAGGTCATGCAGCCGAGGATTTCCCCCTCCGCGCCCATCGAGACGAACTTGTTGTGTGAGCCGGGCAGGATGAAGACCGCCGGGCCCTGCGGATGCAGCAGCGCATGCAGGCCGACAGCCTCCGTCTCCTCGCCGCGCATCATGTCCATCTCGGAGAAGTTCTCATGCGTCACGTCCCCGCCGAAGTTGCGCACACCCGGGATGAAGGCAATCGGGAAGGGTGCGATGTCCTCAAACACCCGCTCCTGAATCCCGGCGCGCAAATCCTTTGCCGACGCCGGCGCGCACAGGTGCGGAATCTCCAAAAGGCCCATGTTGCTGGTGATCATGCCGTAGGCGATGCAGCGCGCGACATCGTTCGGCGTGAGGCCGCCCTTGGAGAGCGCCTGGCCGATACAGTCCCGCAGCGCCGCCCTGAGCCGGTCGTTGTTGCCATCGATGGCGGTATGGCGCACGCCGCCCGCCGCGCTCACCGTGCTGAGCACATGCCTGTCCTCGTCAAGCAGGGTCACGCGCAGATTCGTCGTGCCGCAGTCGATCACAAGAATGCCCTTCATCAGCGCTCCGCCTCCCACTGCGCGATGGCCTGCGTGAATGCCCGCGCGCGCGCCTCAATGGCCGCGTCGTCGCCGCTCTTGACGGCCTTGCCGAGCACGAGCTGCCCGCCCACGCCGAAGCCGCAGACGCCGGCATTCAGGAATTCGCCGACGTTTTCCGGCTTCACGCCGCCGACCGCGCTCATCGGGATATGCGCAAGCGGCCCGCGCACGGCCTTGATATAGCCGACGCCGAGCTCCCCCGCCGGGAAGAGCTTGACGATGTCCGCGCCCATCTGCCAGGCGGCGGTGATCTCCGTCGGCGTCAGCGCGCCGGGCATGGACACCATATCGAGCTGGCGCGTGCGGCGGATGACCGCCATGTCGACGTTCGGGGAGATCACCAGGCAGGCGCCCGCATCGCAGGCCGCCTCGACCTCCTGCACCGTGAGCGCCGTGCCGCAGCCCACGAGCACCTGATCGCCGAACTGCCGCACGGCGCGGCGGATCTTCGCCGCGTTGGCCGCCACACAGTCCATCTCCTGATGGTCAAACGTGAATTCGAGAATGCGCACGCCGCCGCGCACGAGCGCGCCGACCACGCCGTCGAGCCGTTCCATCGGCACGCCGCGAAGAATCGCGATCAGCCGCTCCTTTTTGATTCTCTCCAGCACCTCGTCATGCATCATGGAAAACCCTCCCGGCGTCCTGCGCCCGTCTCCCGTGTTCTCAGTTTTCCTCGCCGCACAGCGCCGCAATCGCGTAAGCGTAGATGCGCGCCGCCCGGACATACGTCTTCAGGTCGATGCTCTCGTTGGCCTGATGCTCCAGCTCCAGGTCGCCCGGGAAGAGCATGCCGAACGCCACGCCCTCCTTGAGGTGGCGCGCGTAGGTGCCGCCGCCGATGGCAAAGGGCTTTTCCTCTACGCCCATGATGCCGTTGTAGACGGCCATGAGCTTTTGCACCAGCTCGGAGCTCTCCGGCACATGATGCGGATGGCTCGCGCTGGTCGGGTCCATCGCAAAGCCCGCCGGGGCGAGGCGCTTTTTGACCGTCTCGCAGATCGTCCTGTCGTCAAAGAAGACCGGATAGCGGCAGTCAAACGTCACGTCGAGCTGCCCGTCCTTCGCGGAAAGCAGGCCCAGGTTGATCGTCAGCGGGCCGGAGACGGCGTCTCTGCCCGCGATGCCCAGGCCCTCGCCCGCGTCGCCCTCGCCCGCCGCCTCGACGAGCAGCGCGACCGGCGCGCCGCCGATGCCCAGCTTTTCAAGCACAGCCAGCAGCATCTTCGCGGCATTCTTGCCCTTGTCGGGCGTGGAAGCGTGGGCCGGTACGCCGGTGACCGTCACGCGGGTGTTGCCATCCTCCAGCGCCGTCTCGATGGCGCAGTCCTCGTCCTCCACGTCAAAGGCCTCGGCCGCCGCCTCGCGCCAGTCGCCCGAGAGTAGCGCCGTCGCCATGCCGGGCACGACGTTGCAGCGCGTGCCGGAGGCGAGGGAGAGCAGCCGCGCGTCCGTCATCGGGGCGTGCAGCGTCATCGCCACGATGCCCTTCTCCGTGTTGATCAGCGGGAAGTTGGCGTCGGGCGAGAAGCCCTTCTCCGGCAGGCCGATCTTCTGCTCGTAATACTCGAGGTCCTGCATGCCGCATTCCTCGTCGCAGCCGAGGATCAGGCGGCAGCGGCGGCGCAGCGGGATGCCCGCGTCGAGAATCGCCTTCATCGCGAACAGCGCCGCGACGCCGGGGCCCTTGTCGTCGCTCGTGCCGCGGCCGATGAGCCGTCCATCGACGATCTCCGCGCCGTAGGGATCGTGCGTCCAGCCATCGCCCTCCGGCACGACGTCCAGATGCGCCAGCACGGCGATGGTCTCCTCGCCCTCGCCGATCTCCGCGTCGCAGCAGTAGCCGTCCACGTCGCGCGGCTTCATGCCCAGGCGCTCGATGTCCGCCATCGCGGTATCCAGCGCGCGGCGCACCTCCTTGCCAAAGGGCGCGTTCTCCGCGCTCTTCTCCGCGCGCACGCTCGGCACGCGGATCCAGCGTCTGAGGGTCTCGATCATGTCCTCCTGCAGCGCCTCCAGCGCCGCGTCGAGCCTTGCATTTGCCTTGAATTCCATGAGAAGGTCTCCTTTCATCCTGTTTTGTGCTTCAATTCATGCTTTGCAAATCAAACCCGTTTCAATCGCAGGCCGCTGCGCGGTCTGCTTTGAAACTGCTTTTTCTTGATCTTATGGGATACGTTGGGCTGCCGCCCAAACCTGCCCGAGGGGCATTGTCCCTTGGATTCCCTTCTTCGCTTCGCGCTGATGAAATCCATCCTCCGATTGTTGAAGGCGTCTCATCCCAGCACCGTTGCCATCTGCTCAAGCGCCCGCTCGAGCTGCGCGCGCGGGCAGCCGATGTTCAGGCGGATGAACCCGCGCCCGCCCTCGCCGAAGAAGAGGCCGTCCGTCACGAACACATGCGCCGCGTTCAGGCAGGAGAGCAGCTCCTCCTGCTCAAGCCCCAGCGCCCGGCAGTCAAGCCACATCAGATACGTCGCCTCCAGCGGCGTCACGCGCACCCTCGGCAGGCGCGCCTTGGCAAACTCCACGACCGCGTCGCGGTTGCCGGCGAGGTAATCCACCAGCCCGTCGAGCCAGGCGTCGCAGTCCGTATAGGCCGCGCGCGTCGCCGCCAGCGCAAAGGCATTGCCGCTGACCACGCCTGCGGCCTGGATCTCTTTGCGGATGGCGCTGCGCTTTTCCTCGTCGCGGCAGACGATGGCGCTCTGCTGCAGGCCCGCGACATTGAAGGTCTTGCTCGCCGCGCAGAGCATGACCGCGTCCAGTGCGACGCTCAGGACGCTGACGTGCCCGCGCGGCGGGAAGACAAAGTCCGCGTGAATCTCATCCACGAAGAGCGGCGCGCCGTAGGTCCTGCACAGCCCGGCCACGGCCTCAAGCTCCTCCCGCGTCCAGGCGCGGCCGCAGGGGTTGTGCGGCGAGCAGAGTGCGACAGCCTTCGCCTCGCCGGAGGCGAGCCTTGCCTCCATATCATCCAGGTTCATGCGCCACACGCCCATTTCGTCCTGCGCAAGCGGGCTGCTGACGATGCGCCGCCCGTTGTCGCGGATGGCGGCATAGAACGGGCCATACACCGGCGTCGTGATCAGCACCCCATCGCCCGGCTGCGTCAGCGCGCGCACGCAGAGCTTAAGCCCCGTCACGACGCACGGACCCATCGTCACCGCCTCCGGCTCGATCGTCACGCCGTGCCTGCGCGCCCAGAAGGCGCAAAGCGCTTTCGCGTCCGCGTCCCCGCTGATCGTATAGCCCCAGGTGCCCTGCGCCGCCACGCGCGCGAGCGCCTGCGCAATCGCCGGCGGGGAGGGAAAGTCCATATCGGCCACCCACATGGGAATCATACCCGGGTCGCCGTAGCGCGCTACCATGCCGTCCCACTTCTCGCAGTCCGTGCCCACGCGGGGGATGCCCGCGTCAAAGTATGCCTTGTCAAAGATGATTTCGCTCATCGACCGATCCTCCATCATGATCTTCGTCTGTTTTTATTTCATTTTTCCGCCGCAGCGGTTCAGTCGAGGATTTGCGCTGGGGTCTTGCCATAAAGAACGGCAGTGCGCAGAGAAACGGATACAGATACCGCCCCTGCATGACGGGACCGAGCAGATGCGTTATCCAGTAAAACACGAGAAGCGTCATGGTCAATACGATCGTCCCGTCTCCGCGATACCCTGCAAACAGCACCATCGCGCCCAAAAGCCAGAAAACCACACCACAGTTAAAGAACCATCGAATGACGGGAACATCATCCGCCCCTGTGGAGAACAGATGGACATCCAGCCATTGCTGAACCGGCTTGAATCGCTCCGGCAAGGACAGCGGCGGGAGACCAAACGGCGATGTCAGCGCGTTGCCGCAGCCCGTTTCAATATACCTGTGCGTCACATGGAAGGTTTTATAGGGGTAGAGGGAGGGCAGCGCCAGATTGAGAAACGCATCCAGATATATATCCGGGCACACTCTGCCAACGGACACCCACAGTGCTAAATATTCCTGCCATCTGCTGCGCACAGCATCCTCATCAAGAAAATTCTTGATTGAGTCCGCCACGGTTGGATCATACGTCTGATAAAACGCCTCCATGTTCTCCGCATTCACAGCAAACATGGAGTCCATCATCTCCTTTTGCCGGTCTGTCAGCCGGTCTCCGGCATACAGCCTGGCCCTTGCCATCTGCACAGCCGGTACAGACAGCAGCTCTTTTACCGTTCCGCCGGAGGCATGCGTCATTCCGGCGAGCAGAGCATTGCAAATCAGCGCCAGCGAAAAGACCAGGGCTCCCTCTCTCAGCAGAAAACGTCCGCCTTGTTTTCGCGTGAGCATCAAGACAAGCAGCCAGGCCGCAAAGGCCAGAAGCAAATTGCTCCGCATCAGACAGGCGACAACCCCTGCCAAAACCCGAATGATTCTCCAGCCTGTTGTCAGCTTCCCCGTATACGCCTCTTCAAAGCACAGCGCCATAAACAGGGTTAAGCATGCGGAAAAGAGACCGTCCTTCGTACAACTGCTCGCAAAAGCCATGTGATTCGGATACAGGCAAAAGAAAGCAACGCCAATTCGGGCAGCCCGCCGTGAAACGCTGCGGGAAAGGGCCGCGCAGATCATCGCAAAGCAGAGCGACATCAGCGCCATCTGCAACAGGCTGTAGATGGCACCGCATTTCTCCAAGGAGCCCAAAATCCCATAAAACGATATGCACAACCGAATCATCAGCGTATGCAGCAAGGGCAGAATCGTACTGTACTCCCCGCTGGCAATCTGTTGAACCTGCTTCATGCTGTCATAGGAAAATGTGCCGGGATATTCGATTAAAAACAAAGGGATATAGCAAAGAAAAATCAACAGCACCGCTCCCCAGATGCAAAACGGCTTGCCATTTTGCTCCGTATCGGGGCGAAACTCCATCCGGGGAAATACATTATGAAACAGCACATACAGGATACATGCCGCAATCGGGAACCCCATGCAAAAGCGTCTCAGCGTCACATCCATGCAGCTTACGCCGTTCTCATCGATCTGGGAGCATAGCGCATACAGCATCGCATACACCGCTGCACCTAAAAGCAGCACAAGTGTCCTGCGGAGCCTTCCCTCCCTCGGTAAAGTCTTCTTTCCCATTTGTGTGTTATCCCCTCGTCTCCGCTCCTGCTGCCTTCCGGCAGCGGATGATCCAGTAGCCGCCGTCGCGCTCCACGACCTCCGCGTCGCCGTAGAGCTCCCTGAGGAATTTGAGCGCGCTGGGCGCGCCCTGCTGCTTGCGGATGACGAGATAGAGCGCGCCGCCCGGGCGAAGATGGGCCTTCGCGTCCTCAAACATCCGGTAGATCACGGCCTTGCCCGCGCGAATGGGCGGGTTGGTGATCACGGCGTCAAACTCGCCCGCGACCTGCGCAAAGCCGTCCGAGAGCACGGCCGTTGCCTTCATGCCGTTGCGCTCCACGTTGCGCACGGCCAGCGCGAGCGCGCGCTCGTTGATATCCGCCATCGTCATGCGCACGTCTGGATGCGCGCTGAGCGTCATGACCGTCATCGCGCCCCAGCCGCAGCCCATGTCCAGCACGTCGCCGCGCAGATCCCCGGGCAGGCTCCGGCAGAGCAGCTCGCTACCCGGATCGATATGCTGCTTGGAAAAGACGCCCGCGTCGGTTTCAAACTCGAGCGTCCTGCCCGAAAAGACCGTGCGGAAATGCCGGTCCTCATGCGCGCTCTGCGGGCTCGCCGTATAGTAATAATCAGGCATGCTTGTCCTCCTGCTCGTCCTCTTCAGGCGGCGCGTCCTGCTCCAGCAGCGCCGCCTCCTCCTGCGTCATCTCGCGCCACTGTCCAGGCGCGAGCGCCGGATCCAGGCGCAGCGCGCCGATGGAGAGCCGCTTGAGATACGTCACCCGCACGCCGCGCGCGGCGAACATCCGCTTGACCTGGTGGTATTTGCCTTCGGTCACGCGCACGCGGGCCTCGCTCTCCGTCTGCGACGCGCGCAGGATCGTGAGTACGGCGCTGCGGGCGTCAAACTCCCCGTCCGCGTCCGAAATATGCAGCCCTTCTTCAAAGGCACGCACGTCCGCCTCGCCAAGCGGCCCATCCACGCGCGCAAAATACTCCTTGCCCACGTCGTGCCTGGGCGAGATGATCCGGTGGGCGAGCTGGCCGTCGGAGGTGATGACGAGCAGGCCCTCCGTGTCCTTGTCCAGCCTCCCGGCGGGCATCGCGCCCATCGCGGCGTACAGCGGAGGCAGCAGATCCATGACGGTCCTCTGCCGTGCGTCCCGCGCGGCGGTCAGCACGCCGCCCGGCTTGTTGAGCATGACGTGGCGCACGCTCTTGTAGCCAAGCTCCCGCCCGTCGAGCGTCACGCTGTCGCGCTCCGCATCCACCTGCATGCCCGCGTCGCGCGCCGTCTCTTCCCGCACGCGGACGCGGCCCGCGCGGATGAGCGCGCGCACCTCGCTGCGCGTGCCCTCGCCCAGGGACGAGAGCAGTTTGTCCAGCCGCATGTGCAGTCCTCCCCTCCGAATCCCCTCAATTATACCGCATGGCGAAGCGTTTTGCAATTTGATTGCGCGCAAAACAGGCCTGCTTCCTGCCGCCGCCGCAGGCCGGAAGCTCTCCCCGTCCCCGCCCCTCTTTCGGGACAGTTTCCGCCCGGTTGGACGCTTTACGCTCGCAAACTCGCGTGTCCTCCCTCCGTTTAATGGAAACGTCACATGAATTCGCTTTCCCTTTTGCATAGTTTATGGTATAATGAATTCAGGTGGAAAGGCAGCACGGGAAAATTGTCGTTTTTTTCGTCTGCCCGTTCCATGCCGTTCGGCACGATAAACCCAATATCACAGGAGTGTGTTCACTATGAGGAAGAAGCAATGCGTTGCCATGCTGCTGGCTGGCGGCCAGGGCAGCCGTCTGGGCATTCTGACAAAGAATGTGGCCAAGCCGGCGGTTCCCTACGGCGGAAAATACCGCATCATCGATTTTCCGCTTTCCAACTGCACCAATTCGGGCATCGACGTCGTGGGCGTTCTGACGCAGTATCGCCCGCTGGAGCTCAACGCCTACATCGGCTCGGGCTCTCCGTGGGATCTTGACCTGGCCAACGGCGGCGTCTTCGTTCTGCCGCCGTATCAGACCGGCAAGACGGGCGAATGGTACAAGGGCACGGCCAACGCCATCTATCAGAATATTCCCTTCATCGAGCAGTGGGATCCCGACTACGTGCTCGTCCTCTCCGGCGACCACATCTACAAGATGGATTACAACGCCATGCTGCGCGAGCATATCGCCAAGGGCGCTGATCTGACCATCGCCGTGCGCGAGGTTCCGTGGGAGGAAGCGCCGCGCTTCGGCATCCTCAACACCGACGAGAACAACCAGATCACCGAGTTCGAGGAGAAGCCGGCCCATCCCAAGAGCAACAAGGCCTCCATGGGCGTGTACATCTTCTCCTGGGCCAAGATGCGCAAGTATCTGGAGCTGGACGAGGCCGACCCGAACAGCGACAACGACTTCGGCAAGAACATCATCCCGACGATGCTCGCCGACAATGAGAGGCTCTTCACCTACACCTTCGACGGATACTGGAAGGACGTGGGCACCATCGAGTCCCTCTGGGAGGCCAACATGGACCTGCTGGAGCTGCCCATGCCCATCGATTTGTATGACAAGCGCTGGCGCATCTTCGCCCGTACCTCCGGCATGCCGCCGCACTACGTTGCCGATGGCGCGAAGGTCGTCAACTCCCTCATCACCGAGGGCTGCGAGGTCAAGGGCGTTGTCAACCACTCCGTCCTCTTCGCGGGCGTGAGCGTGGACACCGGTGCGGAGATCACCGACGCGGTCGTCATGCCGGGTGCGGTCATCGAGCGCGGCGCCGTCGTGCGCCGGGCGATCGTCGCCGAGAATGCGCACATCTGCGCGGGCGCGGTTGTCGGCGAGGAAACCGGCAAGATCGCGGTCGTCGGCCCGAAGGCCAAGATCGGCCCGGGCGAAAAAGTTGCTGCCGGCGTTCAGGTCGACGCCGATGCGCAGTAAGGAGGTACACCCAACATGAAAGACGTCATGGGTTTGATCTACACCGGTGAAAATGACATTCATCTCGGTGAACTGACGAGCCTGCGCGCGGTGGCTGCGCTGCCGATCGCGGGCCGTTACCGCATCATCGACTTCCAGCTCTCCTCCATGGTGCACACCGGCATCAAGAATGTCGGCGTCATCACCCAGAAGAATTACTCCTCCCTGATGGACCACATCGGCTCCGGCCGTGAGTGGGACCTGCACGGCAAGCAGGGCCTGACGATCCTCCCGCCGTTCCTGACGCGCGAGAACATGGGCGTCTACTCCGGCCTGCTGGACGCGCTCAAGAGCAACTCCAACTTCCTGCGCCTCTCCACCCAGGAATACATCGTGCTGACCAACAGCCACACCGTCTACAACATCGACTTCACCGACGCGCTGCGCCAGCATGTCGAGTCCGGCGCAGATGTGACGATGCTCTACAGCCGCGGCGGCAAGTCCACCGGCACCGAGGGTGAGAACGACACCTACCTCTCCGTGGACGAGAACAATCGCGTGACCGGCATGGAGATCGGCTCCACCGTCCCGACGCGCGAGTGCGCCTGCCTCAAGATCTACATCACCAAGCGCGAGCTGCTGCGCCAGCTGGTGGAGCAGGGCTCGGCCAACGGCATGCACGACTTTGAGCGCGACATCCTCCAGCGCAACATCAACAACGACAGCCTGAAGGTCTACGGCTACGAGTACAAGGGTCTGGCCTGCCAGATCGACTCGATCCAGTCCTACTTCAACTTCAACATGTCGCTGCTGGATACCGAAATCCGCCGCCAGCTCTTCCCGAAGGATCGCCCGGTCTACACGAAGGTCCGCGACGACCTGCCGGCCCGCTACATCGACGAGAGCCAGTGCACCAATTCCCTGGTCGCCAACGGCTGCGTGATCGAGGGCACGGTCATCAACTCCATCCTCTTCCGCGGCGTCAAGGTCGCCAAGGGCGCCGTCGTCAAGAACTCCATCATCATGCAGGACGCCCAGATTCAGGAGGGCGCGGAGATCGACCACTGCATTCTGGACAAGCAGAGCGTCATCCGCCGCAACGGCCGCCTGATCGCGCCCGCCGCGTATCCCATC
>SFHU01000037.1 GCA_004555535.1 Clostridiales bacterium
CCTTGGAATCGGCAGCAAAAAAGCCTTGCATGCCGCCCTGAAATGAAGTATGATATAGGCTGTCAGATTGTAAAATGGAGGACGGATGTCCATTGAATATGGAAAAGAGGGGGTGACAGCCATGTCGGAAACGGGACCGCGCCGCAGACGGCGGCCGCAGAATCCTGTGCAGGAGCCCGAGGCACCGCATCGAATCGTGATTGACAGCGGAACGGACGAGCCGGACTGGCTGGTCTCCGCCGGAAATGTATCGGGAGCGGCCTCCCGCCGCGCCCAGTCGATGAAAACGGACAAGAAGACGGAAAAGGCGGAAAAGAAGGAAAAGCCGGAGCCGGCGGCTGCCGTCAGGGAAAGGACGCCTGCCCGGACGGGCACGCCCGGAGAGGAGCGGGAGGACATCCTGCTGCTCGGGGGCAGGGCGCGAAGCGCGGGGACCAAGAGCCAGACCCGGGCCGCAGCGAAGACGGCGGGCGCCGCGCCAAAGAGCACGGCGGTGAAGAAAAAGACCACAAAGAAGAAGGGCCCCAAGAAGGGCGGCGGAGTGCAGCTGCGCGGCATGCTGCTGCGGCTGCTGGCGGCGGCTGTCGTCGTCACGCTCTGCGTCATCGGCGCGGCGGGCGGCGCGCGGCTGGTTCAGATCAAGCAGACGCTCGACCTGGGCGACGGGGTCTTCTACCCCAACCTCTTCGTCAACGACATCCCGCTGGAGGGCAAGACCCTCGACGAGGCGGCCGCCTCGGTGACGCAGCAGGTCACCAACCTGATCGCCTCCTGGCGGATCACCCTGCGCACGCAGGACGGCCGCAGCTGGGACATCACCGGCGAGGACCTCAAGATGCAGTACGACGTGGCCGACCAGCTCGACCAGCTCTGGGCCATCGGCCACACGGGCTCCTCGGCGGACCGCTATGAGCAGGTTCAGGCGCTGATGGAGGAGCCCATCATGCGCTACACGACGCTGACCTACGACATGTCGATGGTCAACCAGATCCTCACGCAGATCAAGAACGAGGTCGACCGCGCGGCGGTCAGCGCGACGCGGGTCTACGACGACAGCGTCTTTCCGCCCTACACCTACACGGACGACGTGCCGGGGCAGGAGCTGGACATCACGGGCCTGAACGAGCAGATCTGCGCGATGGTCGATCAGCTGGAGTCCGGCGTGGTCGACCTGACGCCGACGACCGTGCAGGCGCCGGTGACGCGCGCGCAGCTGGAGGGGCAGATCGTCAAACTCAGCACCTACGAGACGAAGATCGCCACCACCTCGACAGAGGGCCGCTTTGAGAACATCCGCATCGGCACGGAGAAGTTTGACCATCTGACGATCAAGTCGGGCGAGTCCGTCTCCTTCAACAAGGTGACGGGCAAGCGCACCGCGGCCAACGGCTTCCAGGTTGCGCTCGAGCTGGCCTACGGCCAGTACGTCGAGGGTGTCGGCGGCGGCATCTGCCAGGTCTCCTCCACGCTGTACAACGCGGTCATCAACGCGGGGTTGGAGGTTACCAAGCGCACGCAGCACTCCCGCCCGTCGAGCTACGTGCCGCTGGGCCTGGACGCGACGGTCTCCGACGACCGGCTCGACTTCGTCTTCAAGAACACGACGAGCGCGGACATCTTCATCGAGTCGAAGTACTACAACAAGGGCAAGACCTACTACTGCCAGTTCACCATCTACGGCAGGCCTGACCCGAACGGCTACACCTACAAGCTCGAATCGCAGGTGCGCGAGACGCTGGCCATTCCGGAGCCGACCTATAAAAAGGATACGGACGCGCAGTATGTCATCTACACGGATGACGAGCCCTACGTCTACAGCAAGGGCGAGGAGGGCTACGTCGTGGATGTCTACCTGGTGACGATGGACAGCAAGGGACTCGAGGTTTCCCGTGAGCTCAAATACACAGACACCTACAAGGCGGCCGCGCCGGTGTACTATGTCGGCGTGACGGTCAGAGAGACGCCCGAGCCGTTTACCAGCACAGATTGACGCAAGGAACATACGAAAGGGGTATGGTCGATGAACAGGGGACTGAAAAGCTGCGCCGCGGGTGCGCTGACGCTTGTATTGCTGAGCGCTCCGCTGGGCGCGATGGCGGCGGAGACCGCGCCGCTGGTGCTGGCCGAGGAGGCGCAGAGCACCGGAACCGGGCGCACGCTTTCGCCCTTTGGCGTTGAGCGCGGCAGCCGCGGCGTCAGCGCGAGCACGGAGTGGCTCACGCAGGCGAGAATCGGCGGCATGTCGCTCGGCCTGCGGCTGTTTACGCCGATGGGCGACGCCGCCATTTTCCAGGAGTGCCTGCGTCCGGTGGAGTCGGGCAGCCGCTATCTGGAATTGCAGATCGTCGTCGCCGAGTGGACGGACGGCCTGCTGCTGCAGATCGATCAGCACGCCGTGGACGTGCTCGAGCGCTCGGGCATCACGAGCATCGTGCTGGCCGACAAGAACCTGGCAGTGCGCGAAGTCTACACGGTAGAGGAGATCAATGCGCTGCGCGCACTCTTTGCGCTGGGCGAAGGGGAACAGCTTTGCCTGAGCGGAGAGGATGCGCCGCTGACCGCGGTCAGCGAGGACGGCGTCCGCCGCCAGCTCACGAAATAAGCGACACGGCGCGGATGCCAGGCGGCGTTCGCGCCGTCTGCGTTCATGCGCCCGCACGCGGTTTTAGCCGGCGCAGGGCGACATTGTGAGCGCGGTCGGTTGCGGCGGCTTTCCCAAAATGGTATGATCAGGATGCCCGTTCCCCGCGGGGCGGGCGCAAAGGAGGAGACGACATTGCTTCAAAGAGTGGCGGCGGTGCTGCTTTGTGTGCTGCTTTGCTGCGCGGCGGCAGGCGCCCTGGCGGACGGCGAGGGCGTAGTGACGCAGTCCTCGTGCAGCATCGTGCAGTCCGGGGAATACTACATGGTCTACTGCTTCGCGCAGGTGCACAACAATTCCACGGACATCATCTGCCTGGAGACGGGCAGCTTTGACCTGCACGGCGGCGAACAGATCCTGGCCACCTGCGAGGTCAGCAGCCTCTGGCCCTACTTCCTCAACCCGGGCGAGGACGGATATCTGTTTGACATCGTCGCCTTCGAGCCGGACGAGAGCGGCAACCCGGTCGTGCCGGCTGTGACGGGCATCGATTACAATATCCGCTATCTGACGGTCAACCCGGAATACGGCAGCTACGACATCTCCGCCGTCTCGAGCATCGAGACGGACGAGTCCGGCGCGATGTATGTCGTCTGCGAGCTGACCAACATGAGCGACATCCCGGCGTATGACCCGACGGTCGCCTTTGGCCTGTACACCGGCGAGGGCTCCATGATCTACGCCGACGGCATGACGCTGCGCGACGTCGGCATTCCAGCGGGCGGCACGGTGCTCACGCGCTTTATGATCGACAGTGTGTTTGTGTCCCAGTGGCAGAGCTACGGCGTCGTGCCGGCGGAGGCGCGGGTGAGCGCCTCGTTCCGCGCGGACGACGATTGACGCGGGGCGGGCCGCACGGCCTGCGCGCAGGAAGGGGAAGGACCACATGGAAAAGAGGACGATTCGTTCCGGCGCGCCGTTTGTCTGCGCCGGCGCGGGCGTGCTGCTCGTCGCGCTGACGCTGGGCATCGGCACGCCTGTACAGTACATCATCGCGGCGGCGGCCGGCGCGGCGGCGTTTGCGGTGGGCCGCAAGGCCTTCCCCGACCGCGTGATCGAGGTGGAGCGCGCGCCGCAGTCGGGCAACGCCGAGGTGGACGCGCTCATCGCCGAGGCGCGCGGGCAGCTGGACGCGATTGCCGCGGCCAACGAGGCGATCGCCGAGCCGGAGCTTTCCGCGCAGATCGACGACATCGAGGCGACCTGCCGCAGGATTCTCGCGCTGCTGGAGGAGCAGCCGAACATGCTCTCCTCGCTGCGCACGTTCCTGCGCTACTATCTGCCCGCGACGCTCAAGCTGCTTGACGCGCGCGCCCGGCTGGAAAACGAGGTGCAGCAGGGACAGAGCGCGCAGATCGCCGCGCGCATCCGCGAGGCGATGGCCGCTGTGCAGACGGCCTTCCACAAGCAGCTGGACGCCTTGAGCGAATACCGCTTCATCAACCTGGAGAGCGAGATGGACGTGCTCTCCGACATGCTCAGAAGCGACGGCCTGACGGACGATGCGCCGGCGGCGCCGCAGGAGGCACAGAAGAAGGAGGAGGACCCGTTCGCCGGGCTCTTCACGCAGGGGGAAAAATAAATGGGCGAATTCTCGCAGTTTGCGCTGGTGCCCGAGCAGGGCGCCGTGCCGCAGATGGAGCAGCTGGACGCGCAGATGCAGTCCCGCATCCGCGATATGGCGGCGAGGCTCGACGTGCGCGACAGCGCCGCCGTGATGGGCTTTGGCGCGAAGGCGCAGAAGGAGATGAACGCCTTCACGAGCATCGCGCTTGCGCAGATGCTGCGCGAGGACGTCAAGCCCCTGAGCGGCGTCATGCAGACGCTGGCGGAGCAGATCCGCGCCTGCTCGTTCACCGCCCAGGCGAAGGGGCTCCTGCGCAGGGTCTTTGGCGGGGCCGCGCCGCTTGCCGAGGTGCGCGCGGCCTACGAGAAGGCGGAGCCGCGCATCAACGCCTGCGCGGACGAGATGACCGACAGGCGGGTCGCGCTCATGCGCGACAGCGCGCTGCTGGACAGGCTCTACGAGCGCAACGAGGGGCTCTACCGCGAGCTCTGCTCGCTGATCGTCGTGGGCGATGAGGCGATCCGCCAGGCGAAGGCACGCGGCGAGAGCGCGGAGGCCGTCGCGCGGCTGGAGCGCCGGGTGCAGGATCTGCGCGTGACGCAGACCGCCTCGACGCAGCTTGCCGCGCAGATCCGCATGGTGCAGGAGAGCGACAGGCTGACCTGCGAGAAGCTGCAGAGCGCGCTGGAGGTCACGATCCCGCTCTGGAAGAGCCAGATGGCCGCGGCGCTGGGGCTCGCCCGGGCGACGGACTCCATGGCGGCGCAGCGGCGCATGAGCGAGGAGGCGGCGCGCGGCATCCGCAGCGGCGCGCGCGAGCTGAACGCGCAGAGGGATGCCTTCTCGCGCGAGGCGGGCAAGGGCGATTCGCAGCGCGCGCAGGAGACTGCCGACGCGCTGCTTGAGGAGCTGGCGCAGATTGAGCAGTCGCTCAGGGCGCAGGAGCAGGCGAGACAGGGCAAGGCGTGAGCCTGCAGCCTGTCGGCAAGGGAAAAGGAGTGGATGGCATGGCCGCAGCAGCGACACAGCAGGCGCCGCAGAGGGCGCCGAAGACGGCGGACAGAAAGGCGCAGCAGAAGAAGCCGGAGGGCGTGAAGGAGAAGCTCGGGCGCATCCCGCGGGCGGCAGGCATGGCGATCATGGCGGTGCTGCTGGTCGTCTCGCTCTTTGTGGGCAACTTCCGCGCGCTGCAAAATGCGACGCCTACGGCGTTCCTGCGCCAGGGCGACGTCAAATCGATCGTCGAGGACAGGATTGATGCGGCGCAGAACGTGCAGACGGTCGCGCAGCGGGCGGGCCTCGACGCGGCGCTGCTTGACGCGGTGGACGACGCCGTGGATGCGATGGCGGGCGCGAAGACCGCGCGCGACATCAGCCGCGCCGACCAGGACCTGAGCGCCGCCGTCAGCGAGCTGATCGACCAGGCGGGCGACGCGCTCAGCGGGGAGAACCTCACGATGCTCACCCGCGCGGCGGACAGCTTCGCCGAGCAGGGCAGCTTCCTGCGCCAGGAGGCGCGGGCCTACAACAAGGAGGCCGAGAAGGCCGACAGGCTCTATGACAGCCTGCCCACGAAATTCCTGCTCTCCGAGCCGGACATGTACGAGGGCATCTGACGCGGCATGGAGCACAGCATCTTTTCCGGGCTGAGCCCGGCCAACCTCAAAATTGCCTATGAAACTGCGAAGGACTCGCCGGAGGCGCTCGCCGCGCTGGCGATCCTTGCGCTGGCCGTCATCCTGCTGCTGGCCTTTGCCGGGGCGATGGCGGCGCACCACGTCGGCGGCTTCGCCTCCCACGTTCAGGAGGAGGAGGAGCGCCGCGCGAGGGAAGAAGAGGAAAGAGAAAACCGGGACGGACAGGAACAGGAGACAGCCCCCGAGGACGGGGGCGGGGAGGACACACCATGAAAAGAGCGGTTTCCCTTCTGCTCGCACTGCAGCTGGCTGCGGTGCTGGGCAGCACGGCGGCGGCTGCCGTGCCGGACAAGCCGGAGACGTTCAGCTATGCGTATGACTTTGACGGCTCCGTGCTCTCCGACAGCGACATCAGCGCGATCAGCGCCTACGGCCAGGCGCTCGAGGACGCGACGGGCATCCAGGTCGTCGCGGTGGTCGTCGACTTCCTGGACGGCATGGACGCGGCGGACTACGCGACCGACCTCATCAACACCTGGGGCATCGGCGACGCGGACGAGGACAACGGCGCGGTCATCCTGCTCTCGCGCGGCGACCGCGCGATTCGGATCGGCACGGGCACGGGCATCGACCGCGTGCTCACCGGCAGCAAATGCGGCGAGCTGATCGACGAGAACATCGACGCCTTCGCGGACAACCGGTTCGCGGACGGCATGCGCGGGCTCTACGAGGACGTCTGCACCTATCTGGCCAGGCAGAACGGCAAGACGCTCTCCCTCGCGGGAAGCACGGCGACGCAGGATGTCGCGCCGGCCAGCCAGAGCGCCCGAAGCGAAAGCGGGGGAGGAAGAAGCATGTTTGACACCATTCTGACGCTGGTGTTTGTCTACATCGTGATCTGCGTTATCTTCAACGCCTTCTCCCGGGGCGGAAGCGGCTGCCTGAACTGGTTCTTGCTGGGCTGGCTCTTCGGCAGGCGCAACAACAACCGCAGGCCTCCGCGCCCGCCGATGGGCGGGGGCTTCGGCGGCCCGCGCACCCCGCCCCGCGCCCCGCGTCCGCCGATGGGCGGAGGCTTCGGCGGCCCGCGCACCCCGCCCCGCGCCCCGCGTCCGCCGATGGGCGGAGGCTTTGGCGGCGGCAGCTCCCGCGGCGGCGGCGGCGGACGCTCGTTCTGAGCAGCATGGATGGGCAAGGAGGCGGTTTTTCCCCCGGGAAGGGGGAGAGCCCCCTTTTGCGGAAAGCTTGGGCGGCTGGACAGGGGTCCAGCCGCTTTTTTCCTGTTTGGGCGGGCGGCTTGCATGCCGGCGCGCTTTGGGGTATAATGATTGAGAATTTTTTTATCCGGGCCGGATGAAAACGCACGGCTCATTCGTCATTTCAGCAGAGGCAGGAAGTGAAACAGTTGGAAGCGGGCCAGCAGGCAGCGAATTACAACGAGCAGTTTGAACGGCTCTATGAGCAGTACGCCGACGACGTGCTGCGCATGGCCTATTTTTACCTGGCCGACCGGCACAAGGCCGAGGATGTCTGCCAGGATGTGTTTTTGAAGCTCTACACGCACGGCGCGACGATCGAGCCGGGCAAGGAGAAGGCCTGGCTCCTGCGTGTGACGGTCAACTGCTGCCGCGACCTGTGGCGCGGCGCATGGCTCAAGCGCGTGATCCTGGGCGCGCCGACGCTGGAGATCATTCCCGCGCAGGACGAGACCATCGAGCAGCGGGAGGAGAAGGCGGAGCTGATGCGCGCCGTGCAGAAGCTGCCGCCTGCGTTCCGCGAGACGGTGCTGCTGCACTACTATCAGGGGCTGGGCATTGCGGAGATTGCGCAGATGCTCAAGCTGCCGGAGGGAACGATTTCCAGCCGCCTCTCCAGAGCGAGGAAGAAGCTCGAGGTGCTGTTGAAGGAGGAAGCAACCGGTGAATGAAATGAAAGCGCTTGACCGTCTGGGGCCGGTCGCGGAGGAGATGCTCGGCGGTCTGCACGCGGGCGAGGCGATGAAGCGCCGCGTCCGCCTGGCTGCCGCGCAGGAGCAGCCGGGACGCTGGGCGCCGCGGCGCGTGTGGATGCCGGCAGCCTGCTGCGCTGCGCTGGCGCTCGTGTGCGTCGGCATCGCCGGGGGAAGCCGGCTGATGCCGCAGACGCCGGAGGAGCCGGTCGTCGCCGCGAGGCAGGGCACCGTGCAGATTGAGACCATCGCGGCAGGGGCGGGAGACGCGCTGCCGGGCGTGAGCGTGGCGGATCTGGGCGAGGGGGCCAGCGTGCGCGCGGCAGCGCCCAGGGAGGATTCGCTCTTTGCGACGGCATCCGGCGACATCCCGATGGTCTCCGTCGGCGGGGCGGTGTACAGGCTGCTCACCTCGCCGCAGGACATGGGCGATTCCCTGCGCGGCGAGCAGATCGGCACGGTGCAGACCTTCACGCAGGAGCCTTCCCTCGCCTCCGAGCAGGAGCTTGAGAACGGCGTATCCAACGTCGCGGAGGAGGGCGCCGCGGTCTATGCCGTGACGGGCATGAGCAGCAGCACCGCTGTCGCCTGCGAGGTGGACGGCAGGCTGCGCCTGTTCCAGCGTGTGAGCCACGCGGGCCGGGGTCCAGGTGGCCAGTCGCTGGAGGACACGTTCTCCGTGCGCGGGCAGGTCAGGACGATGGAGCTCTCCGGCGTGGGGGCGCTGAGCGGGGACGCGGCCAACGAGGTCGTCGCCGTGCTGCTCGACCATGCGACGCTGACGGCGGCGGACCAGACCGCGGGCAAGCAGACGCTGACGGTGACGCTTGACAACGGGCTGCGGCTGCAGCTCGGCGTCTCCGGGGACACGCTCTGCGGCTGCGGCGGCTGGAGCTGCCCGGAGTTCTTCGAGGCGTTCGAGGCGGCGCTGTAAAGGGACTGGCTGGAATGGCTTCACGCTTAGGAAAGCGTGTATACCCCTTTTGCCGACAGGATGAAGAGAGTCCGGGAAACCTGATTTCCCGGACTCCCTTTTTCTTTGCTCAAAACGCATCCGTTCCTGATTCGAGCGGCAGCGGCTTGTAGACCATGTCGTGCTCGATATTCGCCCAGATGTCCATCGCGGCTGTGCGCAGCTGGACCTCGACGGGCACCATCATCGCGGCGCCCTGCACGCTGACGGGCAGGCTCAGCAGCAGATGCAGGCTCTGATAGCCGCTGCGCTTGGGGGCGGCGATATAGTCCTTTTCATCGAGCAGCTGGGCGACGGGCGAGGCGCAGAGGAGCTCCGCGAAGTGATAGACCTCCTTTTCATCCGCGAGGACGACGCGCAGCCCGGCGATATCGTGCAGCGCGGCGCGGGCGGCGCTCTCGCTGACGGGCAGGCCCTTCTTGATCAGCTTGCCGCGGATGGAGGCGGGGGATTTGAGCCGGTAGGTGAGCGCGCGGATGTCCTCGCCGGTCTCGCGGATGAGCCGCCTGCGGGCGGCGCAGATCAGAAAGAGCGCCGTTTCGACGGCGGCTTCATAGGGCCTGTAAAAGGAACGGGAAAAAACCGCATCCGCCGCACTCCGCTTCGGCGACCTCATCTTTTGTGCGGGAAGGGTGCTTTGCAAATCGGTTCACCTCGAATTCGTCAGAATGGATTCCTGTCTGCATGATAGCAGAACGCTTTGACACAGATGCGTCCAGAGTCGGACCAAAATGTGAGAAAAGCACATCGCTTCCTCATCGTATGCGCGACAGGGCGCGGATATGCCGGCAAAAGCGGGGCTTCCCGCGAGGTTTTGCTGTACAGAGGGCGCGGAATTCAGTATAATAAAGAGAAGACCTCAAAAGGAAAGGGATCATGATGAACAGGAATTTTGTGAGCGACGCGCTGCGCGCGGCGCTGGGAAAGAGATGCCCGGCCTGGGCGCGCGCGCTGCTGGCTGCTGCGGCGACGCTCGTCTTCGCCGTCTTTGCATGCAACGCGCGCTACGCGATGATGGATCAGTACGCCGACTTTCTCTATGCGCAGATCCACACCATCACGGTCGTGGTGTTCACGGCGATTTTCGCTGTCTCCATCGCCGTGCAGATGAAGGCGGCGGGCCGGCTGCCGCTGTCCATGCTGCTGGTGCTGAGCGTGATCACGGGCGCTGTGCTGCTGGCGAAGATCTCGCTGCTCGATTACGTCAGCGACGACTACGACATCTTCCTGAGCAACTGGATTTACAGCTACACGGGCATGGGCATCCGCGAGGGGCTGGGCACGTACATCCAGAGCGACTACACGCCGCCGTATCTGTACCTGCTGCTGCTGATCTCGCGCCTGCCCGACTATCCCTGGCTCTACCTGATCAAGGCAGCGTCGATCCTGTGCGAGATCCTGCTGGGCTACGCGGTCATGCGCCTGGCCGCGCTGCGCCTTAGGGGCGACGCGGCGCCGCTGCTGCTGTTCCACATCGCGCAGATTCTGCCGACGGTCGTCTTCAACGGTGCCTACTGGGGCCAGTGCGACGTGTTCTATACGTCGCTGTGCCTGCTGGGGCTCTGGCTTGCGCTGCGGGATCATCCCGTGCGCAGCATGCTTTGCTTCGGCGTGGCGCTGTCCTTCAAGCTGCAGGCGGTGTTCTTCTTTCCTGTGCTGCTGCCGCTGTGGCTGCGCAAAAAGGTCAAGCTGCGCCACCTGCTGATGATTCCCGTGGGCTATATGGCGATGATGGTTCCCGCGCTGTGGGGCGGCAAGTCGCTGCACCATGTGCTGACCGTCTACCTGCAGCAGGCGGGCGCGTACAACTTCATGACGGTCAACGCGCCGAACCTGTATCAGCTGCTGCCCTGCGCGATTGACAGGGAGGCGTTCTTCTCGATGTTCGGGAGCATGGCGATGTGCCTGGCGTTTGCCGCGCTGGCCGCCGCCTGCCTGGCCGTGTGCGTGAAGCGGGAGGCGCTCTCGCAGGAGAGCACGGTGCTCTTTGCGCTGCTGGTGCTCTCGCTGGTGCCCTACTGCCTGCCCAAGATGCACGAGCGCTACACGTTCGGCGCGGACGTGCTCTCGCTGGTGGCGGCGGCCTACAACCCGCAGCGGATCGTGCTGCCGCTGCTCTTCGGGCTGGCTTCCTACATCAGCTACACGGCGGGCCTGCCGGGCGACGTCGTGATGGACATGCGCTGGGCGGCGCTGGCGCAGACGGCGGCCATCGCGCTGACGGCTGCCGCGCTGTGGCGGACGCTCAATGCGCCGTGTGACGCGCGCTGCGCGACGGAGGTGAAGGCATGATGAACAGGGATAAGCTGAAGGGGCTGGATCCGCTCCGGATTGTCATGTCCGCGGAGCTGAACGGCATGCAGACCGCCGGGCTCTGCGCGCTGCTGTGCGCGGCGTTCTTTGCGGTGGCGCTGCACTTGTGCGCGGGTATGGAGGGCGCGGCCGTCATCGCGGCGGTCGGAACGCTCTGCCTGGCGATGCTGATGCTGGGGGCCTGCGGCGCGATCCACCGCTGCGACCGCTCGGTGCTGGTGCTGCTGTGCGCCGCGCTGGCGGCGATGCTGGCCATCGGCACGCATCTGGCGATGCTGCCCATCAAGCCGGGCCGCTATACGAAGGTGCTCGAGCCGCTGCTGGAGGAGATGTGGAACTACGAGCTGCCCACGGCGATGGCCTGGGAGGATGACGGCTGGTCGGGCGGCTACCTGATCCTCTGCGCGCTGCTCTCCCGGCTGGAAAACTTCTCCGCGCTCTATGCGATCAAGCTGGTTGACCTCGTGTTTCTGAGCGCGGCGGCCTGCGCGGCGCTCAGGCTGGCGCGGCAGGCAGGGGCGAGCCCCGCTCGCGCACTGGGCGCGATGGCGCTGTGCATGCTCGCGCCGACGCTGCTCTTCAACGCGGGCTGCTGGGCGCAGTGCGACGCCATCTTCGCGGCGATGACGCTGTGGGGGCTGACGCTTGTGCTGGATGAGCATCCGTTGGCGGGCTGCCTGCTGCTGGGCGCGGCGCTGGCGACGAAGCTGCAGAGCGCGTTCGTCTTCCCGATCCTGATCGTGCTGTTCATGGAGCGGCGCGTGTCGCTGCGGCACCTGCTGGCGATCCTGCTGGCGTTTGTCGCGCTGCAGGCGGCGATTCTCGTCGATGGCCTCGGCCTTGCCTCGCTCTTTGGGCGTTACGCGCAGCAGCTGGAGATCGCCTCGGAGACCATCGGCCTGACGGACAACGCGCCGGGGGTCTTCGGGCTGATGCGGATCGCCTCCGTGCGCGAGTTCAGCGGCATGGGGCTGTATCTGGGCATCGCGTCGGCGCTGCTGGTCGTGGCGGCGATGCTGCGCGCCCGCGCACCGCTTTCCAACCGGACGCTGCTGCTGGGCGCGTGGCTGCTGGCCGCGGGGCTGCCGCTGATCCTGCCGCAGATGAACGTCCGCTGCCTGTACCTGGCCTGCCTGCTGGGCTTTGCGCTGGCGCAGAATGCGCGTCAGCTCGCGGCGGCGGCGGTGCTGGAGGGGGTCTCGCTGTGCGGCTATATGACCGCGATCTTCGGGTATGAATCGCTGCCGCTCACCGCGCTGAGCCTGCTGGCCATCGCGGCTGCGGTGGTGCTGGCGCTGGAGCTGCTTTCCGCGCTGAAGCAGCCTTCCGCTGCTGAGGGCGGTGAGGTGCGCGCATGAGGGCGCGGCTGGATGCGCTGGACGCGCGCCTGCGGACGGCCTTGAATGCGCCCGCGCCGGGGGCGGTGCGCGCCGCGCTGGGCGCGCTGACGGCGCTGGCGTTCTTCCTGCTGATGATGACGCGCCCGCTTGCGCAGCTGGAGGGCGCCGGGACGGCGGCGCGCGCGGCGGGCGTGCTCGTGCTGACGCTGCCGCTCGCGCTGATGCTGGCCCTGGCGATGCGCGTGGAGCGCGGGAACGGGGGGAGCCCGCTGGCCGCGCTGCTGATGTGCGCGCTCTGCGCGGCGGCGATGCTCGCGCGGGTCAGCTTCATCGACCGCTCCGCGGGGGATTACGACATCTACCTGGCGTCATGGCTTGACAGGCTGGCGGCAGGCTCGTTTGCCGAGGGCATGCGCGCCGACGTCGGCGAATACAACGTGCTCTACCAGTACATTCTCTTCCTGATCACGCGGCTGCCGGCGCCCGCGCTCTACGCGGTCAAGGCCGTCTCCTTCGCGGGGGACGCGCTGCTGGCGTATGGCGCGGCACGGCTGGCGCAGCGCGGGGGCAAAGCGAACGCCGCCGCCTTTGGCGCGGTGCTGCTGCTGCCGACGGTCGTCCTGAACGGCGGCATGTTCGCCCAGTGCGACAGCCTGTATGCGGCCTGCGCGGTCTGGGGGCTGGCGCTGGCGCTGGAGGGCAGGCCCGCGCGCTCGGCGGTCTGCTTTGCGCTCTCGCTGGCGTTCAAGCTGCAGGCGGTGTTCCTGCTGCCGATCGTCGCCGTGCTCTGGGCGGACAGGAAGCTGCGCCTGAGCGACGCGCTGGTCTTCCTGGGCACGCTGCTGGCCGTGATGCTGCCGGCGCTGCTGGGCGGAAAGAGCCTCGCGCGGATCGTCGGCATCTACGCCGGGCAGACGGGCCTGTACACCGGGCTGAGCTACAACGCGCCGAGCCTCTTCGGGCTGCTGGAGACGGAGGGGCTGGACGTCTACGCCTACGGGAATTTCGGCATGGGGCTGGCCTTCGGCGCGGCTGCGCTGCTGACGGCGGCCGGCATCCGCCGAGCGGGACGGCTCTGCGACGACGGCTATGCGCATCTGGCGGTGCTGATGACGCTTGTGATCGTGTTCCTGCTGCCGAGAATGCATGAGCGCTATTTCTATCTCGCGGTCGTGCTCAGCGCTGTGCTGGCCTGCCGCATGCCACTGCTGCTGCCCGTCGCCGCGCTGATGGAGCTCGCGTCGCTCTCTGCCTGCTGGGCGCTGCACATCCCGCTGTTTGCGGCATCGCTCATGGTGTTGACCGCGGGCATTCTGACGGGAATCTCGTTCATGCAGGCGGGAAAGGGGCTTTCAATAGCGGACAAAACGTGATATAATCATAGCGGAAATCGGGAGACTGGCATCGCCGCGTGCGGGAACTGGCGCGGCCGGAGGAAGGATTGACACGCTCCACCCGCATTTGCGGCGGGTGAGAATCGCCGGACGGAGGATACCGATGAACAGAGAAGACATGCTCACGTTTCTCAAAAACGAGGCCAAGGGCATCGCGGTGATGTTCGGGCCGAACTGTGAAACCCTGGTGCACGACATGACGCGGCCGGGGCATCCGATTCTGGTGATTTACAACGGCTCCGTCACGGGGCGCGAGGTCGGCTCGACGGCCGATATCTTCGGCGATATCGGCGACTACGACGAGACGGTCTACCAGAACAAGGACTACACCAACCAGCTGGTGCTCTCCCGCGACGGGCGCACGCTCAAGAGCACGACCTTCAACGTCGTGGGCGAGGATTACCACTTCGCGCTGGGCATCAACATGGACATCACCAACATGGTGCGCGCCAATCAGCTTTTGAGCGAGATGACGGCCACCAGCGGCGACCTGCAGCAGACGCTCATGCAGGACGCGCGAAGCCAGCTCGAGGAGCTGCTGCGCGAATGCATCAGCGCCGTGGGCAAGGAGCCCGCCGCCATGAAGAAGACGGACAGGATGCGCGTCATCCGGATGCTCTACAAGCGGCGCGCGTTCACCTACCAGAAGTCGGTCGCGATTGTGGCCGAGCAACTGCGCGTCTCCCGCTACACGGTCTACAAGTATATGCACGAGCTGGAGGAGGCCGAGGCCGCCGGCAGCGTCGTGCAGGACTGATACCGACAAGATCACGAAAGGACTGTCAAAAGGCGAGCGTCCGTAAGACAGATAACAGCCACAGTAGTTTGCGCTGCTGTGGCTGTTCTTGATTATATCCTGTCATGTGGTCATATGGAACCGAACAAACCTACAAATTGGCGTACTGGCGGCAAAGCCTCTCTTGTCTCTCCCCGTGGGAGAGGGGCCTCCGTAGGGGCGGAGAGGGCCCTCCGTAGGGGCGGAGAGGGCCCTCTCAGTCAGCTAAGCTGACAGCCCGCCATAGGGGGAGCCAAGTGCGCGATAACCGGAAATGGCCCGGTTCCTGCCCGCCCTCTTGCCCAAAGGGCGCGGGTGGCGTATAATAGATCTGTATGTGAACCGGAGAACGGAGGGGTAGGAATGGAAAGGCTTCATGTGCTGGGCACCGGCTATGCGCTGGCGACCCGCTGCTACAATACCTGCTTTGCGCTGGAGAACGGGGACGGACTGCTGCTGGTCGACGCGGGCGGCGGCAACGGTATCCTGCGGCAGATGGAGGACGCGGGCCTTGGCTTTGAGCGCGTCCACGACTTCTTCATCACCCATGCCCATCCCGATCACCTGAACGGGGCCGTCTGGGTGCTGCGCAAGATCATGACGATGATGCGCGCGGGCAAGTTCGAGGGCGAGCTGCATGTCTACTGCCACAAGACCGTCCGCAAGGGCCTCGAGATGATCGGCGAGCTGATGCTGCAGAAGAAGTTCCTCAGGCTCATCGGCGAGCGCGTCTTCTATCACGACATCGAGGACGGCACGAAGGCGCGGCTGTGCGGCTATGACGTGACGTTCTTCGACATCCACTCCACCAAGCTGCTGCAGTTCGGCTTCACCACGAGGCTGCACAGCGGCAAGAAGCTGACCTGCCTGGGCGACGAGCCCTTCAACCCGGACTGCCGGGGCATCGTCGAGGGGACGGACTGGCTGCTGTGCGAGGCCTTCTGCCTGCAGGAGCAGGCGGACGTCTTCAAGCCCTACGAGAAGCACCACAGCACCGTCGCCGACGCAGCCAGGCTGGCCAATGCGCTCGGCGTGCCGCACCTCGTCCTCTGGCACACCGAGGATAAAAACTACGCCCAGCGCAAGGCGCTCTACAGCGCGGAGGCGCGGCAAAGCTACGGCGGCGACCTCTATGTCCCCGATGACCTCGAGGTCATTGAACTGTAAAACGATCCAGACAAGGAAAGAAAACGCATGACTGACTTCAGCGCCCTGCTTGCGCAGGAATTTGCCGTCTCCCCGGCCATCGCAAAAAACATCGTCGAGATGATCGACGAGGGCTGCACGATCCCGTTCATCGCGCGCTACCGCAAGGAGCGCACGAACGCCATGGACGACCAGAAGCTGCGCGAATTCAGCGAGCGGCTGACCTACCTGCGCGGGCTGGACAAACGGCGCGCACAGATCGAGGCGGCCATCGGGGAACAGGGCAAGCTCGACGATACGCTGAGAAAGAAGCTGCAGGCCGCGTCGACCCTGGCGGAGCTGGAGGACCTCTACCGGCCCTTTAAGCCCAAGCGCCGCACGCGCGCGATGATCGCGCGGGAGAAGGGCGTCGAGCCGCTCGCGCAGGCGATTCTTGAGCAGCGGCGCGGCGCGGAGCCGCTGGCGCTGGCCGCGGCCTACGTCGATGCGGACAAGGGCGTCGAGGACGCGGAAATGGCGGTTGCCCTGGCGCAGGACATCATCGCCGAGCAGATCAGCGACGACGCGGCCATCCGCGCCAGCCTGCGCGCGCTCATCCGCCGCAGCGGCGTGCTGCGCAGCACGGCGGCGAAGGAGGGCGACAGCGTCTACGCGCCCTACTACGACTACAGGGAGCCCGTGATGCGGGCGGCGGGCCACCGTGTGCTGGCGATCAACCGCGGTGAGCGGGAGGAATGGCTGAAGGTCGGCATTGAGATCGACGGCGCGCTGGCGAACCAGACGATCTGCCGCGCGGTCATCCGGCCGGGCAGCCCCTGCTGTGACGCCGTGCGCGGGGCGGCGGCGGACGCCTGGAGCCGCCTGATCGCGCCGTCGCTGGAGAGGGAGATCCGAAACGAGCTGACCGACCGCGCCAACGAGGGCGCCATCCGCGTGTTCGGCGACAACCTGCACCAGCTGCTGATGCAGCCGCCCATCCGCGGTCGCGTGACGCTGGGCGTCGACCCGGGCTTTC
Organism: Clostridiales bacterium; assembly: GCA_004555535.1. Classification (GTDB taxonomy): domain Bacteria; phylum Bacillota; class Clostridia; order Christensenellales; family Aristaeellaceae; genus Ventricola. Next base: position 16,750 of record SFHU01000037.1, read on the forward strand.
GCACGGGCTGCAAGCTCGCCGTCGTCGACGAGGGCGGCAGGGTGCTGGAAACCGGCGTGGGCTACTTCACGCTGCCCGCGCACGAGGCGCAGAAATCGCGCGCGAGGGCGCAGATCCTCTCGATGATCCGCCGCCACGGCGTAACGGCCATTGCCATCGGCAACGGCACGGCCTCCCGCGAGAGCGAGCAGTTCATCGCGGAGCTGATCCGCGAGACGCCGGGCGTGCAGTACATGATCGTCAGCGAGGCGGGCGCGAGCGTCTACTCCGCCTCCAAGCTCGCGGCGAAGGAATTCCCGGAATACGACGTCTCCCTGCGCAGCGCTGTCTCGATTGCGCGCAGGATGCAGGACCCGCTCGCCGAGCTGGTGAAGATCGATCCCAAGGCGATCGGCGTGGGGCAGTATCAGCACGACCTCAAGCAGGCGGAGCTGGAGAGCGCGCTCGCCGGCGTCGTGGAGAGCTGCGTATCCAGCGTCGGCGTCGACGTGGAGACGGCCTCCGCGCAGCTGTTGACGCACGTCGCGGGCATCGGCGAGGCATTGGCGGGCAACATCGTCGCCTACCGCGACGAAAACGGCATCGCGTCGCGCGCGCAGCTCAAGAAGGTGCCCAAGCTGGGGCCGAAGGCGTTTGAGCAGTGCGCGGGCTTCCTGCGCGTGCACGGGAGCAACCCGCTCGACGCGACGGCGGTGCACCCGGAGAGCTACCCGGCGGCAAAGGCGCTGCTGGCGCGCCTGGGCTATGACGCCAAGGCCCTGAAGAGCGGCGGCATTCCCGGCATCTGCGCGCGCGTGGAGCAGGAGGGCGCGGGAAAGCTGGCCGCGGAGCTGGGCATCGGCGAGATGACGCTGCGGGACATCGCAGCGGAGCTGCAGAAGCCTGGCCGCGACCCGCGCGAGGACCTGCCTGCGCCCGTGCTGCGCACGGATGTGCTGGACATCAGCGACCTGAAGCCCGGCATGGAGCTGACGGGCACCGTCCGCAACGTGATCGACTTCGGCGCGTTTGTCGACATCGGCGTGCACCAGGACGGCCTCGTCCACATCTCGCGCATGGCCGACCGCTTCATCCGCCACCCGAGCGAGGCGGTCAGCGTCGGCGACGTGGTGAAGGTCTGGGTGGTCAGCGTGGACGAGAAAAAGAAGCGGATTGCGCTGACCATGGTGAAGGGAAGAGAGTGAGATGCGAAAGGGGCTTTGTGCGTGCGCGCTGGCGCTGCTGCTGCTCTGTCCGCTGCGGGCGACGGCGCTCGAGGGGATGGCCAGCTTCGGCGGCGGCGGCACCGACAGGCTTCTCGAGGCGGCGGCCTGCGAGGGCGGGCTCTTCGCCGTCGGATACACAACCTCCGCGGACGGCAGCCTCGCCTTCCGCGAGCGGACGGGCAAGGCCGGCTGGGCCGCGCGCGTGGGCGCGGACGGGCGGCTGCTCTGGAGCGTCTGCACGGCGCACGCCGGGCGTGACGAGATGATTTCGCCCTACGCCCACACGGACGGCACGTTTTCCGCCGTGCTCCGGGGCGAGACGACGGGGCAGGAGTGGCTGCGCATCAGCGAGCGGGGCAGGGTGACGGCGCGCGTGACCGTGCCGCAGGCCGACGCCCTCTGCGCGCACACGGACAAGGCCTGCGCGATGCGCGCCATCCCCTATGAAAACGAGGACGGCGAGGCGATGCTGGCGGTGATCGTCGGTCACGGGGACGGAAACTGGTGCCTGCCCGCGATCAGCGAGGCGGGCGAGGTCTTCCCCGGCGCGGTCTACCCGGAGCCGCGGGACATGGTGCGCGTGCTCGTGCGCGGCGGCGACGGACTGCTGGCGGAGATCACGACCTCGGAGGCGGGGGAGGCCTCGGTGTACTGGCTGCGCCCGGGTGATGCGCAGGGACTGACCGTCACCCCGGTGCCGCTGGAGGAGGGCAAGCTGACCACGGCGCTGGACGCGATCTCCTTTGACGATGGCTCAGTGCTCTTTTCGGCACAGCGCGCGGACGCCTTCGGGATGCTCTTTCGCGTCAGCTGCACGGGCGAGATCGTCTATACGGTCGACCTCGATGACAACGCGATGGCGCTCGCGGAGACGGCGGAGGGCTTTGCCGCGCTGGACAGCGACGACGTGCTCTTCTTTGACGAGGACGGGCACCTGCTCGGGCAGCGCGCCGTCGGCGTGGAGGCGATGACCGCGGCCAGCGCGATGGAGCGCATGGACGGGGGCGTCGTGCTGCTTGAAAACGAGTTTACCGGCGCGGTCGGCGACACGACGCTGCTCTTCGTGGAGCGCTACACGCCGCTGACGGCGGGCGAATACGACGAGGCGCTCTACGCGCGCCCGGTGAGCGAGGTGCTGGCCGCACAGGCGCAAGGCGGCGTCGTCGCGCTGCTGCTGCGCGAGACGGGCGGCGGCGAGCGGGTGGTCCTTGTCGATGAGGCCGGACGGGAGGCGGAGACGGACAATGGCCCGCACGCCGCGCCCGAGGACGGGCTGGCGCTTGTGGACGGCGCGCTCTGCTGGGCGGAGACGGACGGCGGCTCGCTGGTCACGCGGCTGGACGCAAACGGCGGCGTGCACTGGCAGACACGCATCCCGATCCACACGGCGGCGGACAGGCTCCAGTGGTGCTGCGCCGCGCAGACGCAGGACGGTGGATTTCTGCTCGGCGGGCGCTACCTCTCCGGGGTGGAGACGATCTCCGACTGGGACGAGGCGTTTCTGCAGCGCTCGCCGGACGGCCTGCGTTGCGAGGCGGTCATTGCGCAGCTGAGCGCGAGCGGCGTGCTGCGGACAATTCAGACGGTCGAGAACCTGGGCGGCATCTTCGCCGTGCTGCCCGCGCAGGGCGCGCGGGAGACCATGCTCCTGGGGGCGCGGGGCGATGTGACGACCAGCGGGGTGTGCATCGCCGCGACGCCGGACGGGGAGCGTTGGGCCGTGCTGCCCATCGAGCTGCGGCCGGAGGGCGTCTTCCTGCTGCCGGCGGCGGACGGCGGAGTGCTCGCCGTGGGCACCTCGCGCGTGAGCGGGCGCTCGAGCGCGATCATCGAGCGCGTGCCGGAATGAACACGGATATGAGCGGCAGACGGGCCGTGGAGGCCGGGGCCGCTTGGCCATATCAAATCGAAAAAAAAGAACAGGAGAGATCACTATGAAAAAGGACGTTGTCATCGTCGGCGCAGGGCCTGCGGGCATCTTTACCGCCATCGAGATGATTCGCAAGGGCAGCAAGAAATCCATCGCCATCGTCGAGAAGGGCCAGCCGATCGAAAAGCGGCGCTGCCCGAAGTCCGTGACGAATAAGTGCGTCAACTGCCGCCCCTACTGCCACATCACCACCGGCTTCTCCGGCGCGGGCGCCTTCTCGGACGGCAAGCTGTCCCTGTCCTGCGAGGTCGGCGGCGACTTCCCGACGCTCATCGGCCCGGACAAGGCGCAGGCGCTGATCGACTACACCGACAAGATCTATCTCGAATTCGGCGCGGACAACCGCGTGGAGGGCGTGGGCAATCCGGACGAGGTGCGCGAGATCCGCAAGCGCGCGATTCAGGCGGGCCTCAAGCTCGTCGACTGCCCGATCCGTCACCTGGGCACGGAGAAGGCGCAGACGCTCTACCTGGCGCTGGAAAACTACCTGCGCGAGCACGACGTCGAGCTGATCTTCGGCTGGGAGTGCGAGGAGCTGATCATGGACGGGGAGACCTGCCTGGGCGTCTCGCTGCGCCGCGGTCAGGAGACGCAGGAGATCCGCGCGGAGCACACCGTCGTGGCGACGGGCCGCCGCGGCGCGGACTGGCTCGAGCGCCTCTGCGCCGAGCACGGCATCGCCCATCAGCCCGGCACGGTCGACATCGGCGTGCGCGTCGAGTGCCGCAACGAGGTCATGGACGAGGTCAACCGCGTGCTCTACGAGAGCAAGCTGATCGGCTACCCGAAGCCCTTCAAGAACAAGGTGCGCACCTTCTGCCAGAATCCCGGCGGCTTTGTCAGCCAGGAGAACTATGACAATGACCTCGCCGTCGTCAACGGCCACTCCTACAAGGATCTCAAGAGCAACAACACGAACGTCTCCGTGCTGTGCAGCCACAACTTCTCCGTGCCCTTCAATCAGCCCATCGCCTACGCACAGAAGGTCGGCGAGCTGACGAATATGCTCGCCAACGGGCATATCCTCGTGCAGCGCTTCGGCGACATCCTCGACGGCAAGCGCACCTGGCAGAAGGAGCTCGCGCAGTCGAACGTGCGCCCGACGCTGCCCGACGCCGTCGCCGGCGACATCACCGCCGCCATGCCGTACCGCGCGATGATCAACATCATCAACTTCATCCAGGCGGTCGACGTCGTCGTGCCGGGCTTCGCCTCCACTGAGACGCTGCTGTACTCGCCGGAGCTCAAGTTCTACTCCAACCGCGTCAAGATGGACGAGGAGCTGAGCACGAACGTGCGCGGCCTGTACTGCCTGGGCGATTCCTCCGGCTGGACGCGCGGCCTCATGATGGCCTCCGCGATGGGCGTCATGATGGGCCGCAAGCTGGCGTGAGGCGGCAGAGCTTGACCGGACAGGAAAAAGCCGGATGAGAATGGATGAGAAACATTTTCATTTTGGATTGGAATATGGTATAATACCCTCAGGCAGGGCCGCCTGAGCGCGGCCGGATCGACCAGGAAACGGGACAATCCGACACGAAAAGGAGAGATTATTTATGGAGCTCAAGGGCAGCAAGACGGAAAAAAACCTCATGACCGCGTTTGCGGGCGAGTCTGAGGCGCGCAACAAATACACCTACTTCGCCTCCGTCGCCAAGAAGGAGGGCTATGAGCAGATCGCGGCGATCTTCCTCAAGACCGCCGAGAACGAGAAGGAACACGCGAAGATGTGGTTCAAGGAGCTCGGCCTGCTGGGCGACACCGCCGCCAACCTCGAGGCCGCGGCTGCGGGCGAAAACTACGAGTGGACCGACATGTACGCGACCTTCGCCAAGGAAGCCGAGGAGGAGGGCTTCACGACGCTGGCCGCCAAGTTCCGCGGCGTCGCGCTCATCGAGAAGGCGCACGAGGAGCGCTATCGCGCGCTGCTCTCCAACGTGCAGATGCAGAAGGTCTTCGAGAAGGGCGAAATGACGATGTGGGAGTGCCGCAACTGCGGCCATCTCGTGATGGGCAAGAAGGCCCCGGACGTCTGCCCGGTTTGCCGGCATCCGCAGAGCTACTTCGAGGTCCGCGCGGAGAACTACTGATCCTGTAATCAGCGAGCATACGGGCCTGCCTCCCTCAGGGGGCAGGTCCTTTGCATTCCCTGTGGAATCCGCGCGAAAATCGCAAAAAAGCGTTGACAGGGCTTGGCTTTCATGATACAATAGCCGATGTGAATTGAAAAGTTCTGTGCCTAAGACAGCTGGTGACGCGGTTTCGCGTCATAAAGGTTTTCCGCCAGCCGAGGCGCGAGCGTGCGATCATCCGTGAATGCGGTTTTCTGCCCTTGCGCCCAGCGCAGGGGCTTTTCTTTTCCGAAACCTTTCGGGAAGGAGGAAAATGACCATGTCCAAGAATATTGAAGCAAAGAAAGTCGTTGTTTCCGAAATCGAGGAGAAGATCGAGAAGGCGGAGTCCATCGTGATCGTCGAATACAAGGCGCTCACCGTGGAGGCCATCACCGCGCTGCGCGCGAAGTGCCGTGCCGCCGGCGTCGATTACTGCGTGCTCAAGAACACGCTCGTCAAGCGCGCCCTGGAGAACAAGGGCATCAAGCTCGACGACAAGGTGCTCGAGGGCCCGAACGCCTTCGTTTTCAGCAACAACGATCCGGTCTCCGCGCCCAAGCTCATCAAGGAGTTCATCGCGGCGGCTGAGAAGGACAAGAAGGCGTCCCCGCTGACCATCAAGGCCGGCATCATGGACGGCGCTGTGCAGAGCGTGGAAGAGGTCAAGGCCCTGGCCGACATCCTGCCGCGCGATCAGCTCATCGCCAAGATCATGGGCTGCCTGAATTCTCAGGCGACCGCGCTCGCCTACGTCATCAAGGCGATCGTGGACAAGCAGAACGAAGCTGCTGCCGAGTAAACCGCCCGCAAAACACGCCGCACAGACGGCGACACATCAACAAAAAATCAATATGGAGGTAAATACCATGGAAATCAATGAGATCGTTTCCGCTATCGAGAGCCTGACGCTGATCCAGTGCTCCGAGCTTGTGAAGGCCCTTGAGGAGAAGTTCGGCGTGACCGCCGCTGCCCCCGTTGCCGCTGCCGGCGCCGCTGCCCCGGCCGCTGCCGCCGCTGAGGAGAAGACCGAGTTCGACGTCGTGCTCACCGGCTTCGACGCTGCCAAGAAGGTCGCCATCATCAAGGCTGTCCGCGAGGTTGTCCCGGGCCTGGGCCTGAAGGAAGCCAAGGACATCGTCGAGGGCGCTCCGAAGACCCTGAAGGAGGGCGCGACCAAGGAAGAGGCCGAGGCCATGAAGAAGAAGCTGGTCGACGCCGGCGCGACCGTCGAGGTCAAGTAATTTCATTTTCCCGAAAGAGGAGGCTGCCGCAGAGCGATGCTCTGCGGCAGCCTTTTTGCGGTACAATGTAAATCTGCGTCCAATGCGCCCAGACAGAATCGGGCTGAGCGAAAAAGGCCGCCGGGATTGCTTCGCTCCCTGACGGCTTTTTCTCATACGATTCTCAGATAAAAACGAGCGATAAGCGCGAGGCGAAGAAGGGGCCTGGGGACTCATCCCCAGGCCCCTTCTTCGCTTCGCGCGTATACTCGGACTGATCACTGTATTTTTCGGCGCAGCGGCGGAAGCGTCTCGTCGTTGACCAGCGCGCGCGGCGTCAGGAGCAGGATACGCAGGTCGAGCCAGACGGACCAGCCCTCGATGTAGGCGATGTCCCGCTCGATGCGCGCCTTGACCGAGGTGTCGCCGCGCAGGCCGCAGACCTGCGCATAGCCTGTGATGCCCGGCTTGACGCGGTGGCGCAGCATGTACAGCGGGATCTCGTCGCGGAACTGCTCCACAAAGCAGGGCAGCTCCGGCCTCGGGCCGACGAGGCTCATGTCCCCCTTCAGGACGTTGAAGAGCTGGGGCAGCTCGTCCAGCGAAAATTTGCGCAGCAGCGCGCCGAAGCGCGTGCGCCGCTCGTCTGAGCGCGTGCTCCAGGCGGTGGCCTCGCTGTCGTTACGGCGCATGCTGCGGAACTTGAGCATGATGAAGGGCTTCTTGTCCTTGCCCACGCGCTCCTGGCGGAAGAGCACCGTGTCGTGCGTGGAGAGCTTCACCCCTACGGCGAACACAAGCATCAGCGGTGAAAGCAGCAGGAGCAGCAGCGCGGCGAGCAGGACGTCCATCGCGCGCTTGACGAGCGCGTTGCCGGGGGAATCGAGCGGCACCGTGCGGATGTCGACCATGCGCACGCCCGCAAAGACCGTCGTGGAGAGCCGGGCGCTGATACGGGATTCATAGCAGGGGATGATCTTCAGCGGCAGACCGGCGGCCTCGCACAGCGCAATGGCGCTGTCGATGCGCACATACTGCGCGGCGGGCAGGGCGATGACGGCCTCGTCGGGCGCGGCGGAGGCGAGCGCCTGGCTGAGCGCGTCATAGTCCCCCAGATAAGGGCAGCCGAACGGCTGCGGCGCGCTGGCGACATGGCCGCACAGCCGGTGGCCGGCCCGGGGGTTGCCGGCGGCCGCGGCAGCATAGCGCGCGGCGGCGGGGCCCTCGCCGATGAGCAGCACGCTGCGCGGCTGCGCGCC